>MAAD01000095.1 GCA_002162985.1 Bermanella sp. 47_1433_sub80_T6 | reverse complement strand
GAAGCTTGGTAACTACTGATTCACAGTCATTTCGACCTGTGCCCCGAAGAGCGGCGCTCATTTTGCACTTTGGTGTGTCCCTTGTCAAATCCTTATGTGAAAAAACTTCTTTGGTATTCACATGACAATCTGGCACCACCAATACAAACCAATTTTCTTCTAAATTCTCCATGGGCGTGATGACTTCTCCTACCCCTTCTGCCCAGGCTGCTTTGCCATGCACAAAGATAGGCACATCGGCCCCAAGACTTAATCCTAGTTCAGCCAATGCGTTTATGCTTAACCCGGTTTGCCAAAGATGATTCAGGCCCACTAACGTGGTGGCGGCGTTGGAGCTGCCACCCCCTAAGCCACCCCCCATGGGCAAAATTTTATCCAGCTGTATGTGGGCCCCCTGTTTACAGCCCGTTTTTTGCTGCAACAAACGGGCGGCTTTATAGATGAGGTTTTCCTGTAACGGCACCCCTTCTATATTAGGAGTGATTTGAATATCGCCATCATCCAGTGCCGAGAAACCAAGCTGGTCGCAGATGTCTATAAATTGAAAAATGCTTTGTAGTTCGTGATACCCATCCGGGCGCTGGCCGGTGATGTGCAAAAACAGGTTTAACTTGGCTGGGCTGGGGAGGGTAAGGGTTGTCATGGGGGGGTTATTACTCAATGCTTAATTTTTATTGGTGCGCTGGGGCTGAAGGTTTTCACGGGACGCCAAAAGAATCGGGCAGAGGCTGCCCTCGTACGAGGCCACCCTGTGGCCGATCTGGTCGCTAGTCCACAGACCAGTTTTTCACCACGATCAGAAACTTCCAATCCCCCTGGCGAATCTTAATGCGCTCGGGCAGGTTGTAATAGCTGTGGTATCTAAGCAGTTCCACGGTCCACTGGTCCTGCTGAATCCGGCTTAACTTGCCATCTTTACTGGTTATATGAGCTGGACTGTTGGGGGCTTGTTTGCCTTGCAGCCAATAGGGCAGGTTCTCCAAGGGGAAAAACCAACCCAGTTGTTCATATACCAGCTGTTGCGGGTTTAGGCTTTCGCTGGTTTTGCCGGCTTGAGTCAGGGTGGCCTGCTGTGGATTGCCCTGAATGCGAGTGCTGCCCTGGCCCAAGGGGCCGCTCACATATATGTCGAAGTTGTCTTGCTGCTGTTGCCAGCGAATAAAGCCGGCCATGCTTTCTTTGGGGGTGGTGATGCCAATCTTGCCACTAAGGGTCCAGCTGTCTTGCACGGGTTTACTATTGAAGGGGCTACAGCCTGTTAGTTGACTGATTAACAGGGAGGCCAACAGGGGTACAAATAAAAAACGCATTTACAGATTCACTTCCAGGCGACTTAGGGTTTCCAGTAAAATTTGGCTATTGGGCTGTTTTTTAATGCCCTGATTCCAGATTTCTTTGGCTTCTTTATGCAGGCCCATGGCCCATAACACTTCGCCCAGGTGTGCGGCCACTTCGGCATCGGGAAAATCTACGTAAGCCTTCTTTAAAAGCTCCAGTGATTCTTGCATACGACCCAAGCGGAAATACACCCAGCCCAGGCTGTCCATAATAGCGGGATCGCTAGGGGCAATGGCGCGGGCTTGTTGAATAAGTTTAAGGGCTTCATCCAGGCGCTTTGTTTGGTCGGCCAGGGTGTAGCCCAACGCATTTAGGGCGGTGGCGTTCTTGGGGTTCTTATCTATGATAAACGCCAGGTCTTCTTCCAGCTGAACGATGTCACCCAGTTTCTCGGACACCATGGCGCGGCTGTATCTTAGGTCAGTGTTGCCGTTGTAGGCCTTAAGGGCGTCGTTAAGCACTTCTAAGGAGGCTTCATACTGGCCGGTGCGATTGAGTAGCTCCACTTCCATTAAGAAATAGGCTTGGCTGTTTTGGGAATCCTGTTGGCGCTGCTGGCGAATGTGTTGCAACGCTTTTTCGCTCTGGCCAAGTTTAATATACACCTGCACTACGCCGCTTTGTGCGGCCAGATATTCACGACCCCCACGCATGGCCAGGTAATGGCTGAGGGCTTTTTGTGGCTCTTCTTTAAATTGAGCGATACGCCCTAAATAGTAGTGGGCCTCATCGGGCATGGCTCCCAAGGCCAGTAATTTTTCCAGACTGGCTTGGGCGGCATCAAAATCCTGCAGTTCCAGTTCGGTGAGTGCCAAGGGCAGTAAAATGTGGCTGTCTCTGGGGTGCTCTTTGACCAGGCTTTGAAATACTTCACGGGCCTGGGTGATGTCTTTTTTCTTAATTAGCAGGCGGGCCTTTAAGATGGTGAAGGCCTTGTCATTAGGGAATTGCTCGAGGGCCTCCTGGGTGGCACTAAGGGCGGTGTCCACGTCACCCTGCGTGGCGTGTAGTCGGGCCTTTAAAGTCCAGGCGCCGTAAAACTCTTCATTTTGGCCAATGAGTTGATCCACTAGCTCCAGGGCAATTTGATTATTTTGTTGTTGTTTGTGCAGGTTGGCCACATTAAACAGCAGGGCCTGATTTTTTTTGTAGCGCTGTAATAAGGGGGTGAGGGATTGCAGCCATAACTCCCGAGAACCTTCGGACATGTTTTCCCCCTGCACGGCGATGAAGCTCACGTTGAGCTTGGGGTCCAGATCCAGAGCGGTTTGCAGATGCAAGATGGATTCGCTAAAACGCGCGGCTTTAACCAGTTCCAGGCATAGCGCCTGTTGCGCCAAGGGATTAGCCTCGTCCAATTTTACCCATAAGGTGGAGGC
This sequence comes from Bermanella sp. 47_1433_sub80_T6, assembly GCA_002162985.1. Taxonomy (GTDB): domain Bacteria; phylum Pseudomonadota; class Gammaproteobacteria; order Pseudomonadales; family Oceanobacteraceae; genus Bermanella. The sequence continues at coordinate 11,104 of MAAD01000095.1, read as the reverse complement.
GTCCAGGGCGGCTTGATCGGCCCCTATGTATTGGGCGATTTGGGTGGCGCGGCCCGCCACGCCTGGGTCTTGAGTGCGGTGCGCCTCTAGCAGGTAATTGCCCAGGGCCAAATCAAACAATTGGCGTTGCCCGGCCATTTCGGCCACCAGTAGGGCATACAGAGTATTAACGCTGTAATCCTGTGATTCTTGAGTCGGTTCATCTGGCGCCATGGTGCCCGCCTGACCACTCATGGCAGAGAAACTCAGGGCTAAACCTAAAATAAACTTCAACATATTATAAATAAACCCTCTGGTGGAACGATGTCATCACAATAACCATACTTGGGGTAAGTGAACTGTTTTGCAAGCAGTGCAACTTTTTTGCGCAGATATGGATATAATACTGCGCTTTTAGGCAATACTGAAATAATTGGCCGGAATATTGGCATGCTTATTTATATATAAGCAGATTATAAATCTCAGCGGGTAGAAAATTAAGCAGTTCATGACTTTATTGGCATTAGGTATTAATCACAAGACAGCTCCGGTGGCGGTGCGCGAGAAGGTGGCATTTGCCCCGGACTTGCTGCCATCCCAGCTACGAGACGCTAACTCGGCGGCGGGTATGCAGGAAATTGCTATTCTCTCCACCTGCAATCGTACCGAGCTGTACTGTACGGTAGAGGGTGTAACCACCGAGCACCTGCTGGCCTGGCTGGAGAAAGTTCACGGGGTGCCCCTGGAGCAACTGCAGGATTGTCATTACAGCTTAAATGATGAAGAGGCGGTGAAGCACCTGTTTCGGGTGGCCAGTGGCCTGGATAGCCTGATTCTGGGAGAGCCGCAAATCCTTGGGCAAATGAAGAGCGCCTTTGCTGTGGCCCAAGAGGCTGGCACTATCGGCCCAGAGCTGGGCCGTCTATTTAGACAAACCTTCAACGTAGCCAAAAAAGTGCGTACCGATACCGCCATCGGCGAAAACCCGGTGTCGGTGGCCTATGCGGCGGTGAACCTGGCGCAGCGCATATTCTCTGATTTATCCAAAAGTCGCGCGTTGTTAATTGGGGCCGGTGAAACCATCGATCTGGTGGCCAAACACCTAGTAGATGCTGGGGTGACGGATATTACCGTGGCCAATCGAACCCTGGCCCGGGCCGAAGCCTTGGCCGAACAATTTGGTGCCAAGGCCATATTGCTATCGGACATTCCCGATGAGCTCTATAAAGCCGACATGATTATATCTTCCACCGCCAGCCCTTTACCCATACTAGGTAAAGGGGCGGTGGAGCGCGCCATGAAAAAGCGCAAACATGCGCCCATGTTCATGGTGGATATTGCTGTGCCACGCGACATAGAAGCGGAAGTGGCCCAGTTAAATGATGTTTATCTTTATAATCTGGATGATTTAAAAGACATCATCGAAGAAAATGTGCGTCAGCGTGAAGATGCGGCGCTAGACGCGCAAGAAATTATTGAAGCGGGCAGTTCAGATTTTATGCGCCAACTGCGCACTCTGGACGCGGTTACTACTCTTAAGGCCTTTCGCCAGCACGCAGAAAGTATTCGTGATCTGGAGCTGGAAAAAGCCATGAAGCGCCTGCAAAAAGGTGACGACGTGCAAAAGGTCATGGCCACTTTGGCCAGTATGATCACCAATAAATTAATCCACCGCCCCACAGTACACATGCGCGAAGCCAGTGCTGAGGGACGTAAAGAAGTGATGGACTGGGTGCAGGAACTTTATCAATTGCAAGATGAAGATGTGCAGCCTTAAACGTATTTTTTAAAAAAGTGTATTCATGAAAGATTCCGTCAAACTAAAGCTTGAAGTATTAAGCGAACGCTACGAAGAAATTGGCCACCTGTTGTCCGATGGCGACGTTATCAGCGATCAAAATAAATTCCGCAAGCTCTCCATGGAGTACGCAGAAATAGAACCTGTGGTGCAATCCTTTGGCGAATTTACCAAGGCTGAAGAAAATTTAGCCGAAGCGTTAGCCTTGACTCAGGACAGCGACCCTGAAATGCGTGAAATGGGTCAGGAAGAATTGAAACCCGCTAAGGCTGAAGTCGCCCGCCTGGAAGACGAATTGCAGTTGTTATTACTGCCTAAAGATCCCCGTGACGGCAAAAACGTCATAGTTGAAATTCGTGCCGGAACCGGTGGCGACGAGGCGGCGATATTCTCGGGTGATTTATTCCGCATGTTGAGTAAATATGCGGTGGTGCGTGGCTGGAAATTTGAAGTCATGAACGCCAACCACGGCGATCACGGTGGTTACAAAGAATTGATCATGCGCATCGTGGGTGAAAATGTTTATAGCCAGCTAAAATTTGAATCTGGTGTGCATCGCGTGCAAAGGGTGCCCGCCACCGAATCTCAGGGTCGTATTCATACTTCCGCCTGTACCGTGGCAGTGATGGCCGAGATGGATGCCGAGGCCGATGTGGATATTAAAAAAGCGGATTTACGCATCGATACCTTCCGCGCCTCCGGTGCCGGTGGTCAGCACGTTAACAAAACTGACTCGGCCATTCGTATTACGCACATTCCCACCGGGTTTGTGGTGGAGTGTCAGGAAGAGCGTTCGCAACATAAAAACCGCGCCAAGGCCATGTCGATTCTTGCTACTCGTATGAACGATGCGGTGCAGCAAAAGGCCGATGCCGAACAAGCCGCCGAACGTAAAAGTTTGGTAGGGGGCGGTGACCGCTCCGAACGAATTCGTACCTACAACTATCCACAGGGTCGCGTAAGTGATCACAGAATTAACCTAACGGTTTATAAGCTGGACGAATTAATGGAAGGAGCCATGGACATGGTGGTACAGCCGTTAATTCAGGAGCACCAGGCCGAGTTGTTGGCATCCATGGGCGTTGATACTTAACGAGGCCCCAGACTGGCTTGAAACTATTTGAGCCAGTCAAAAAATCTTTGCGCTTTTTCTTTTTAATCTCCTGCACTAATTGGTAGTTCTCTATGCCTGTGGCCATTCAGCAAGCCCTTAAATTTGGCAGTGATCAATTGTCTAAATTAAGTTCGGGTCACTCGGACACCCCTGAGCTGGATGCTGAATTAATCCTGCTGTTTTGCCTCAAGACTTCACGCAATATTTTGTTTACCCACCCTGATCAACTATTGTCGGCTGAACAAGAGCAGCAATTTAAGGCGCTACTTAAGCGACGCTTTAATGGCGAGCCGGTGGCCTATCTGTTGGGCACGCAGGGTTTTTGGGATCTAAATTTGTTGGTGGCGCCCCATACCCTGATACCCAGAGGGGATACCGAGTCGTTAATTGACTGGGTGTTGGAGCAAACATTAAAACCACAAAGCATTTTGGATTTAGGCACCGGCACCGGCGCCTTGGCTCTGGCTTTGGCACAGGAATTCCCCGCAGCGAATGTGATTGGAGTAGACGTGGTTGAAGAGGCGGTACAACTTGCCAATAAAAACAAAACATTAAATAAAATTGAAAATGCCAATTTTTTTCACAGTAATTGGTTCAGTGCGGTGGCGCAGCAAAAGTTTGATTTAATCGTCAGTAACCCTCCCTATATAGATGAAGACGACATTCACCTAGGGCAGGGGGATGTGCGTTTTGAACCCAGCTCTGCGTTAGTGGCAAAAGATAACGGTTTCGCCGATTTGTTTCATATCGCTCATCTTGCTCGTGAATATTTAGCCCCGGGCGGGTGTTTGTTGATGGAACATGGCTGGCAGCAGGCGGCGCAAGTGCAGCAGCATTTAAAGCAATTGGGGTATGAGGGCGTGGCCAGTGGTGTGGATCTTGGAAATCGAGAACGCTTTACATTTGGTTTTGTGGCAGCCTAAAGCACTAACTTTGTGCGCTTTGGCTGTTATTTAAAATATTACTCCTGATCGTTTGTTGGTCTTCACTACAATTGCACCATTAGGTGACAGTTTCATTTTTACCCCTTTAAACCTTTTAGCTATAGCCTTTCTTAAAAACCTTTCATTTAATTGTAAAAAAAAGTTAGCCAAATAACTTAGTGTGTCCTTACTTTCTTCGGTCTCGCGCTTTATGGGCTACTTCTTGCAATCTTTATCTGTGGGTAACTTTTGGTAGTAAAAGTGCCAAAAATCAACCTATTAGTTAGTTATTGAAAACGAGTTTTTAGAAACTAAATGTTCCCTAGCATCTCTTCAAGCCTGACATTTTAGGGGCTAGATTTAATAGGTGAATGAGTTAAAAAAGGAATTCGGTGTGAAAAAACTCCTCTATGTGACGCTGATATTGGCCCTGTGTGCCACCAGTCTGGGTGTGTTTTACGATCGCCTTGAGCAAAAAATGCTGCCCAAGAGCAGTGATTTATTTGTTTTGAATTTACCGGAAGATTACCGCCCCAAAGCCATCCAAAAAAGTTACACCGGGCCACATCCTGCCAGCATGGAGCGCCCGGCAGAAACCTTTGAGTTTCCCATTGGCATCGATCAAGTGGGCCCCAGTGAGACTTTGTTTGCCGGGGAAAATGAATATCCGTTTTTGTGTGCCACCGAGCGCTCCGGCCTGGGTCAGCCCTTGGTGGATAATCAGGACAAAATTGGCATCAGCGTCTTTGCGTTAGATGAGGAGGGCAATAAAACCAAACAAGTGCAGGGCTATAGCAAGGACTGTCGTTTGCCCACCACCATTCAATACTATGTAAAAGTTGAGGACGAACAGTGGTTTAAAAAAGTAGAGGACATGGCAATACTTCAAAGCGATGTGAGTACGCTTATTCGGGTGGAAACCGGCACCATTAACCGCTTTATTTATATGCTGGCTTTGCCCGTGAGTCGCGCGGATACCATTGCAAAATTTAACCCCGAAAAATGGAATCATCGCCTCATATACAGATTTAAAGGCGGTGTGGGTGTTGGGCATAAGCAGGGCCGGGTGGGTATTTCCAAGCTCTTGTATGAACATGAGCAGCAGCTAAACCAGGGTTACGCCATCGCCTTTAGCTCCGGCACACAGACCAGTAACCATTACGATATTTGGTTGAGTGAGGATACCGCCTTACGCGTTAAAAGGCAGTTTGAAGCCAATTATGGCAAACCCCTGTATACCGTGGGCATGGGCGGCTCGGGAGGCGCCATTCAGCAATACTTGTTGTCCCAAAATCACCCGGGCATCATCGATGCCGCCATCCCCTTGTATTCCTACCCCGACATGGTGACTCAGGTGAGTTATGCCCTGGACTGTGAATTGATGGAATATTATTTTGATGTGACCAGCGAGGAAGATAAATGGCAGTACTGGCCAAACCGTCGTTTGTTTGAGGGTAATAATGCCCTGCAAGATTTTGATAATCGCTACGGTAATTTACAGGGCATAGCCGGTTACCTTAATGGCGACTTTTCCATGATGCCTGAGGGTGCCACCCAGTGTACCAACGGCTGGCGTGGTCCTGCCCAGCATATTAATAACCCGTATTTTTTCTCGAATTATTATCAGGTGAGCCGGGAAACCCTGTTGCAGGTGGATTGGAGCCATTGGGGGAATTTAAGCAAGTTTTACGGCACTCATAACGATGGTTTTGGTAAGCGCTTCTGGGATAACCAGGGCATTCAATACGGCCTAAAGTCCTTGCTGGACAAGCAAATAACCGTTCAAGAATTTATGGATTTGAATAAATACGTTGGCGGCTGGAAGTCGCCGGTGGATATGGAAAACGAACGTTTTTGGCACATTAGCGGGGATGATTCGTTGCAGCGTCTATCCCTGTGGGGGCATCACAATATGACCCACAACGGCAACAAGGTGCAAGCCGGTCGCAGCGAGGGCAGTGATGGCGCCATTAATGCTGCCTATCAATCGGGTTTGGTATATCTGGGTTTGTCGGATTTGCCCATTATAGACTTACGCCATTACCTGGATCATAAGCTGGATATGCATCATAGCCTGGCATCATTCACCTCGCGCAAACGCATTCAAAATGCCATGGGCAACAGCGATCATCAGCTCATATGGATGATAGAAAAAAATGATGATCTATCACGACGGGACTTAATGGGCAGTTTGCCTATTAACGATGCCCTGAGGGTGCTGGATAAGTGGCTGATTAACATCAAGACTAATCCGCACAAGAGCGTGGCCGATAATCGCCCGGTAGCCGCCAATGATCGTTGTTATGATGTGGATAAAAACGTCATAGACAGTGGCTCAAAGACCTGGGATGGCCCTTGGAATGGCAAGGAAAATGGAGAGTGCATGGCCCGTTTTCCCAATTACAGCCATTCACGTTTAATGGCCGGGGATAATATTTTTAACGATACCTTGAAGTGCCAGCGAGTGCCTGTGGCCAGTGCTTTAGATATGGGAGTGTATGGCCAGGTGGATATGAAACCGCATTTAGAGCAGCTTGAGCGAATTTTCCCCGATGGTGTTTGCCAGTTTAATAACGAACCGCACATTCAGGTGAGTCGCATCATTAAAGCCATAAAGGAAAAAAACAAGGGTTAGGGTTTGTTAACCGGGTACTACCAGGTTAACCACCGCCACGATACTGCCCACAAATATCACCAAAAATACCAGCCCGGCAATCACATAGGTTATGGGGTTGCTGGCGTTCAGGTCCCGTTCCATATTCTTGTGTTTTTGCACGCCAATGGCGGCACTGAACACGCTCAATAACGCTTTTAAAAACGAAACGGATTTTTTATTCTGCGGTGTCATTTTTAGCCTACCGGTTGCTGAACGGGGAACGGGTTGCACTGGGCTGATCCTCCCTACTGTGACATCTGTAGGATACCGATAGCAAATTTACCCACATAAAAGCCGCTATTCTCCCTTTAAGGCCGATATTTTCAGCTGGCAATGGGCTCTAAAGCCTTTAAGGGCTTGAGTTTCACTGGTATAGTGGCCCTGTTTTTAATCTCTCTCCAATAGGAATTTATATAGTGCGTGCTTCTTACTGCTCACGTTTCTGTCTAAGCCTCCATGCTAAGCGATGGCTCTAGCAGGGTTGTTGCCCTGTATTGCTCTGTGCCTGCTGTACAACACCCTGCCGTATATTCACAACTCTCTAATATTCATTAGTCGACACCGTATTTATATATTTTGCGTTAGGAAAATGACATGACACCAGAAGTCTTTAATGCACTTTGTGAGCAGGGCTATAACCGCATCCCTGTTTTTCAGGAAGTTTTGGCGGACCTTGATACCCCGTTAAGCACCTATCTAAAAGTGGCCCAGGGCCCCTATTCTTATCTGCTTGAATCGGTACAAGGTGGCGAGAAATGGGGCCGTTACAGCATGATAGGTTTGCCCTGTAAACGGGTGCTGAAAGTGTTTGCCAACAAGGTACAAATTGAAGAGCAGGGTCAGGTCATCGAAGAGCAAGAAGTGGCAGACCCGCTTGACTACATTAATACGTACCAGCAGCAATTTAACGTGGCGCCGGTGGATGGCTTGCCCAAATTTGACGGTGGCCTGGTAGGGTATTTTGGTTACGACGTGGTGCGTTATGTTGAAAAGCGCCTTGCAGAATCCTGCCCGCCCGATGAAATCGGTACCCCGGATATTTTGCTTATGCAATCCGAAGAAGTGATGGTGTTTGATAACCTAAGCGGCAAACTGTTTTTCATCGTACTGGCCGACCCCAGTGACGCCAATGCCTATGCCAAGGCCAAGCGCCGCATCACTATTATGCGCGGTCAGGCGAGACGAGCTTATCAAGGGCAAATTGGCCAGCCTTTAATTCAAACCCGTGACGTGCAGGAAAGTGATTTTGTTTCCGGTTTTGGCGAAGAAGCCTTCAAGGAGGCGGTGGAGAAAATAAAAGATTTGGTATTGGCCGGTGACATCATGCAATGCGTGATCAGCCAGCGCTTAAGCATTGACTTCCATGCTGAGCCATTAAACCTGTATCGTGCTTTGCGCACTTTGAACCCAAGCCCTTACATGTATTTCATGGACTTGGGGGATCACCATGTAGTGGGTTCCAGTCCTGAAATTTTGGCGCGCTTCGAAAACGAGACCATCACCGTGCGACCCATTGCCGGTACCCGTTATCGTGGTCAAACGCCGGAGCAAGATCTGGCCTTGGAGAAAGAGTTGCTGGCGGATCCCAAAGAAATTGCCGAGCACTTAATGCTTATTGATTTGGGTCGCAACGATGTAAGTCGAGTGAGCCAAACCGGCACGGTTAAATTGAACGAGCAAATGGCGGTGGAACGTTACAGTCATGTGATGCACATCGTCAGTAACGTGGATGGCAAGGCCAAACCTGGCATGACCGCCATGGATGTATTGCGAGCCACTCATCCGGCCGGCACCCTAAGCGGCGCCCCTAAAATTCGCGCCATGGAAATCATCGACGAATTTGAGCCGGTTAAGCGTGGCATTTACGGCGGCGCGGTGGGCTACCTTGGCTGGAATGGCAACATGGATACCGCCATCGCCATACGTACTGCGGTGATTAAAGACGGCAAATTGCATGTGCAAGCTGGCGCCGGCGTGGTGGCCGACAGTGTGCCTCGTCTTGAGTGGAAAGAAACCATGAACAAGGCTCGGGCGTTATTCAAAGCCGTAGCCATGGCCGAAAAAGGTTTGGACAACTAACCCATGCAGATTGCTAAATTACAACAAACCTTCCAGACCGTGCGCAACAATAAAGCCTTTGAGCTTTTTGTGGTGGGGGTTATTTTATTCTCCGCCATCGTGGTGGGGGTGAAAACCTACGACCTGCCGCCAGCCATGTTGACCATATTGTCTGGCCTGGACAGTTTTATCACGCTGATTTTTTTGCTGGAACTCTCCATTCGCTTCATGGGGGAAGAAAACAAACGGCACTTCTTTAAGAGTGCCTGGAACATCTTCGATACCCTGATTGTGGTGGCCAGCCTTATTCCGGTGGAAGAAAGCGACATGGCGTTTGTAGGGCGTTTGCTGAGAATTTTTAGAGTGTTAAGAATGGTGTCCATCATTCCTGAATTGCGCATACTGCTTAACTCTTTGTTGAAAGCCTTACCGCAATTAGGGTATGTGATGTTATTGATGTTCATCATCTTTTACATTTACGCCGCCGTGGGCTCCACCCTGTTTGCCCATATCAACCCTGAATTATGGGGGGATATTGCTATCTCGTTGTTGACGCTGTTCCGAGTCATGACCTTCGAGGATTGGACCGATTATCGGTACTTGTCTTTTAATCGTTATAATGTTGACATACCTTTTTTAAAGCCTTGCTTGTCAATAAAAGACGTGTAAAGATAATTACACTGGTTTAGTTTTTTACTGCTTAGAATAGCCTTGCTTACTTAATATATAATGCTAACTTCCCTGCTAATTAATGAAGAATATTGAATTTCATATGTACGAATCCTTTAGAGAAAGGCTTGCTGCCCTGAAAGAGAATAGGTTTTTTGAATTCGCTGTTATCAGTGTAATCATAGCCTCTGCCTTAGAAATAGGAGTTAAAACCTATGACCTTCCGAATTATGTGGTTTCTATTACTAATCACTTGGACTTATTTATAACTGTATTTTTTGTTATTGAAATATCTATCAGATTTATATCAGATGTAGATAAGCGGAAATTTTTTAAAAGCGGTTGGAATATATTTGATACAACCGTTGTGATTATTAGTCTCATACCCGTTGAAGACTCAGAAATGGCATTGTTGGCGCGATTAGTTAGAGTATTTCGAGTGTTACGTATGGTATCAGTCATACCTGAACTAAGAATGTTAATTAACTCTTTATTAAAAGCCATGCCGCAGCTTGGTTACGTGATGTTGTTGATGTTTATTATTTTCTATATTTACGCAGCGATTGGTAGCTATCTCTTTCATAATATTGACCCGTACCTTTGGGAAAATATATCAATATCTATGCTGACTTTATTTCGAGTTATGACCTTCGAAGACTGGACAGATATTCAATATGCGACAATGGAAGTATATCCATTTAGCTGGATCTATTTTTTAACATTCATATTTTTCACTGCATTTGCATTTCTGAATATGGTGATTGGGATCGTTGTTAATGTGATGGAAGAAGAGCGTCAACGCGAGAGCAAGGAACAAGCCGATGCAGCAGGAGAGCCAACATTAGTGGATGTTATGGAGGAGTTAAGAGAACTAAGGCGTATGGTTGCATCGTCGAATAAGGTTAACAGTGACAACTGATAGAGTCCCTAGTGATCATTTCAGTTTTATCTCTGATCTAAAAAATATATTTAGAGACTAAAGATATGATTTTACTGTATGTGCAGGTAAATTAAATACCTATTTGGAAAGCGTTCAGAAACCTCTCCAGATTTCTCTTAGTAGAAAGTCTCTTGTGGCCATACAACCCAAAGGTCAGGCTATTCCGCTTTATATGGCTGCGATCGATACATTGATTGTTCCGATTGGCTTATAGCTATAAATGTGGATACTGATCATGTCTACTAGGTCAATTCTGAGGGTTGTAAAAGGGACTCCAACATTATTGATTATATACTTCGCACATAGTATGACGGCTTAATGAGCCGCCTTGTAGCTGGCCTTTAGAGTTAGTGATTTATCCTTTAATTGCTAATAATTGGTCTTGCACTTGTTGGGATGCAGTCTGTCAGCATATACCACCGGAAAGTTATAGTGATAAAAAGAAAAATTGTTACGGAATCTAAATACCAAGGTCGTTCGATTAAGCATTTCACCGTCGTTGATGAAGAATGTCTTCCTGTTTTTGCGCCAGCAATGTTCTTATCTGATTTGGCGAAAAACGGCGCTGCACTAAATACAACTCGAGCCTACTCATCTGATTTAGCCCAATTTTTTAACGTTCTTAGAATGACGAAGAATGTTGAGGGCCTTAGTCAGGATTATCGGCTTATTACTGATAATCACATGTCGGGTTACCTGTATGGCTATTTGAAGCAGAACAAAAGTTTGTCCGACAAGTCAATTAACCGCCATGTCGCAACCCTTGAACAATTCTACACCTTCTGTTATGACCACGGATTTATGTTAACTAAACCGAAATTTTCGTATACGTACAGCGATAATGCTTCATTGAATAAAATGGATGGATTAACTACAAAAATGCATCGTGAATATATTGATGAAGCGAGCTTTAAGGAAGTCATTCTCGGTAGTATAGACAGCAAAAATCCTTTTATTCATGAACGAG
>MAAD01000252.1 GCA_002162985.1 Bermanella sp. 47_1433_sub80_T6 | reverse complement strand
CAGGGCATTCATAAACGCCATAACGCTGGTACCGCCGCCTAATCCCAGCACGCAAACCGAATGGGGTTTGCAAAACAGCAACACCATCATGATGGCGCGGCTGTATTCATGTTGGGGGATATGGGGGCTGGCTTTAATTTGGCAGCTTTGCTCGTGGTCGTTGCCAAACGCCAAGTAACGCTTAGCGCCGTCATCCAATACCTGGATGGCGCCATACTTGTCTACGCAGCGATGAATTTCTTTCAGCATGTGGGTAATCAATGCACTTATTTTTAGGGGTGAGAAAGCCTGATCAGGGCAGGCTTGGTCGTCAATTAAATAAGGCGTTATCTTATGCTTATTTTCTTACGGCGACTAGTTGGATTATCTGCTATTAGAGTTGGCGGTGTCTGCTGACATAGCCCCTATGGAGCAAAAAGCGTGAGATGAAACGGCTAGAGTCTGGATTGTCTGTTTAAATATTAAGAGAGGTTTTTACGAGAGAGCCTAAACAGGCTTAGAGGGTAGTAACAGGAGGTATACAGCTTAAAACTAATGGATGGCTCTAAGCGGCAATGACTTCATAAAAAGCACAAGTTTGTTTGGCTTTGCTCACCATGTTTTTACAGATGCTGCCGCACTGACCACAATCTGTGGCTATGCCCAGATCCTGACGCAGGTCTTTATAATCGGCACCGTTATCTATGGCCTGCTGTACTTGGCTGTCGGTTATACCTTTGCAAATGCATACATACATGGTGAAACCCTGATAACGGTTAAAGCTACATTTCTGTAGTGAGTGACTATGTGACTAATCTTAGTGTAAATGAGAATGATTGGCAATATTACTTTTGTAACAGAGGGTATATTTCACATAATACGGCTTAAAAGCGGCAAGCTGACAGAGTGAAGGGGGAGTTTGAGGGTTGGCGGGCCGCCTGTCTTAGCAATTAGGGCCCGCAAACCCCGTGCATAACACGGGGTTAGGTGTAATTAAGGTTGGAGAAGCCTAAAAATCCACACCCTTGCGTGCCTTGATACCGGCGCGGAAAGCATGTTTAACGTCATTGATCTCGCTAATGGTATCGGCCGCCTCTCGTATGGCCTTGCCACCTCCGCGCCCGGTTAGCACCACGGTTTGCTCCGAGGGGCGGTTGTTAATAGCATTGATGATCATGTCTTCATCCAGGTACTTATAGGCCAGCATATAGGTGATTTCATCCAGTACCACTAAGTGCAGGCTGTCGTCTTGTAACATCTTCTGTGCCACTGCCCAGGTGTCCTCGGCGGCTTTAATGTCGCTTTCCCGGTCCTGGGTGTTCCAGGTGAAGCCCGTGCCCATCTGGTAAAACTCTACCTCTGGGTGTTTATCGCGAATAAAAATCTCTTCACCGCTTAATATTTGCCCCTTGATAAACTGCACTATGCCTACTTTATAGTCATAACCCAGGCTGCGAATCACCATACCAAAGGCGCTGCTGGACTTGCCCTTGCCATCGCCTGTCAGTAACAAAACCAGGCCCCGCTCAATGTCGGCGCGCTCTATGCTGGCGTCCACATTGGATTTTTGTTTTTCCATGCTGGCCTTGTGTTTGGCCGCTTTTTTATCGTTTTCCATGGGGGTGCCTTATGAGTGTGAAATATTGATGGCCACATTGTAGCCTAGCTATAGCTGATATTGGTCAAAGAAATAGGCCAAGGTCCCTTTGGAGGCCGCCAGCTTCAAACCTGCGAAGTCTAGTCATTAGCTTCAACAGAAACGAGCATTAAACCTAGGGGAGAAGTAACGATGCTTGAAGTGTTTGAGGCAGGGACGCCGAATCAAGCCCTCATGGACGAGTTTACGGCGCCTTCAAGTAGTGTTACTTCTCCCTTGGGTTAGGCAGGTTTCTAAATGAAATAGAGGGCCTATGGCTTTCTATTCTGCCACTAAAGCCGAATTATCTATGGTGGCGTTTAATTTATAACCTTTCCAATCCCAGGTAGCGGTTAAAAAGAACAAGGCAATTAATAGAGCCAGCCACCATTCAATAGCACTGCGAATAGATTCGCTACCATCGGTGAGTTCCAGGTATAAGAAGACCGCAATCATTATCCCTTGCACCGCTACAATGACCAATTTACTTATTAAGGATTTAGTGGACATATTTTGTTTGATTTCAGGGCGATGCACCAGATAGGTCATGAGTGACTGTGCAGCAAAAGAAACTGTAAAAAATAACATGGCGCCGATTACATGAGGTGTCCAGGCAATGGCTTTACGGTCAGGTATCAACACGGCGGTGGCTACAATCAACCCTATGGTGGCAATGACGCCCAGCGCGCTCATTAAACGAATTTTGTTCGATTCATTATCAAGCTGAAGTTTAAGCCATTGATGGGATATGCCCCACCACACAATGAAAAAGGCACAGGCCGTGATCATACCACCACGAAACACATAGCCTTCAGGGCTGTAAATACCGGCATCGGTAATGTTCAAACACCCTTGAATATAGGGGAAACAGGCATCCACATGGCCGTATTGCACGCTAATAATATAGCTCACAATAATCACCACTTGGGACACAACAAAACTCAGTACAGAGATTTTTTGCGGTAAATTCATCGGGTTAATCCTTACTAGATGATCACTAAAAAAAAGTTGCCACGATTGTAGCCAGTTTTTTTCCATTAGGCATGTTTTTCCCTTTGAAAGAGGGGATAATTGCGTATTGGAAAAATCATTGCCAGAAGAGATGTAGACCTTGGATGCTGTATTTAAAGAAGTGATCGCCCCTAAAAGTGACGGCCTGGCCTTGCTCGATCATTTGGCCCCCTGCATTCCCTATTTAACGGCGAAAATCTGGCATAGCTTACTGCAGTCGGGCCAGATTGAAATTGATGGGCAGGTGGTGTTAGACAATCAAGTATTAAAGGTTGGCCAGCAATTAAAATACACCATCAAGGATTACCAAGAAGCGGCCGTGGATTGTAATTGGCAACTTTTGTGGGAGGGTGAGGATATTTTTGCGGTCCATAAACCTGCAAACTTACCGGTAAGCCGCACCACCCGAAATGTTTACAATACACTTATTCAGCTGGTTCGCCGTGAAAGCCCCTGGCCAGATGCCCATTTATTGCACCGCTTAGATTTAGAAACCTCGGGCATTATTCTGCTGGCCAAAACTAAACAAGGGGCTATGCACTGGCAACCTAAAATATCTCAATTATTAGGCCGTAAAATTTACCATGCGGTGGTGTACGGCAAACCCGACTGGTCGCAACGGGAGTTTCAGTGTGATTTAAATACGCGTAAAGACAGCGCCATACGCTGCCAGATGCATGTTTGTAGTGAAGGCGAAAAAGGCAAGGCCAGCACAACACATTTTAAAGTGTTAAGCAGCACCGGAGAGTATTCCATCATCGAATGTGAGTTAATGAGCGGTCGTAAACACCAAATTCGTGCTCACCTTGCCCATTGTGGTTTCCCCATCGTGGGGGATAAAATTTATGGCAATAACGGCGAGTTTTACCTTAAACGTCTGGAAGACAAGGTAACGCAGGAAGATTGGCATGACTTGAAAACTCAGCATCATTTGTTACATGCGCACTGTGTGCAATTAAATCTAGATGAGAATAATCAACATACTCTAACCGATGCGGATTATTCCCAACAGTGGCGCGAGTTTTGTCAAAAGGAAGGGTTAGTGTTGCTGGTCTAAAAACGGCGAAATCTGAAATGTGCAACACAAAAAAAAATCGCACCCTGAGATGCGATTTTTTTATGGATGTTAAGTCTTAACGGCTCACTTGATTTAACGCCACTTCACTGGGGGTTAGGTCAAAGTCAGGATCAGATACTTTGTCGCTTGCGTAGTCAGCCTTGTCAAAGGTTAACAACATGGCTGGCAACAATAAAAAGTCTACGATTAACGCCAGGGTAATGGTCATGGCGGTGATCAAACCCAGCTCAAAGTTAAGTTTAAAGGTAGACAGCATTAACACTGAGAAACCCGCCGCCAACACGGCCGTGGTAATCAGCAAGGCTGGCCCCACGTTGGTAAAGGCAAAACGAATGGCATCCTCGGCGCTCAGTTGTTTTTCACGGCGGCCACGCGTGTACTTGCTTAAAAAGTGCACTGTATCATCCACAATGATCCCTATGATCATGCTCACCGACAAGGCCAAGGCAAAACCCACTTCTCCCACCAGTAACGCCCATAAACCAAATGCCATCAAGGGTGGTACTAGGTTAGGGATTAAACTAATGATGCCTATTTTTAGCGAACGTAAAGAAAACAAGATCAATAATGAAATCAGCAGCAGCGCAAATGCCACGCCGCCGGTCATTTGCTCTACGGTACGCAGGCTAATGTGCGAAAACATAAACTGCGGGCTACCAACGGTTTGGGTAATCCAAGGGGCGGTTTTACTTAACCAAGCCTGAGCGCGGGTATTGAAGGCAATCATTTCATTGTTTGACAGGGTATGTAATGACACCGTCACTCGGGTGCCCGACTTATCCACGTTGATTTGATTGTTCAAATCCAAACCATAGGGCAGTGACATTTCGTACAACAACAGGTATTGCGCGGCCAGCTCTCGGCTACCTGGCAATTTGTACCAGCTGTCATCATCCCCATGCAGGTTTTTATTCAGACGTTTTAAGGTGTCCGACAAAATGTTCACATGCACCACTTCGTCCTGTAGATATAGCCAGTTTTTATACTGATCTAACA
>MAAD01000211.1 GCA_002162985.1 Bermanella sp. 47_1433_sub80_T6 | reverse complement strand
GAAACTAAAAACCGGCCTCAACAGTCTTAGTGGGGCCTAAGTTGGTAGCTTTGTGCCACATATAATTTTTAACATGGCTTAGTTGTTCAATTATTAACAAAAGCGCTTAAATATTGTCCACTTTGGCCAGTAAAACTTGAAATGGTGATTGCCTTTGTAAGGCAAGCATTCCAAAATCATAAAGATAACAATAATAGAGTGGAATCATGAATTCGTTGCCACAAATAGCGCTATTAATAGCCTCCGCCTGGTTATTAATTGGGTGCCAGCCTTCCACTTGGAACAACCCTCACACAGAGGTAGAACATGGCAAGTCTGTGTTGTATTCCAATTTCTCAGAGCGCCCCAAGCATTTGGACCCGGCCCGTTCATTTAGCTCGGATGAATCCAATTTTATTGATCAAATATATGAACCCCCTCTGCAGTACCATTATTTAAAGCGCCCCTATGAGCTAGAACCCGCCACGCTTACTTCCATGCCCAAATTGAGTTATCTGGATAAGGATGGTAACAAACTACCTGATTCTGAAAAGTCACCCGCTTACAGTCTTTACGAGTTTGAAATCAAACCCGGTATTCAATATCAGCCACATCCATCCTTTGCTAAAAACAGTGATGGCAGTTTTATATATGACTTTAAGAGCCCGGAGCAAAGTGCCAAATATAAAACTCTAAATGATTTTGAATACACCGGCACCAAAGAGTTGATAAGCGATGATTACCTTTACCAAATTAAACGTCTGGCCGACCCCAAGCGTTTAGCACCGCTAAGAGGGTTATTAAGCCAATATATAGAGGGCATGGGTGAGTTAACTAAAGAGGTGGCGGCTAAGCGTAAAGCCATGGGAGCCAATGACTGGTTAGACTTACGTCAGTTTCATATGAAAGGGTTGAAAAAAATTGATGATCATCACTTTAGTATTCGTTTAAAAGGAAAGTATCCACAGTTTAAATACTGGTTAGCCTTCCACTTTTTTGCCCCAGTGTCCTGGCAGGTGGATCGCTTCTATCATTTACCGGGTTTGCCTGAACGAAATATCAGTCTGGATTGGTATCCGGTGGGCACAGGTGCCTACATGATGTCAGAAAACAATCCTAACGCTCAGATTGTATTGGAACGTAATCCAAATTTTCGTGAAGAATATTATCCTACCCAAGGCGCCCCGGGAGACGAAGAACTGGGTTTACTAAAGGATGCCGGTAAACGTTTACCCTTTATTGATAAATACGTATTCCGTTTAGAAAAAGAAGCCATTCCCACCTGGACTAAATTCTTGCAGGGTTATTATGATCGATCTGGAATTAGTAGCGACAGTTTTGATCAGGCGGTGTCGGTACAGTCGGAAGGGATTAGCTTAAGCGATGAAATGCAGGAAAAGAATATTGTACTGCAACAGGTAGTGCGGCCATCTACCTATTACATGGGTTTTAACATGCTGGACCCTGTAGTAGGTGGATATGGCGAGAAAGCTCGTAAATTACGCCAAGCCATCACCATTGCCTACGACACCGAAGAATACATTAAAATATTTATGAACGGCCGTGGTGAAACCGCCATGAGCCCAATTCCCCCGGGCATTTTTGGTTATCAACAAGGTGAGGCGGGTAACCTTAAGTCGATATTTGACTGGGTGGATGGCAAACCTAAACGAAAAACACTGGATGACGCCCGTGAACTATTAGCTCAGGCGGGTTACCCCGGCGGACGAAATGCCAAAACCGGTGAGCCGCTGATTATTAATTTGGATACCACGGCCTCTTCTGGCTCCAAGGCCATGTTAAGTTGGAAAAAAAATCAGTTTAAGAAAATTGGCCTGCAGCTGAATATTCGTGGAACCGATTACAATCGCTTTAAAGCCAAGATGGAAACCGCCAACGTGCAGATATATTTTTGGGGGTGGCTGGCGGATTACCCCGACCCTGAAAACTTTCTGTTTTTACTGTACGGCCCTAACGCTCAGGTGGATTCCAAGTCCGGGGTAAATTCGGCCAACTATAAAAATTCAGAATACGATGCACTGTTTGAAAAAATGCGTCTGCAAAATGATACCCCGGAACGTGCTCAAACCATTGCTAAAATGCTCAAAATTATTCAACGGGATAGCCCCTGGGGTACCTCCTTTCATACTTACGATTTTGTATTGGGCCATAGTTGGGTAGGTAACGATAAGATTCACGGCATCAGCAAGGTCTCGCTTAAATACCGCAACATAGATGTTGATAAACGCATGGCAGCACAGGCCAAATGGAATCAACCCAATGTATGGCCCTTGATTGTCGTGTTGATTGTTTTGTTGTTACTTATTATTCCCGGGGTGCGCAGTTATCAGCGTAGCCAAAAACGAACCATAGGAGGATAAACGCATGCTGGCCTATATTATCCGTCGCTTCCTTTACGCTATTCCCATCTTAATTGGTGTGAATATTCTTACCTTTGCGCTATTTTTTATGGTGAACACACCGGATCAAATGGCACGGGTGCAACTGGGTGATAAACACATTACCCAACAAGATATTAACAACTGGAAAGCCCAACGCGGTTATGACAAACCTTTGTTTATCAATGCCGAAAAACAAGGGCTTGAAACCCTGACGCAAACCATATTTTTTGATAAGTCCATCAAACTATTGGCCTTTGACTTTGGTAAGTCTGATGAAGGGCGCAGCATAGGCGGCGATATTCAGGAACGTATGTGGCCCAGTTTGGCGGTTCAGGTGCCTACTTTTATCATTGGTATTCTTGTGAATATTTGTTTTGCCCTGATCATCGTGATGTTTCGTGCCAGCCTGTTTGAATTTTCGGCGTTAACCTTTTGTGTAATGTTGCTCTCCATATCGGCGGTGTTTTACATTTTGGGCGGGCAATTCCTGTTTGCCAAACTTTGGAACCTGGTGCCTATCTCAGGGTATTTAGGCGGGGCCGATGCCCTGCGCTTTTTAATACTGCCCATTATCATAGGGGTGATGGCCGGCATAGGGGCGGGCACACGCATGTATCGCACCATTTTTATTGAAGAGGCCAGCAGAGATTATATTCGTACCGCCCGTGCCAAGGGTGTATCGGAATTGAATTTATTATTTAAACACTTGTTACCCAACGGCATGATTCCAGTATTAACCGGGGTGGTGGTGGTGATACCACAATTGTTCATGGGCAGCTTGTTGATGGAATCATTTTTTGGTATTCCAGGTTTAGGCAGTTACACCCTGGATGCCATACAAGCGCAAGACTTTGCCGTGGTACGTGCCATGGTTTTCTTAGGCTCTGTTTTATACATCATAGGTTTATTGTTAACCGATATCTCTTATACGTTGGTCGACCCTAGGGTGAAATTATCATGATCTTACCAGTATTTTTATGGAGCGATTTACTGATTTATACCTTGATTGCTTCGGTGGGTTTATTCCTGTGGCAATTACGTAAAAATCCGCAAGCCAAAAAACGCTGGAGTGGGGTGTTTGCCAGTAAGGTAGGCATGGCCAGCTTTATAGTCATTTTATTTTACATCCTGATATCTCTACTGGACTCCCTGCATTATAGAGAACCCTTACCCCAGTTGAATGGGGTTGAGCAACAGGAGGTGGCTTACAGTTCAGAAGTTAAATCTGTGTTGGATATAGTGTTAAGTCCATTACACAGTAGTAATGAGAGTACCTATTCGGCGCCGTTTTCATTGCACTCCTTTGCCAAAGAAAATATGACAGATACCAATGGCGCTATCTATCGTGATTTTCCTCGACTAAAAAACGCGGGCTCTCATCTAACGGATGTTCGTGAACGGTCATGGGATATTTTGTGGCGCAGTGTGCTGGCAATATTGTTAGGTATTTTAATTGCCGCCGTCCCCATTGCTGCGCATAAATACTATCGCAATAAAATTGCGCAAGGTACCGCTGACCATTCGGGTTCAGATGCAGTACCCTGGAATGTGGCTTACAGCACGGTATTAATTATCAGTGTCATTGGGTGTTGGGTATTATCTCTCAGTGAGTTTTATCATATTTTAGGCACCGACAAGGTGGGTTCAGATGTTTTATATCAAAGTATAAAAGCCATTCGCACCGGTGTATTGATTGGCACATTAGCGACCTTGGTCACCTTACCATTAGCTATAATTTTGGGCATCAGTGCAGGGTACTTTAAAGGCTGGGTGGATGATGTAGTGCAATACACTTACACCACCTTAAGTTCTATTCCGGGAATATTGTTAATTGCTGCCTCTGTGTTGTTGATCGATGTGTACATAGAGACCCATGCGGAACAATTTAACTTAACCACTCTAAGATCGGATTTTAAATTTTTAGCCCTGTGCGCAATTTTAGGTTTAACCAGTTGGACCGGTTTATGCCGCATGTTACGCGCAGAAACTCTAAAGGTTAGCCAGCTTGATTACGTGCAGGCGGCCCACGCCTTTGGCGTGAGTCATCGCCGAGTCATCGGTAAACATATTTTACCTAACGTCACCCATCTAATATTAATCGCCATCGTATTGGACTTCAGTATGTTTGTACTGGCCGAGGCCGTCTTGTCTTACATAGGGGTGGGGGTAGACCCGGACATGCACAGTTGGGGCAACATGATTAACGCCGCACGATCCGAGTTGTCTCGTGACCCTGTGGTGTGGTGGTCGGTGAGTGCCGCCTTTATATTAATGTTCACTCTGGTGCTGGCAGCTAACTTATTTTCGGATGAAGTGCGTAATGCCTTTGACCCCAATACGGCAAAGGGAGACTCATAATATGATCACATCACAAACCGTATTGTCGGTTCATAACTTACAGGTTTCTGCAGGCAGTAATCCTTTAGTAAAAGGCATTAGCTTCGAGATTAAACAGGGTGAAATATTCGCTTTGGTGGGAGAGTCCGGCTCCGGTAAATCCCTGACCTCGCTATCTATTATGCGCCTGTTGCCGGAAGTATTAAAAATTACCGCGGGAGAGGTGGTGTTTGGACAACAAAAAATATTCGAATTAACCGAAACCCAGATGAACAGTGTACGTGGCAAAAAAATTGCCATGATTTTTCAAGAACCACAGACCTCGTTAAATCCGGTGCAAACCGTAGGTGTGCAGCTACAAGAAGTATTGAAGTTACACCAAAATATAAATGCAACGGATTTACAAACTAAGCTAATTAGTTTGCTGGAAGAAGTGGGCATACCCGAACCTGAGGCCCGTTTAAAATGGTACCCCCATCAATTATCAGGCGGTCAAAAACAACGCATAATGATTGCCATGGCCCTGGCGTGTGAGCCTGAGTTGTTAGTGGCCGACGAACCCACCACCGCGTTAGACGTCACCATACAA
>MAAD01000221.1 GCA_002162985.1 Bermanella sp. 47_1433_sub80_T6 | reverse complement strand
ATGCTCATGTACAGCCATAATTCCTTGTATTTAACCCGCCAAATAGAATTTGGTTACGCCAGCTTTGCCGCTCAGGAAGGGGCCTTTACCCTGGACAATGACGTGGTGGTTGAACGCCTGAGCCTGGATTTACAACGCTCGCTAGATTATTACGAAAGCCAGCTGGGCAAGGGCGTCACCAATAAAATTTACGTGCTGCCCATGGAAGACGAACACATTAATTTTGAAGACGAGCTCAGCAACAGCTTACATACACCCATCTTGCATTTTGATTGCCGCGAGTTTTTGCCCATGCTAAAGGAGGCCAGCCCCAGCGTGAGTGATCAGGCATTTTGTTTGCCGGTGATTGGTGCAGTATTACGCCGGGAAAATAATGACGACGGATAAGGGGCAGGACAGTGACTCATAGTGAGACTGGTTAATGCAGCAGATTAATTTATATCTGGATGAGTTTAAACACATCGAACCCAGCTACGGCGCCAATACTATGCTGCTGCTGGCGCTGGCCAGTGTGCTGGGGGCAGGGGTCGTGAGTGTGATTTTGGCCTCGCTCATGTGGTGGTGGCAGGGTGAGTTGGCAGGGCACCAAAAACAGTGGCAGGCCTGGCAACAGGATCTTCAGGTGGCCAAGGCTCGTTATCCCGAACCTCAGGTAGACGCTCGCCTGGTGCGTAGTATTACTGCGGTGAAGCTGGACATCGAACGCAATCGTAAAGTATTGCAGTACCTTCATTCTCGCCAACTGGATGCCGAACACCAATCGTTTTCTGTGTATTTACTGGCGCTTACCTGGGTCATGGAAAAAGACCTGTGGTTAACCGAGGTTAAAATTAGCAAGGGTGGCGCCAGTTTGTCATTAAGTGGACGCGCCTTAACCGCCGGGGCCTTGCCCAGCTACTTAAAAAAACTCTCTGCAATTGAGGTATTTGCCGATATGAAATTCAGAGTATTTGAAATGAACCGAGAAAAAGAAGGGCTTACCTTTGTGGTGAGTTCTGATCGAGAAGAAAAAGAGCTCAAGGATGTGCTGGAACTATTAAGCGGGCAAAAGTAATGAACATTATGCAAAGGGTAAATACTTGAAAGCCTCCTGGAGTGAGATACAAGACACCATCAATCAGCTGAAAATGCGTGAACGGCGTTTGTTGTGCATTACGGTAGTGGTGGTGATTTTGTTTATGGCGGCCATGCTAGTGTGGGAGCCCTTGTATCAAGCCTGGCTTAAAACGTATCAGGAAAATGCCACCACGCTTGCGCAAATCAGCAGCGCACAAACCAGCATCGCTACGCTTGAGGCGCGCTCCAACCTGGACGTGAATGCCCAATATAAACAGCAGATAAGTGCCCTTAAAGATAAGTTGTCTAACCAGCAGACACAAATCGAAAGCCTCACCTCGGCGCTGATTACGCCTAAAAATATGGGGCGGGTATTCACCGGCTTGTTACAAGAGAATGCGTTAAACATTAATAAAATCAGCAACCTGGACGCGGTGTCGGTAAATATCGAAGGCCAATTAGAGGAAACTAACCTACTTTACCAACATGGCCTATCCTTAGAATTGAATGGCCAGTTTATGAATGCCCTTAAGTACATTCAAGGCATTGAAGCACAAGACTGGCAATTGTATTGGGATGAACTGACGTTTGTTAGCGAGCATTACCCCCAGGGTACCCTCGCCATAGAGGTGCATACCTTGAGCACCAGTGACAGCTTGTTGGATTTGTAAGGGATTAGATATGGCCTGTAATCCATTTACACACACGGTGGCCATGCTGGTATGTGTGCTGGGAGTTTTGTTGAGTG
The DNA here is from genome assembly GCA_002162985.1 of Bermanella sp. 47_1433_sub80_T6. Lineage (GTDB taxonomy): Bacteria > Pseudomonadota > Gammaproteobacteria > Pseudomonadales > Oceanobacteraceae > Bermanella. Next base: position 6,262 of record MAAD01000221.1, on the reverse strand, counting down.
TTCCGGCGCAGGCTTACGATCCCATGGCGCCGCCGGGTTTTAAGGATGGCGAAATAGATTCGACTAGGGCCACAAAAAAGTCGCCTAAAAAACCCAAAAAAAGCGGTTATGTCCTGCGACAAATTGTTATACACGCCAGCAACAAGTCGGCGGTGATAAACGGTTACATAGTAAATGAAGGCTCTTATATAAAAGATGCTCTGGTGAAAAAGATAAATAACAACACCGTTGAATTAGTGGTGTTGGGAAAAAAGAAAGTGTTAACCCTGGAGGCAAGTTTGCCAAGGATTCGCCGTTAAGTGAAGTTTAGAAATCCACTGCAGATGGCTGGTGTTGTTGCATTACTGTTATTGGTTTCATGTAGTTCGCAGCAAGAGTACCCAGTGGCGCAGGATGCGCTGGCAGATGTACACCTTTCCGAAACCAAATTGTTGGTGCCCGATGCTGCCTACGATGCTCTCACGCCCGAATTAAATCCGGAACAACTGGCCCCCGCCCGCTTCGACGTGGTGGCGCGCAACAATACCCCCAAAGCTTTTTTTATGGGCCTAGTGGATGGCATGGGCATTAACATGCTGGTGCACCCGGCGGTAAAAGGGCGCATTAGTTTAAACTTAAAAAATGTCACCCTAACGGAGACTCTTAAGGCGGTACGGGATATTTATGGCTATCAATACGAAAAAACCAGTTACGGCTATCGCATTCTGCCCAAGGCATTAATAAATAAAGTATTTCATTTAAACTATTTAAATGTTTATCGACAGGGCTCCTCCGGCATGTCGGTGTCCGGTGGTGGCTCGCTGGCCTCTGCCAATAGTGATGACGAGGATGGCGGTACTTCCTCAGACAGCAGCAGTAACGCCACCGCCAGTAAAATAGAAACCCAGGCAGTGACCGATTTTTGGTCCAATCTGCAGCAAACCGTCAAGATGATTGTGGGCAGTGGTGGTGAACGCCGTGTCATTGTAGACGCCATGGCGGGCCTGATTATGGTACGCGCCTACCCAGGTGAATTGGCATCGGTGGCCGAGTTTTTAAACAAGGCAGAATTAAGCCTGCAAAAACAGGTGATTATCGAAGCAAAAATTTTAGAGGTCACCCTAAACGAAGGCTTTCAGTCGGGCATTCAGTGGGATTCGTTTGGCTTGGGGGTGGGTGGCACCTTTGCTGACAGTACCAACGATGTATCGGCCCAACTCACCTCGACCAATATAATTAACCCGGATAATCTGGCGGGCCTTTTTTCCTTAAACATTAATACCGCGGATTTTACCGGCGTCATTCAAATGCTGCAACGTCAGGGGGATGTACAGGTGTTGTCCAGTCCGCGCATCTCCACGGTGAATAATCAGAAGGCGGTCATTAAGGTGGGCACCGATGAATTTTTTGTCACCGAAGTTACCAACAACATTACCACCACCACAAACACCACCACCAGTGTGCCCGAGTTTGGTCTAACTTCATTTTTTTCGGGCATCTCCCTGGATGTGACCCCGCAAATTGGTGACAACAACGAGGTGATTTTACATGTGCACCCCAGTGTTACCGAGGTGGTAGAGCGCACTAAGGTTATCTCCCTGGGTAACGATACCTATAATTTACCGGTGGCCTTCAGCAGCATTCGTGAAACCGACAGTATCATTCGCGCCGCCTCCGGGCAGGTGGTGGTGATTGGCGGTTTACTGCAAAACAAAAAAAGTAATACCCAGGCCAGTGTGCCCTGGTTGTCACGTATTCCCATTCTGGGATTTTTATTCAGGCAAAGTGACCGCAGCATGACCAAGAGTGAATTGGTGATTTTACTGCAGCCCACCGTCATCGAAACCAATACTTGGAACGATGAATTAAAACGCCTTAAAAGCAACTTCCCCCGCTGGCAAGATCAAGGAGTAGATGAAGATGGATAATCGTCATGCCATGAAACAAGTAATTGAGGAATTCAGATCCTTTTTTGGCATCAAGGAACTGCCATTTTCTTTGGTGCCCAATACCCAATATTTTGTCTCTCTGCCCGATCATCGGGAGTGTTTTAGCATGTTGTTGTTTGCCATCGCCTCGGGTGACGGTTTTATTAAGGTGACGGGGGAGGTGGGCACCGGCAAGACTCTGTTGTGCCGGCGCCTGTTAAATTCCCTGGATGAACAGGAGTATTACACGGCCTATTTACCCAACCCCAGGTTAAGCCCCATAGAATTGAAACGTGCCCTGGCCAAAGAATTACAGGTTACCAAACACGACACCATCAAGGATCAAAATCTGTTGGACGAAATTAATCGTGGTTTAATTTTTTTAGCCCAACAAAATAAAAAAGTGATTTTAGTTATCGACGAGGCGCAAGCACTGCCCGAAGAGAGCCTGGAAGAGTTGCGACTGCTCACCAATTTAGAAACCGAAACCCATAAACTCATGCAAATTGTCTTGTTTGGTCAGCCCGAGCTGGACCAAATATTGTCTCAGCATCATTTTCGACAACTGCGTCAGCGCATTACCTTTAGTCACCTGTTGGACCGCTTAAATAAACCCGCCATTCGTCAATACATTCATCACCGCATGATGGTGGCCGGGTACAACGGAGAACCGGTGTTTGATAACGCCTGTATTAATTTATTACACAGGGCCACCCAGGGCACCCCAAGGCTTATTAATATTGTGTGTGCCAAGGCATTGCTGATTGCCTTTAGCAAGGGCCAGCAAAAGGTGAAAAAAGCCATGGTGAGGGCGGCCCTCAATGACACCGAAGGCATCAACTACAGCAGAAACTGGTTGCTGGGTTAATGAATCATTTTTTAGGTGTAAATCATCATAATAATCTTGTTAGATCGCACCGGGTGGTTGGCCATGGGGCGCAGGAGTTTTTATCATGAGTGTGGTTAACGATGTATTAAAAAATCTGGATCAACGCCATGCTCAGGAAAAAATGCAGGCCATGGCGCCATTTCCCTATGACGTACCTCGGCCAAAATCATATTGGTTGTTGGTTTTGCTGCTTGCTAGCTTGCTTATCTGTGCGGTGATGGCCATGAATATTTGGTTGCAGGCGCAGCAGAATAAAATTTCAGTTAATCTGCCAGCGGATTTGTTTTTGATTGATTCCTCTCAAGAGCAGGCCCTGCTGGTTGAATCAAAAGGAGAAGATAAGACATCAAAAGCACTCACCCAAAAGGCAGCTTCGGCTAAAAAAATGGTCACCAGAACGGCGCAAACCCAAGCGGTGGATGCAATGGTGAATGCCATTAAGGCGGGGGATGAAAAAACAGTTAAATCGGTATTGGCCAAAACTCCCAGAGTGCTGCGTGATGAAATTAATTTACGATTAATGCTTAAAGACAATCCGCGACAAGTATATCCCTACATTAAAGGGCGCCATAAAAATTTCCAACAGCAGGCAAACTTGTTGGCCATGGCGGCGCAGGCCGAGCAAAAATCGGGCAATCATGTGAGTGCCATCGAGTTGTATAAACGCCTCATTGTATTGCAACCCAGGGATGCACGCTGGCGTGCCGGCATCGCCATTAGTCTGGAAAATAATGGCAAGACCGTCGCCGCCCAGCGCATGTATACACTGGCCATGAGCCTGCCCAACTTACCCAAGGCGCTGCAGGATTTTAGTCAACAAAGACTGAATAGCTTGCGCTAGGTCAATTTATGCTTAAACCTCAGCAAAAAATTCGGGTAGGCGACCTGTTAGTCGAAAAAGGCATCCTCAGTCAGGAGCAACTCTCCCTGGTTTTGGACGAACAGAAACGTTCCGGGCGCAAGTTTGGCCGCACCGTAATCGATTTAGGTTTTGTGAGCGAAGACAAACTCTTGCTGGAGATGTCCAGCCACTTTGCTTTGCCCTATATCGATATTTCCCGTTTTCAATTTAATGCCGACATTACCCGGCGCCTGCCCGAAAGTTTGGCACGGCGTTATCGCGCCATCATTTTAATGGAAGAGCAAGATCAGTATTTTGTAGGGTTTGTAGACCCGCTGGATATATTGGCGGTGGATGAGGTGCAGCGCTCATTAAAACGCAAGATAGTCGCCGCCTTCGTGAAAGAGCAGGATGTCTTAAACGCCATCGATCGCATCTATCGACGCACCGAACAAATTGCCTCCATTGCCGGTGAATTGGATGACGAACTATCGGAAACCGATCTGGATCTGGATTCGTTATTGGCCGAGTCCGATGCCACCGAAGCGCCGGTGGTGCGACTGTTGCAAAATATATTTGAGGATGCGGTGCAGGTGGCAGCCTCGGACATACATATCGAGCCGGATGAACATGTATTAAGAGTGCGATTGCGCATCGATGGCGAGTTACAAGAACAGGTCATGAAAGAAAAACGCGTGGTGAGCGCGTTGGTGAGCCGTTTAAAAATTATGTCGGGGCTGGATATCTCTGAAAAACGCCTGCCTCAGGATGGGCGTTTTAATATTCGTATTTTAAATCGCAGCGTGGATGTGCGTTTATCCACCCTGCCCACGCAATACGGCGAAGCGGTGGTGATGCGACTGCTGGATCAAAGCCAGGGTTTGTTAAATTTAAATTCGTTGGGCATGACAGATAAAATTCGCCAGCATTTTTCAAATATTATCACCCGCCCCCATGGATTAGTGCTGGTCACCGGCCCCACCGGCAGTGGCAAGAGCACTACCTTGTACGCCGCGCTTAATACTCTGAATGCCGCCAATAAAAAAATAATCACTGCCGAAGACCCGGTGGAATATCGTTTGCCCAGAATTAATCAGGTTCAAATTAACAGCAAAATAGGTTTGGATTTTTCCCGTATTTTGCGCACCGCCCTGCGCCAGGACCCGGACATTATGTTAATTGGTGAGATGCGCGACACCGAAACCACCGAGATTGCCCTGCGCGCGGCCATGACCGGGCACTTAGTGCTGTCAACGTTACACACCAATGATGCCATCTCCAGCGCAATGCGGTTAATGGACATGGGGGCCGACTCCTACCTGGTAGCGTCCAGCATACGGGCGGTGATTGGCCAGCGCCTGGTGCGAAAAGTGTGCAAAAATTGCAAGGTGCAGTACACACCCGATGCCCAGGAGCGAGCCTGGTTAAAAGGCATGGGCCAGGACCCGGATGCACAGCCGTTTTATCACGGGGAGGGCTGCCACCATTGTTCAAATTCGGGATATGTGGGGCGCACCGGGGTCTACGAGTTGCTGGAATTTGATGACAACATGCTCGACGCCCTCAGACAAAATGATACCGCCTTGTTTACCAGGGTTGCCAAAAATAGTGACATGTATTTGCCCATGGCCCAGTGTGCTCTGGAATTTGCAATGGCCGGCAAAACCACCTTAAGCGAGGTCTTTAAAATTACAGCCAGCCTGGATGAAACTAACTTGGGCGAGGGGGGTTAAAGTGCCTATTTTTCGTTATAAGGCTCGCGATAAAAAAGGCGGTTTGCACGAAGGCCAGCAGGAGTCTCAATCGCGAGAGGCGGTGGCCATTCGTTTAATGGATGACAGGTTAACGCCGGTTTTAATTGAAGAAATAATCTCTACTACCAAACTTAATATTAATTTTGATCAGCTGTTTCCAGAGCCTAAAATTGGTCTCAATGACATGGTGCTTTTTTGTCGGCAGATGCATGCCCTCACCCGCAGCGGCATTCCCATTATGCGCGCCATATTTGGTTTGGCCGAAACCGCAAAAAATCCCACTATGGTGGCTATTTTAAAAGACGTGGCCGCGACTCTGGGAAGAGGCAACACTTTGAGTCAGGCCTTGAGTAGCCACCAATCGCAATTTAGCCCGTTATTTATCAGCATGATCAGTGTGGGAGAAAGCACCGGCCATTTAGACCAGGCGTTTAAGCAGTTGGTGGGGCACCTGGAGATGGAGCGCGACACCCGTAAAAAAGTGGTGGCGGCGATTCGTTATCCCACGCTGGTGATCAGCGCTATTTTTATTGCCATCATGGTGGTGAACGTCTTTGTGATTCCCAGTTTTTCTAAGGTGTTCGCCAAGTTTGGTGCCGACTTACCGTTTGCCACTAAAATTTTATTGGCCTCATCCAACTTCTTTCTGGAATTTTGGTGGCTTATTTTGGGCGGGCTATTTTTCGCCATAGTGGGTTTTATAAAATATACTCGAACCAAGGAAGGGGAGTATCAATGGGATCGGGTTAAGCTAAAACTGCCTCTGGTGGGCAGCCTGTTAAACCGCATTGCCCTGTCGCGCTTTACGCGCACATTTTCAATGTTATCCAGTGCCGGTGTGCCTATTTTACAAGCGCTGGAGGTGAGCGCC
>MAAD01000072.1 GCA_002162985.1 Bermanella sp. 47_1433_sub80_T6 | reverse complement strand
TTAAAACTTGTGGATCTTTCAAAGCATCTGCTTGATTAAAATCCATCATGATCTCCAGATTTTGTCCGCCCATCATGTGTTCATCCACGATTGAGTAGGTAACACGGATGCTGCTGCCCTCGCGGGTTAACTCCGCAAAATTACTGTCTACCTTCACCTGAGTGGCGCCCACCACAAACAGTAAAAAAATACCGGCATATACCAACACAATAAATCTGGGGCGACGGCTTACCCAGGCAGGAATTTTTTCGAGCAAGGGTTGCAACCAGTGCTGCTTATTTGATTGAGCCAGCTTTGCTACTTTTTTATCACTATAAGGGTGCCAAATATCCAATAACACCGGCAGCACAAACACGGTTAACACAAACGCCATGACCACACCCACGGCCGAGGTGAGGGCAAAAACTGAAATTTGAGGAATATCCGATATGGTTAACGCCAACATGCCCGACATAGTCGTGAAGGTGGTTAACAAAATAGGCAAACCGGTTTTACGATAGGCTTGGGTCATGGCCTGGTCATGACTCATTTGCTCTTGGCGATTGGAGATATAGGCACTTAATACATGCACGCAGTCGGCTATGCCCACGGCAAAAATAAGCATAAAGGTCAGCGTCACCATATTGGACAATACCACACCAAACAGGCTGGCCAGACCCAGAGTCCAGAAGGCGCTGCCCACAATGACACAAATAGGCCAGATCACCGCGCTAAGGCTGCGAAACAAAAACCATAACAAACCCATCACAATCAACACCATGATGGTCATTAACATGCCTGCCTGACCCATTGAATTCATGGCAAATTCCATCATGGGGGCGTTGCCGGTAAAGTAAAATTTGAAGTGAGCGTATTGAGGTTTTTCGGTAATGACCCGCAGGTGTTCCATGAATAACAAGTATTCATCCATTTGCATGGACTCATATGAAATTGGTGTGGCCTGGATACTTTCATCTACCTGTAGCGGGTCTTGCAAATCAAACTCGTCCCCTGCCAGTAGATCGTCTTCCAGTAATGAATCGTCTATTGCCCCGGCCGGGGCGCTTTCTGCCAGCACCGTGCCAAAATCGGTTTTTAAACGAATGCCGCCATAGTGATAATCCCTGGAGAAATAGGCTAGTTCAAAACCGTCTTGCCCCAGCGCGATGGCCCGCTTGGTTTCTCGCTGCTGTGGGTTTTGAGGATAGTCCTGAGCCAGTAATTTTTTTGATATTAGGGTATCGCCCTGAGCCAACTGATAACGGGCGTTATACAGGCTGTCGATACGCTGAATACGTACCAGCTGATTTTGCTGAATCAATGGAAGGCTGGTATCGATAGGCGCGAGGCGCGCCCCCTGCAATTCCCCCATGAAGGCTTTGAGGGTATCCATGGAGGCCTGTGAAAATACATCCCCGTCTTTGGCGGCATATACCAGATAGACACCATCGTCGCTGCCAAACTCACCACGAAAACGATCCAGGCTGACCTTGGCCGGATCTTCATCGGCAAACCAGCTCTCCAACGACATATCCATAGTGAAGCGGGTCACCATGGAATACCCCATGAAAGCGGTGGACACCACAAACAGGCTTAGCACCCAATAGCGCCAGGGCACCAGTAAACTTGGAGCCAGCATGAAAAAGCGATTAAGGCCGTTAAGAAGTGTCTGCATCTTTTCATCCTGAAATGACTGCCAAATTGCAGTATATGCCCACTGTCGGGTCTGTCTAGATACTTGGAGGATGAATAGCGGGTTTGCTGCCCCTAGAGTTGAATTTATTGACTATGCTCAACAAAGGACAATAAAAACCAGGACCCGCTTTGCTTACCCTATCCACGCGCATTTGGACCAGCTTCATAACCGTGTTAACGGTGGGCTTAGTCATGTCTTATGTCATCACTCAGTCTGGCAACATGGTGAACCACACCACCCAGAACCTAGTGATGGTACAACTGCCAAGACTGGCCCTAATTAAACGCCTGCGAGCCTCCCTCACCGAGCACGAACGTTTGCTCTATGAATATTACACCACTACCAATCGCGATCTGGTTTGGCCAAAAATCATGGCCCGAGAAAAAGAGTTTAATCATTACCTCGCCAACATCAGCGACAGTTTTGCTGGCAAGGTCATGAGCCTGCCAAAGTTGTACGGGGAGATTAAGCTGTTACGTGACTCCCTGGATAAAAATTTGGGCGGGACTCAGGTGGATTGGGACCAGGCCAGGTTTGATTTGGCCAACCTAACCCTTACCGGTCAATCCACCGAAAACATTTTAATTGCCCTCACCGACACCATTCAAAAAGAGGCTTGGCAAGGGGCCGAATCTACCCAGGAACAAATCAGCAATATTTTTTACCTGGTGATCAGTTTCACCGTATTTATAATATTGGCTGCCATGTTGGTGGGGTATTACACTCAGGTGAACATAAAAAAAACCGCCAAACGCAGAGCCCTGGCCAAATTCCCTGAACGCAATCCCAACCCGATTATTAATTTAAATTGGCAAGGAGAAATACTGTTTAGCAACCCCGCATGCCGTCAACTATTAACCAACATTGGTGCCGACAGCGACAACATTGAAAATATTTTACCGCCCGGTTTTTTTAACAATTTAAAAAAATGGCAACAAGAACATCAATCCCAAATGAATTTTGATGCCTTAATTGGCGATCGCCACATTCATTATAGTTTGTCACTACTACCGGACTTGGGCAGTTGCCACCTTTACATGGAAGATGTGACGGCACGAGAAAAAGCCCAGGCCCAATTAAAGTACCAGGCTCTGCATGACGTACATACCGGGTTGCCCAATCGGCGCCAATTTGAAGATATCATCAACCAAAAAATCGGTGAAAATGATTCGTTTTCGGTTCTGTTTATCGATATAGACCGCTTTAAACTTATCACCTCTAGTCAGGGTTATCACATTGGCGACCTAACCATTAAATACATGGGTGAGCGCTTGCAACAGTTATGTGGCAACCTGCAAAAACATGTGCAAACTTTCCGCCTGGAGGCATCCACTTTTTGCATCATCATTAACGCCCTGGACCAGGCCATCAGTTTGGAAGTGGCCCAGGCCATTCAAAAATCCATGGATGAACCTTTGTGTGTGAAGGACCACAGGTACTATTTAAATTTGAGCATGGGCATATGCCATTACCCGCAAGACGCCAATGATGCTCGCAGTCTCATCACTCACGGCAACGCGGCGCTGAATCATGCCCAACGCCAGGGTGACAGCTGTGAGGTGTATGATGACAAATTGCACAGTGCACAACAAAACTGGTTACCCATTGAATCCGGCATGCGCATGGCCCTGGAGAAACAACAATTTGCCCTGCATTACCAAGCCAAAGTAGACGCGCAAACCACTAACATAAAAGGGGCCGAGGCTTTAATTCGTTGGCAGGCCGATGACGGAACGCTCATCAGCCCAGGCGTCTTTATTCCTGTGGCAGAGCAAACCGGTTTAATCATTCAAATTGGCCAATGGGTCATAGAGGAAGGTTTTCGCCAGGCCAAGCGATTCAGCGATCAAAAACAGGATATTCAATTGGCCATTAATATCTCCGCTCGCCAGTTTCAGCACCGACATTTTTTACAACAATTACAAATCGCCTTAGAGCAAACCCAGGCGGACCCCAGCAAGATTGAACTGGAGATTACCGAAAGCCTTATCATGGAAAATGCCGATCACAGCATTTCCATCATGAAAAAGTTGAAAGACATGGGTTTCGCCTTGGCCATAGACGATTTTGGTACCGGGTATTCGTCACTAAGTTATTTAAAACAGTTTCCCATCGACAGTTTAAAAGTGGACCAGGCCTTTGTAAAACATCTGGAAAATGATGAAGACGACAAAGGCATAGTGTCGGCCATCGTGAGTCTGGCTCAGCACTTACACCTTAAAACCATCGCCGAGGGGGTTGAGACCCCGGGCCAATGGCACTTTTTAAAAGAGTTAGGTTGTGACTATATTCAAGGGTATTTATTTAGTAAACCCGATGTGGTGAGCCGATTAATTAAACCCGCAGATGGGCAGATACCAAAACCCATGTGAGAGCCGTTAGTCGGTAAATACAGCCTCAATCAGCCCCACCAGTTTCTCTTTCTCTATGGGTTTACTCAGGTGCCCATCGGCTCCCGCTGCCAGGCACTGGCGTTTATGCTTTTGATCTATGTGGCCACTGACCATGTGAATAGGATTGGTAAAACCACCTGCCCTTAATTTCTCGGTGGCCTCCAGTCCGCCCATGACCGGCATTTCCATGTCCATGAGAATTAAGTCATAACCCGTTTGGTTAACCATGTTTAGCGCTTCTTCACCGTTATTAGCCAGGTTCACAGTTAACTGGTTATTGGCTTTATTAACAAAACGCTGCAACACCATTTGGTTAACAAGATTATCATCCACAATCAATACCGAACCCGTGCTCAACGATTGTGGAATGTGCCGTTGCAACAGCTCATATAATTGATCCTGATTGATGGGTTTTTCCAGCACTCCCACAAATCCAGTGGACAGGTATTCCTCAATCTGATGTTTCATGACATTGGCGGTAAAGGCCACGATGGGCAATTGAGGTTGCTTGCCATGAATAAACTGTGCCGCGTCCTTGCCACCCATGACCGGCATTTGTATATCCAGTAATACCATATCAAAGGTTTGCTGCTGGCATTTTTCCACCGCTTTTAGACCATTATCGACTAGGGTTACCTGTAAACCGCTTTGCGCCAATAGATGGCATATCAGCTTTTGGTTTTCTGCGTTATCTTCTGCCACCAGCACCTCACCACGCAGTTTTGGCAGCGCTTGGGTTTGGGTGGCAGTTTTATACTCCGACATTAATTTCTGAAACGTGTCGGCCTCCCCCATGAAACGAATATCCGTGTCACTGCCCAGTTCGATATTAAGCGTGAAGCAACTGCCCTTGCCTTTTTCACTGCGCACACTTAAATCCCCCCCTAACAGGCGAGCCAGGTTTTTTGAAATAGACAGGCCCAACCCTGTACCTCCGTATATACGAGTGGTGGAGGTATCGGCCTGGGTGAAGGCTTCAAATATTTTCCGTTGTTCCTGATCATCCAGACCTATGCCGCTGTCCAGCACACTGAAGATGATCTGTTCATGAATATATGATATCTCAATGCGTACCCAGCCTTGCTGCGTAAACTTGATGGCGTTGTTGCACAGGTTGTATAACACCTGTTTTAAGCGGGTGGGGTCGGTCTTGATCTGCTGGGGAATGGGGTATTGAATTTTCATGGCGAAATTCAACGATTTTCCCTGACAGTTTAGTTCGGCATAATCTTGTAAATCACTGAGTATGGCCACTAATTCAACATCCATCACTTCCAGTTCAAAGTTATTGGAATCTATTTTGGAAACATCCAGGATGTCATTGATAATAGTTAACAGATGATTGCCACTGCGAATAATGGTCTGTAAAAAATCATCCCTTTTCTGGTTGTCCAGTTTTTTATCCTGCAGGGCCTCGCTGTATCCCAGGATCGCCGTCATGGGGGTGCGAATTTCATGGCTCATGTTAGCCAGAAAACGAGTCTTGGCCTGTTCGCTAGACTCAGCTTGTTGTCTGGCGTGATTAGCGTCTTCAAACATCCTTACATTTTTGATGGCGGTGCCCACCTGCACCAGGTATTCACTGATGCGTTTTAAATCGGCTTTGTTAAGGGAAAAGGCGTTTTCGTAATTTATAAAACTCACCCCGGCCACCACCTGATTTTGCACATGCACAGGAAAATAGGCGATGGAGCGACTGGGTTTAATGCTGTACAGCACTCGATCCAGTTCACCGCCACGATCCACCATCTTGGGTGTTAAACGGCCAATATTAATGATGCGATTGTTTTCCAGGGCATTCACAAAAATGCTGTGTTTGTCTTTTTCCAGATCCATCTCCAGATGTTTAAAGGCATTTTCTTGCTCTTCACTGAGCGCCGGACCATAGGCCCCTACTATTTTTAAACGATCTCGGTTTTTGGAATAAGAAATCACAAAAAAAGATTCAAACGGGTAAATTTTTTCCAGGGTATTCATCACCCCTTTCATGATGGTATCCAGGTCCAAATTACTGTTCACCGCCAGCGCCAGTTTATTAATATTCTCTAAATCTTGCTGACGGGCACTCAAGCGTGCCTTATGGTTACGCAGACTGCTGTTAATATTAAATACCAATAGTCCCAGGCTAAAGGTAAACAACACCAACCCAACGCTCCCCAGCAACATGGCCATCGTGTTTAGTTGCGGCCGATATTCAAAGCCGGTGAAGATACCGCCCGCCAGTAACCCTATCCCCTGGCACAACAAACCTTGAAAAAAGACTCTTTGGCCACCGGCCGCCAGGTTGGTCATGTTTGTGGCACAGATGAACAGCGCCATCAAAAACGGATTAAATCCCCATAACGCCACGGAAAAGCCGTAGAAAAAGGAGTCGATCATTATGTTGCGATTTTCGTGCTGCAGGGTTTTAGAAAGCAGGTAAGCCAGCTGGGGGTAAATCAGGGTATGGGCGATAACAATGGCCCACTGCCAGGGGCTTACCGATACATCCCAAAAAATGATCAGGTGCAAAGACAACACCACCAAACAGGCGGTGACTCGCAATGGGTAATGATTGCCAATGGTGGCGTCTTTAGTGATAGAGGGGCTAACCTTGCCCATGAAACTTCCTAATGTGCGCATAATGCGGTGAGTATACCAAAGGCGCCGCCAGACTGAACAGGTCAAAAGGAGGACAATGCTGATCAACCCACAAAAGATAAATCTGGTTCTAGGATTTTAGCTTAGGGTTTTAACAGGCGCAGCACATCCTGTTGATTGGCATTGGCCTGTCCCTGCACGGCAACCGCCACCTTAAACTGGACATCGGCCTTTGTTTTTTGTGATACCGACTGGGCAAAGTCGGTATCTCTAATACGGCTATTGGCGGATTGGATTACCTCACTTTTAAGGGCCAAAAATTCTGTATTGCCTTGCAGGCGATTCTCCAACGCCCCTAAATCACTGCGACGAGTGGACACCACTTGCAAGGCTTCATCCAGAGCGGCTAACTCCAGTTCCTCACCGACACTCACCCCGATGAGCGAGAATTGTGCACTCAGGTCCTGGCTGGTAATTTCTATGGACTGACCTGCATTAGCACCACTCTGAATATTCATTTGCCCGGACTTAAACAAGCTCTGGCCATTAAAATCACTTTGCTTAAAAATACTGTCGATGGATTCGAGACGCTGATCTATTTCAGCTTGCAGAGCTTGGTTATCGTCCTCACTCAAGATGCCATTTTGTTGCTGCACTTTTAACTCACGGATGCGCTGTAAATCTTCACCTACACTACTCAAGGCGGCATCTTCCACCTGAAGTCGAGAGATACCATCAAAACTGTTACGTAACGCCGCTCCTATACCGCGATTTTGCGAATCCAGACCGGTGCTAATCACCAAACCAGCGGCGTCATCCTTGGCGCTGTTGATGTGTTTACCACTGCTTAAATTCTGCGCCTGAGTCTGCTGATTGGCCTGAGCCCGATCCAGTGAGAGGCGCGACCCTGTATTGGTAACCTGCATATTACTCCCCTAGCCGAAGGCTGCCTCCAGTCTAGCCCTAAAGCACTCAACCGGAGAAAGAACAAATTAGCGCTATGCTTGTAGGGTTAATGCTAAAAATTAAGAGATCGTGGCCAAATTGCACATTTTGATCGCTGTTCTGCTAACTTGGGTCATTTACCTTCAAAAAAATGCCCACTATATTTGTCGCCATTAAATGAGGAGTTCTTAATGAGCCAGTATCCGCACCTGCTTGAACCATTAGACTTAGGGTTCACCACCCTGAAAAACCGCGTATTAATGGGGTCCATGCACACCGGACTCGAAGATCGCCCTTGGCATTTCAAGCAATTGGCCGAATATTTTGCCGAACGTGCTCGTGGTGGTGTTGGCCTTATCGTCACCGGCGGATTTGCCCCTAACCGTCGCGGCGAACTATTGCCCTTGGGCTCTCGTTTAAGCAGTGCTTTGCAGGTGGGCATGCATAAAAAAGTGACCTCGGCGGTGCACGAGGCCGGCGGCAAAATATGCCTGCAGATTCTCCATGCCGGTCGTTACGGCTACACCCCTTATAACGTGGCACCGTCTGCCATTAAGTCCCCCATTACCCCGTTTAAACCCAAGGCCCTGTCCACCAAATCCGTTTACAAGACCATTAGCCAATTTGGACGCACCGCCAAATTGGCGCAAAAATCAGGTTATGACGGCGTGGAAGTCATGGGCTCGGAAGGGTATTTCATCACTCAATTCTTGAATGCACGCACCAATCAAAGGGACGATGAATTTGGCGGCTCCTATGAAAACCGCATGCGTTTACCGTTGGAAATTGTGCGTACCATTCGTCGTGAAGTGGGGGAAAACTTCATCATTATTTTCCGCCTCTCCATGATCGACCTAGTGGAAGGGGCCTCCAGCATGGAGGAAGTGATCATCCTGGCTCAAGAGCTGGAAAAAGCCGGCGTCACCATTCTTAACTCTGGTATCGGCTGGCATGAAGCCCGTGTTCCCACCATTGTCACCTCTGTGCCAAGGGCCGCATTTGTTGACCCATGCGCGAAGGTAAAGGCAGCAGTGAACATTCCGGTGGTGGCATCCAATCGCATCAACATGCCCGACACCGCCGAAGAGGTTATTTCCTCTGGTAAGGCCGACATGGTGTCCATGGCCCGTCCATTTTTAGCCGACAGCGAATGGGTCAATAAGGCTGCCACTGGTCGCAGCGATGAAATCAATACCTGTATTGCCTGTAACCAAGCCTGCCTGGATCATACCTTCCAGGCCAAGCGTGCCAGCTGCCTGGTGAACCCCAGAGCCTGCCATGAGACCGAATTACTCTATACCCCTACCCATAAGGCCAAGCGCATCGCAGTGGTAGGTGCAGGCCCGGCTGGATTGGCCTGTGCCACTGTGGCGGCCCAGCGTGGCCATGACGTCACCCTGTTTGAAGCCCGTGATAGCATCGGCGGCCAATTTACCTTTGCCAGCAAGATTCCCGGCAAGGAAGAGTTTCTGGAGACCATCCGCTATTACAAGCGCATGATTGAGGTTCACAACATCACTCTAAACCTTAATAGCTGGGTGACGGCTCAGGACTTAAAAGACGCCGGCTTCGATGAGATAGTGATCTCCACCGGCGTGGCGCCGCGTATTCCCAACATGCCAGGTATCGACCATGAAAAAGTGGTGTCTTACCAGGATTTACTGGGTAAAGAGCTTAAATTAGGCAAGTCGGTGGCCATCATGGGCGCCGGCGGCATTGGTTTTGATGTGGGTGAATACCTCAGCCATCAAGGCCCTTCTATCACCGAAAATAAAGAAGCCTGGTTCAAGGAATGGGGAGTGGACATAGAAAACAAGACATCCGGTGGTTTACAGCCCATGGAAATTGAAGCCTCACCGCGCAAACTGTATTTATTACAGCGCAAAACCACCTCGTTGGGCCGTGGGCTCAATAAGACGTCTGGCTGGGTACACAGAGCGGTCCTTAAGATGAAGCAGGTGGAGATGGTCGCCGGAGTGGGTTACACCAAGATAGACGATGACGGCTTGCATATTACCATCAGTAATCGCGATGGCGACGTGATCGAAGAGCGAGTACTGGATGTGGACCATGTGGTCTTGTGCGCCGGACAAATTAGCGTCAGCGACTTGTACAAGGACCTACAAGGTAACCACGACCATAATTTTGGCCTGCACCTAGTAGGCGGTGCCGAGTTTGCCGGTGAACTGGATGCCAAGCGAGCCATCAAGCTGGCTTCGGAATTGGCTGCTAGCCTTTAACCCTATCCCCTGGCCGCCCCAGCGGCCAGGGGTACACTCTAATTGTTAACCACTTATTAGCATTCTTTCAGCATGTTAAAAATGGCCTGTTTCGTCTAATCAATCGGGATTAGGTGGAGAATTTAAGCAAACATCTGTATGCTCAGCCCTCTTTTTATAAGGGGAGCAGTTATGATTCGTCTGGTTCGATATATCCTTTTAGTTCTTACCTTTACTATCGGCTCCCTACTAGGCATTTTAATTGGTCTAGTACGCCCCTTTAATCCCACCAATAGCCGCTGGTGCGCACAAATTTTTGGATTCTTTGGCTTGCCGACTATTGGCATTAAAGTCGCTGCCAGCGGGTATGAAAATTACCCTACCGACCGATCGTTTATCGTAGTAGCCAATCACCAGAGTAACTGGGATCTATTTGTAGTGGGTAACACAGTACCCAAACGCATGGTAAGTCTGGGCAAAAAAAACCTAAAATGGATTCCATTTTTTGGCCAACTTTACTGGCTTGCGGGCAATATCCTGGTGGACCGAGGTAACAAGAAAAAAGCTATGGAAGCCATGGCCACTACCAAGAAAGCCCTCACTCAAAAGAATACCAATATCTGGTTTTTCGCCGAAGGCACCCGCAATGGCGGTAAAAACATGCTGCCCTTTAAGAAAGGCGCCTTTGTTACCGCCATCAACGCAGGCGTACCCATTGTCCGTGTATGCACCAGCTCCTACCTGGACGGCTTTAGCATGGATAAGCTCGATAACGGCACCGCCAAAGTAAAAGTACTGCCAGCCATAGAAACCAAGGATTTATCCATGGATGACCTGGATGTCCTCATGCAGCAATGCCACGACAGCATGATGGAAGTAATACAGGAATTGGATAAGCCAGAACCCCAAGGTGTTCCAGCCACCAATACCTAGCCCTCTATTCTCAAAGCAATTTCTAAAGGCCCATTTTCAGGGCCTTTTTTGTGTGCGGCTCCAGGGCAGCGGAAGCAACGATTCATTGCGCTCAACCCCTAATTATTCGTAACCCTCTCGACTGTACTTGCCATCCCCTCTTTTGAGTCCTTTACTTTTAGCAGGCACAGCTATGCGTGCCTGCATTTTAGTTAGGGGGATTTATGGATACTGTCTTGACCCTGAGTGAAGAGCAGCGGGATTGTTACCAAGAGATTAGCAACGTGGCCATGGGTCAGGCCGCCGACCGCCTAGCACGTCTACTGCATGTTTATGTGGCCCTACCTATACCCAACGTGAACATCATAGAAATTAACGAGTTTAAGATGACCCTCAAGTCTCTGGAGGGCGCTCAATCGGTTAGTGCCGTATGCCAGGGGTTTATTGGTGCCGGAGTGGCGGGTGAAGCCTTACTCATCTTTAACGATGCCAGTTTCTGTGATATTGCCCGCCTTCTTAACTATCAAGGAGAACTGAATCAGCACCAGGAACTTGAAATGCTGATGGATGTGGCCAACGTGCTCAACGGTGCTTGCATTCAAGGCATAGGTGGTCAATTGGATATTAACTTCAGCCAAAGCCATCCGGTGATACTGGGACAGCACTGCACTATCGGGGAACTCATAAAGGAACAGGAAACCCGCTGGCAGCGCACTATGGCCATTGAAATCAATTACAAGCTGAATGAGCACAACATTAACTGTGACTTATTGCTGTTATTCACCGAAAAAAGTGTGCTCCATATGAATCGCTTAATCAGTTTTTTAATAGAAGACTAAAGGAATTTAAATGTCTGACGCACCACTTGAAGTGACGGAATTCCACTGGTTAATGGAGATATTACAAACCATAGATGTGGGCCTAGTGGTACTGGACCGAAACTACCGGGTAAAACTGTGGAACAGTTTCATGGAAAATCACAGCGGCCTAAGACCCGATGAAACCAAAGAAAAATGTTTGTTTGACCTATTTTCTGAAATAGATGAAGAGTGGTTTAGAAGGAAGGCCGAAGCAGTCTTTTTGTTAAATATCCGTGCCTTTACCATACACGAGCAACGCCCCTACCTGTTTAAGTTTTACAATAATCATCCCATCACCGGCCGTACCGATACTATGTATCAAAATGCCACCATCATTCCGCTCAGTAACAGCGATGGCAGCACACATCATATTTGCTTAATTATCTATGACGCCACCAACGCGGCCATGCATAAGCTGGCTTTGGACAAGTGCCAATCACTACCGGAGAAATAAACTACGCCCCTACAAGACACCTATTTCAGGGTCTATATTGGCAATAGACTGCTGCAGCTTTTCACCCAGTTTCACGTTTTTATTCATCTCAGTGACGATGCGCTCCACATGGTGCTCGAGTACCGCCAACTCTTTCACTAGACTGGCATGGGCCGCATCATAATCATCACCATGCTCCAGCTTTTTGGTTTTAGCCAACAATTTTTTAATGTACTGCAACTGATGACTAAAAACCCGGTTAGCCTTATGAGCGTTACGCTCCACCAAACTAGCCTGTTTATATAAGGCTTCCAAGTGCTGCGGATTAAATTGCGCCGTGTCTGGGCCTGCTAATTCTGAAGGGGGACTTTTAATGACCGCTTTCGTGATCCAGTAAAAGCTCAAGAAGGACACCCCATAGCTCAACAATATGGCCAGCCAATCTACCGGCAGCTGCTCAAATAAGGCAGGCCATTGATGAATAAGCGTAATGGCACTGCCCAGAATGAGTGACAGCTTTATTAGGTTTAAGATGGGCATGATGTTCTCCAGTTATGAGCATATTACTCACTTGGGCTTTTACTTCAGTGAAAGCCTGCACAATCCGTGTACTTTTATTTTAGTCGATGAGCGCTTTTGAGCACTCAAATTAAATCATTGGGAAACTAAGCCATCCCAAATTATAAACTATGATGCATCCCCAAATTACCACCACTTGGCACAAACTAAAAAACACCGCTGCACTGGCAATGTCTTTGGAAGCCCCGGATAGATCGTGGCGCTCACTGCCAATGCGATCGATGGCATACTCGATGGACGTATTTAGCAACTCGGTAATCACCACCACAAATAAACTCATGAGCATGGCCAAAACCTGACCCAAACTTTGAGCCAATACAAATGCCAAGGGTGCCAATACCAAAGCCAACATAAATTCCTGGCGAACTGCCGCTTCTGTGGTCCAGGCTCGCTTAATACCTTTAAATGAAAACCCTGTGGCATTAAAGATACGCAAAAACCCTGTGCTGGTAAATTTTTTCTGATCCATATGGAAACTTCTCTTCAATCAGCTCAGGGGCCGATGCAGGCTAAAAAAACAGCGCACACCCTACCCTGAGCCGGGGCGTTAAACAAGGTTTAGTGTTACCGACTGTTAGCGCAATATCATACCATAGAAGCAAATAGCGTCTGGACATAGATAACGGTATAACAATCCGAGCTTGACCCAGCCCGTCAAACCCGCTTTGCTTACGACAATTAATTGATTTTGAATAAAATAATGAACAAATTCAAACGCTTCCTCCCCCCCCTAAGCTGGGGAATCTACAGCCTTTGCGGACTCATTTGTGCATTTTTCCTAAGTTGGCTATTACTGGCCAAAGTTAACTTTGCTTATGCCTGGCTCCATGATGTGATGGATATTCAGCAGCACAGTCGCCAGTACGGACCACAAAATCGTCATCGCCACAGTTTTCAATACACCAACAAAAGTGAACACATACGTTTGTTTGCAGACATTAATACAGCCATACATAACCAGGGCCAGGGTTTAACTGAGATTCGATATCATCATCCCAATGGCAAGGTGATCGACACCCTGCTGCATCAAGCCGAAGTCATTCACTTAAAAGACGTGGCCAATTTACTGGATGTTTTACTGTACCTCGGGGCAGCTGCCACGCTCATTTGGTTACTATTGGCAGCCATCTATCGCTTTAACCTTTTACCTGAACCTAACCTTAAACAACAAACCAAGAGCATTATCTCTTTGGTGGTTTTAAGCTCTTTAGCAGTGCTGATCATTGGCCCAGTTAAGGTTTTTTATAGCTTTCATGAATGGATATTTCCAGAAAACCATCAATGGTTTTTTTATTATCAAGAGTCGTTAATGACCATATTAATGAAGGCACCAGACCTGTTTGGTGCCATTGCCATATTGATCACTGTGCTAGCGCTAGTGGTTTTCATCGGCCTTAATCTGGCATTGCACTATCTTAAGGTTAAATTCCCTTTACCCCCCAATAGCGCCAACTAACGGACATTTAGCATCTACTTTGCAGCACTTAAAATAGAGCCTATAGGCAATATGTGTTCACCTAAGCGGGCCAGTTTAAATCCCAGGGCTGGGACCATTCTAACACTTGCTGCGTCACGGTAGGTGATGCAAATAGAGTCCCGTCATCAGGAGGGGTTAAAAACTCATAAGCAGTTTGTTCATAGGTAAATCGCATGGCATAAGCATGCAGATACATGCGGTCACTTTGTTTACCCCCATAGAGTTCATCGCCAATTATGGCGGCCCCTAGGGACTTGAGCACCACCCTTAGTTGGTGGGTTTTACCGGTTTTGGGTTTCAACAGGCACAGGCGCAGCCCCTCGCCAATGCTTATGGAAAAGAACTGAGTAATGGCCGGGTTTTCCAGGCTTTTAAGCAACTTATAACTGCCCCGCCGCGACTTAGCCATATCTCCACTTACCTTCCCCTGTTTTTTTTTCATACTTGAGGGGGCAATGGCCAGATAGTATTTCTCTACCTCTCTATCGCTAAATAATTGGCATAGCCGGCTACAACTTAACTTGCTTTTGGCCACCAAAATCAGTCCCGAGGTAAGCTTGTCCAACCTGTGTACCGGCCACATATCGCAGCCCAATTGATTGCGTAACAAACTGATAAAACCCAGTTCATCATCTTCATCATGAAAACCTAACCCTGCTGGTTTGTGACACAACCACCAGTCCTGGTGTTCATGAATAATGGACAGTTTTGTCACTTATGCTCCTTAGTGGGATTTAAATAAAGTCACCATGACTAGGTATTTTGAAGTGTTATGGAAATAATACAGATAACTTCCCTGCCAGCGCGCTATTACCTACATGAATGTAGATACTCAGGCTTGCCTGGGCATACCTTATTTTTTGCTCCTGCAAAAATAAGATACAGGCCATCCCTGGACATAAAAAAACCGCAGTATAACTGCGGTTTTTATTTTTAAAACTTAAATCAAATAATGATTAGAAGTTTTCGGCTGGGCTCACATCACCATGTTTTGCCTTGTGCTTGGCAATGATGGCTTCAGGGCGCAACAAGTAAAGTGATAGGGCTGGCAGCAATACCAGTGCACCAATCATGTTCCAGATAAACATAAACGTTAACAAGATGCCCATGTCAGCCTGAAACTTAATAGGAGACCAGATCCAGGTACCCACACCTATGGCCAGAGTTAGACCGGTGAAGCTCACCGCCTTGCCCGTAGTCTTCAAGGTTTGCAAGAATGCATCGTGCAAGCTATTGCCTTCGATCAATAAGGCTTCGAGGCGGCTATAAATATAGATACCGTAATCCACACCAATACCTACACCCAGAGCAATTACCGGCAAGGTTGCTACCTTAACGCCGATGCCCATTTGCGCCATTAACGCCTGACACAAAATTGAAGTTAGCGCTAAAGGTGTAATGATACACAGTACTGCACGAACCGAACGGAAGGTTAAGAAACACAACGTTGACACCACTATGTATACAAAGATTAACATCAGGTTTTGTGCATCAGCAATAACCTGATTAGTAGCACTCTCAACACCGGCATTACCGGACGCCAGCTTAAACTTAATGGCGTCATTGTTTTCATAACCCTGGGCAAAATCATCTGCAACGGCTAGCACACGCTCCAGGGTTTCGGCCTTGTGGTCGTTTAAGAAGATAATTACCGGCACCATGGAACAAGACGGATTTAACATGCCGGCAGGCGCACGCTGCACACTGGAGTTAAGTACGTTTTGGTTACGTGATAACGCGGTCCACTTAGGATTACCTTCGTTCATGGCTTTGGACATGTACTTTGCAATGGTGGCCAGAGAAATAGCAGATTGCACACCGTCTACATTTTGCATGGTCCACATCAAACGATCGATGGCATCCAACGCTTCAAAGCTGGCGCATTTTTCATCGGGCGTCTCGGCCATAATTACCAGTACATCTGAACTGGTTGAGAAGTTATCAACCACAAAAGCATTATCTACGTTGTAACGGCTGTCTTGACGAAGCTCAGGAGCACCCTTATCCAAATCACCAATCTTAAGATTCTGGCTGCCAATCACACCACCGATGGCCATTACGATTGAAACCAGAATAGCTGTCATGGCCAAATTAGGTTTAGTGAACTTGGCAATGAAACGCCACATGGCTGGATCGTGATTCTCATTCTTCTGAGCGTGTTTTACACCCGACTTACTAATGCCCACATAAGACATCAACAATGGTAATAACAACAGGTTAGTCACGATAATTACTGCCACACCGATAGACGCTGCGATGGCCAATTCCTGAATAACATTAATGCTAATGAACAATAAGGTTAGGAAACCAATGGCATCTGAAATCAGCGCCAACATACCAGGTACATACAAACCACGGAACGCTAAACGAGCAGCCATCTCACGATCGGCTCCCTTACCCGCTTCGATGGCGATGCCATTAATAATTTGCACACCATGGCTAATACCGATGGCAAACACCAAAAAGGGCACCAACATGGAATAAGGATCGATACCAAAACCAATCAGGTTCAATATGCCCAACTGCCAAACCACAGCCGTCACGGAACAAATAACCGGGATAAGCGTGCCCTTGGGGCAGCGAGAATAAATAAACAGCAAGAAAGAGGTAATAAAAATAGCCACCAGGAAGAAAATGGCAACGTTAAAGGCACCATCCATCAAGTCAGCCATTTTTTTCGGGAAGCCAATGATGTGAATAGCCACTGTGTCGCTGCTGTATTTATCACGAACTTTTTCTTCCAGGGCCTTTGCCAATTCCTTAGGATTTAGCGCTTTGCCTGTGTCTGGGTCTTGGCCATAAAGTGGCACATCCAGCATAGTCGAGTTGAAGTCGTTAGACACCAAGCGGCCAATCTGACCAGACTTAATCACGTTTTCACGCAACTGATTGATGCTGGCTTCGCTGCCATTGTAAGTAGCTGGGATAACCGGGCCACCCTGGAAACCTTCTTCGGTCACTTCTGACCAGCGAACGTTTGGCGTCCACAAAGACTTCAGCTTGGAACGGTCGGCACCCTTAATGAAAAATACTTCATCGTTTATTTGACGAAGCGTTTCCATGTACTGGGCATTAAAGATATCGCCACTTTTGCTGGCTACCACTATCTTAATGTTGTTAAGGCCACTGCTTAAGTCACTGGCATGACGCATGTGGTTTTTAATGTATTCATGTTCAAGGGGAATGTACTTTGATGAACGGGAATCCAGGCCCACTTGGGCGGCGTTGTAACCTAAAAATACAGTTAACGCCAACAAGATGAAAAGGAACAAACCACGAGCACCAAACAACATGCGCTCAAGAAATGGCTCTGTGCCTGGACTAATAATATAATGTTCTGGTTCTGTTTTAGGCATATTTGGCTGATTCATAATACTCTCCTAGCCTTCAATACTGGTGATAGTGATGGACATGCGCTCACCGAGTTTATCGAGCAATTCAACGCCCCCTTCACCGACAATGACAAAATGACCGGCTTTACTCTCAACAATTGCCGCGGCGCCGCCGCGACCGGCACGAATGGTACTTTCCCATTTACGACCCTGATCGATGCCCTTAATAAAAGCACCACCATTACCCACTACATAAGCAACACGACCCAAGCGATCGGTGGCACCAATAAGGCTCTGCTCGGTCTTGGTGTCCATTAGTTTCCAGCTGCTGCCAAAGTTATCACTGCGAGCCAGGTTGCCACGTAAACCGTAAGCCAACTGCACACCCTGTTTGGTTAAACTGGTGATACCAAAAAATGAACCTTCATAGGGACTAAACATCTGCTCCCAGTTATCGCCATTATCTTGGGTACGCAACATCAAGCCTGCTTCACCGACGATCATCATACGCTGATCGCTCACTTCCGTGATGGCGTTTAAATGGAAGCGATCTGGATTTTCAACATGACCAGACCAGTCTTTCCAAGTGTTGCCGCCATTGGTAGATTTAAAAATCATACCGTAAGCACCCACAACATAACCTTCACTGCTATTCTTAAACCATACATCTAACAGAGGCTTAGTAGACTTGTCTTCGAAATCAATTTCGGCATCTTCCAACGCGTAGGTGGCGTTTTCCAAGTTTTCTTCTGCCAGCTCAATGCGATCTTCATCGCCCATGACTTCGGCTTTTTTCAGCTCGGCTTCCAGCTCGGCCTTAACATGCTTGGCTTGCTCTAACACCATGGCATTCGCTTCAAAACCGTCAAGCTGCTTAACCCAAGTTTTACCAGCGTCTTGGGTTTTTAATACAACCGCATCGTGACCCACAGCCCAACCGGTAGTCTCATCAATAAAATAAACACTGGTTAGGGTACTCATCACCGGAACATCCGACTGCAACCAGCTGGAACCGTCGTCATCACTAATAATCACATGACCACGTTCGCCAACCGCTATTAATCGATCGCCTACCAGGGCCACATCCAACAATAAAGACTTGGGCGCTTTTAGGGTCTTGATGGCAGGAGATTGCAATGGGTCTTGCCATTGCGCCTGTGCGTGTAAAGAAGTTAAACCTATTGTCGCTACTAAAGCGCCGCCACCCATAATGCGGGTTGCATACCCCAGCATGGTGCGCACTGAACTCAGTGGTCGCATCAGATGATCTCCAAATTTTTATTTGTTATATTTAAAAGTTAAACAGCGGCGTTAGCCGCTCGTTGTATGCCTAAATTATTTTTATTATCGACCGCGTCTACGTAGTTCCTGCGGTGTGAAGTAGCGAGGACCAGGTGATACCTTACTAAAATCAATCGTTGAACGTTCTTCGTTATCCATACCCTGAACATGATAGCGGCGGGCTTGTACATCATGGAATACATCCATACTTGTCCACACACCAGGCAGTTCATAGTAATTCTTTAAATAAGCCATGCTCACACGCCACAGCTCTCCACGTTCGTCATACTGATCGATAACCGCAGCGTTCCAGCTGTCTTCATCGATGTAAAAACGACGTTTGTGGTAAATATGTCGCTTGCCTTCTTTCAAGCTCGCTTCCACCACCCAAACACGGTGTTTCTCGTAACGAGTATATTCCGGATTAAGATGGCCTGGCTGCAATAATTGCTTGTAGGTCACTTCAGGGGATCCCACACGATAATTATTATATGGAATGAATGTTTCTTGCTTACCAATCAGCTTCCAGTTGTAACGATCAGGGGAGCCGTTAAACATGTCGGTTTCATCTATGGTGCGCAAACCATCGGCTGCTGCAACCGGAGTATCGTAAGCCAGGTTAGGCGCCTTACGCACGCGGCGCTGTCCAGCGTTATAACCCCAAGCACGACGAGGCTCCTTGAGTTGGTTCATGGTTTCATGAGCCAGTACCGCACCACCGGCCAAACGGGCTGGGGCTTTGGTAAAGGATAAATAGTAAATTAGTACGTTATCCAGGTCGGCGACGGTCATGCCACGCTTGTAATAGTTGTAATCGATTTCAGCCTGGGTGGTAATTAGGCTGTAGTCACCATCACGTTGTACCGCCACTTCCGAGGCACGACGTACAGCGTACTCGCCACGCCAGCGAGTATTGTGATTCCAGATCACTTCCAAGCCGCTTTGTGGAATAGGGAACGGGATGCCGCCGATGGCATCTTTAATACCATAGCCGCCATCTACCAAGGTGGCCGACAAGGCATTGTTATAGGTGTTGTCGTCGATCCACTGGGGGGTGGCTGCGGTGCGACGAGATTTAAAAATTGGCATCTTATAAGTATCAGGATAAGCCTTAAATAAGGCTTTTTGCCCTTCTGTAAGATGCTTAGCGTACTTGGCCATATTTTGAGCGGTGATGGTAAACAATGCCTGATCGCTTGGAAATGGATCGGGGTGATGTTGCCCAGGTTGTTTATAAGATGAAGGTGGAAATTGAATACCGCCACGCCATTCAGGAATTGAACCGTCACTGTTGCCGGCCCTTTCGCCACCAAGGGGCGTCAGAGTGGAGCGTAATTTATCTGCTTGCTGCTTACTCACTTTTGCTTGTGCCAAGGGGGTGAGTCCCAAGGTAATGCACAATCCGGCCAGTAATATACTCGATTTTTTCATTTTTATTATACCTCCAGCCCTGACTCAGGATGTCCTGACTGTTAATCGCAGAAGAGAGCACAAGCGTACTCACTTCAGTGTATGGTTTTTTTTATCCGCGTAGCATACTAAATTAAACCCGTGCCGTACATCCGATTACGCCATGGGTTTGTATTTGCGTACCAAAAAGCCCTCTACTTCAATTTGCCAGGCTCTTACTGACTACTTCGTATACATCTTTAGATAAATTACCATGCGCTAAAATCTTTTCTAAGGCCAGTTTCATTAACTGGCCACTTTCCACACTTAATCGTTTCCATTTGGTCAACGGTCCTAACAGGCGCGATGCAATTTGCGGGTTGAGCGCATCCAGCTCAATGATTCTATCCGCCAACCAGCTATACCCTTGGCCATTAACTGCATGAAAATGTCGCAGATTTTGCCCGGCAAACACACCAATAACCGAACGCACCTTGTTGGGGTTCTTCATATCGAAGGCTTCATGGCTCAACAATTCGTTGCAAGCGTCCACCCCCTGCAGGTAGTCACTGCCAGCCTGAATACTGAACCACTGATTAATCACCAGAGGATCATGGCACCATTGCTGGTAAAATTGCTGCAACACAGATGCAGCCGTATCCCGATGCCTGCTGTTCACAATGGCAGATAAAGCGGCGCTTTGATCTGTCATATTGTTGGCTTTTTCAAACTGTTCAACCGCCAGCGACAAATATTGCTCGCGATCAGATTCCAGCAGGTATTGTAAACTTAAGTTCTTTAAACTGCGTTGTGCCATCGCGTCATAGTTTGGTTTATATGCGCCAGTAATGTCGTTTTCTTGATATATATCACTAAATTGACAATGAAGTTCGCTGGCCAAGGTCTTTTTGACAAAGTGCCTAGCGGCATAAAGCGCCTGCACATGGGCAGGAGACTGCTGCTCCATCAAGAAGGCAATACTGGGCAAGGTTAGCATTTTCACCACCATGGCCTTGTCTAGATCACTCTGTTTGAGGGTTTCACGGAATACACCAATTAAACGCTCATCCAGGGTAAGCGCTTTATTGGCCAACACACAATCAGCGAGCTCTAAAATAATATCCGTGGCCAATGCCTGCCCTGCGTCCCAGCGATTGAAACCATCTGTGTCATGGCGCATCAAAAACAGCAACTGCTCGCGGGTATAAGGGTAATGCAGCTTAACCGGAGCACTTAAGCCTCTCAGCAAAGACGGCACCACAGCAGTGCTTACATTGGAAAACACAAAGCTTTGCTGCGGTTTCTTTAAACTTATGACCGAGGTCTTAGCATTAAAGTCCACATCGTTATCACAGTGTAATGGCGCCTCGCTGCCATCTTGCAGATGCAAGCCAATTTGCAATGGTATATGAAACGGCTCTTTATTATCTGACTCGGGTGTATCAGGGCAAGACTGAGTAAAGGTGATCTTGTATTGCTGCTTTTGGGCGTCGTATTCATCGCTCACGGTTAACTCTGGTGTGCCCGCCTGGTGATACCAGTTACGAAACTGGCGCAAGTCAATGCCGCTGGCATCTTCCATAGCCACCACAAAGTCATTGGTGGTTACAGCTTGGCCGTCATGGCGGGAAAAATACAAGTCGGAGCCTTTACGAAAAAGATCCGCTCCCAGCAAGTTATGAATCATGCGCACGACCTCGGCGCCCTTCTCATAAATTGTCACCGTATAAAAATTGGATATTTCAATAAAGGAAGCCGGCAAAATAGCATGGGCCATGGGGCCGGCATCTTCGGCAAATTGCACGGTTCTTAACATAGTGGCATCTTCGATGCGTTTTACCGTGGAGGAGCCCATATCGGCCGAGAAACAGGCATCACGAAATACAGTAAAACCTTCCTTGAGACTCAACTGAAACCAATCACGACAGGTCACCCGGTTGCCCGACCAGTTATGAAAATATTCATGGGCCACTATGGCCTCGATGCGTTGATAGGCGGCATCGGTGGCCGTCTTGGGGTTGGCCAGCACACAGGACGAATTAAAAATATTCAGGCTCTTGTTTTCCATGGCCCCCATATTAAAGTCATCCACCGCCACAATGTTAAAAATATTTAAATCGTATTCACGGCCATACACTTCCTCATCCCACTTCATGGCTCGCCTGAGGGAGTCCATGGCGTATTCACATTTATCAATATTTTGCGGTTCCACATAAATTCGCAGCGCGACCTCAGTGCCCGACATAGTCGTGAAACTATCTTCAATGTGCTGTAAATCCCCGGCCACCAAGGCAAATAAATAACAGGGTTTTTTATGAGGATCTTGCCACACGGTGAGATGACGGCCATCTGGCAGCTTCTCACTGTGGGTCATGTTGCCATTGGACAGTAATACCGGGTATTTTTGTTGATCGGCAATGATGCGCGTCTCAAACACACTCATGACATCCGGGCGATCCAGATAATAGGTTATGCGCCTAAACCCTTCCGCCTCACACTGAGTACAAAACATCTTGCTGGATTTATACAACCCCTCGAGAGCGGTATTCTTTTGCGGGAAAATGCGCGTCTGAATAGACAGGGTAAATTGATCAGGTAACTCATGAATGGTTAATGACTCAGCATTGGCCACATATTGTTCAGCCGTTAATGCTTGACCATCCAGAGTCACACTAAGCAACTCAAGTTCATGGCCGTGCAATACTAGTTCACCACCCGACTGCTGCTCATTTCTGAACATGGTTAATACTGACGAGACCAGAGTGTAATCTTCAAACAATTCAAACGTCAATTGCGTGCGTTCGATAAAATATTTAGGCGCCTGGTAATCTTTAAGGTAAATAGCCCGAGGTGATGCATCTTTCATGTTTTATTCCCTATTCTTTTCCCAACATCCATTAGCAATCTATGGCCA
The DNA here is from genome assembly GCA_002162985.1 of Bermanella sp. 47_1433_sub80_T6. GTDB lineage: Bacteria > Pseudomonadota > Gammaproteobacteria > Pseudomonadales > Oceanobacteraceae > Bermanella. The sequence continues at coordinate 835 of MAAD01000072.1, read as the reverse complement.
CGTGATAAGAGGTATATTTACGTAAATTAATCACACCCGTATCCAGTAACAGATACTGACCCTTTATGCCCATTAATTTCCCTTCAACCAATGGGTTTTTATCCAGATTAAAACTGCTCACCTTAGTGGGGTACTGGGTCACCGGGTAACGAAATTCTGCTTGTTGTGCATCATAAAGCAACTGCACCCCCATCAGTCCGTACTCGCCCTGTAGCTCCTCTATTTCTTCGTGGCAAAGCTCAAACAATTCATCACGCTTGAGCGATAAATCCAAATCCTCGGCGTCCTGCTTTAACAGAGTACGCCAATTGGTTTTGTCGGCCACGTGCTGCTTAAAAATCACCTCCAGCAAACCGGACAACTGACGGGTGGCCACTCGGGCAATGGGTAACGCCTGCATGGCTCCCTGATCCAGCCAACGGGTGGGTATTTGCGTGTGACGAGTAATGCCCACTTTAATACCGGACGAATTAGCCAGATAGACGATGTGGTCCTGCATGCAAAACTCTTCACCCCACTTAGGGTCACGGCAAGTGCCGTTATGGTAATGACACTTTTCCGGGCTCATGATGCATCGATCACATTGCGCTAACTTGGCAAAACACGGGTAACAGTAACCTTGCGAAAAACTTTTATTGGTCTTGCGCAAACACCCCTGACAACGAATCTCTCCCAGGTACTCTATTCGTATCGGCTGACCGATCTTTTCATTAAGTGGAATTTCATGATCGTCCAGTCTTACCTGGTACTGGGCAATATCGCTCTCGCAAGATATTGCCATTTTTGTGAGATAACCTTGGTATTTCATCAACGCTTTCTACTTGTATTTTGTTAT
>MAAD01000097.1 GCA_002162985.1 Bermanella sp. 47_1433_sub80_T6 | reverse complement strand
TGCCAATGCCTATTTGGTTAAACCCGGTGATTTTTATGACCTGGTTGAATTGGTTGAGAAAATAGAAGATTTTTGGTTTTCACAAGTTTGTTATTCGTAGTGAGCAATAAGCATGATTTCAAAAACTGAATTAAGTATTTTGGTGGTAGAAGATAATCCTGGTGATTATGAGTTAGTGGTGGAGTACCTAAGTGATGTTAGCAATACCAGCTATCAATTTAAACACTGCGTTAGCCTGCAGGACATATCCGGGGTATTAAAAACCACCCGTATCGACGTGATATTACTGGATTTATCTCTGCCAGATTCAAGTGGCATTGATACCGTAAGTAATGTGCGCAGCATCAGTAAAAGTTTGCCTATTATCGTCTTAACCGGCATAGATAATGACGAATTGGGTGAGCAAGCCATTCAACAGGGGGCGCAAGAATATTTAAATAAAAATGAACTCAGTGGTCGCATGTTGGCCAGGATTATTAAATACGCTATCAAGCGTAAGAAAATGGATGAAAAGCTGGAAACCCTTGCCCTCACCGATCCGCTAACCGGGTTATATAATCGCCGTTACTTTTTTGAACGGGGCTGGAATGAATATGTAAGAGCCCGACGTTATCAGCATCATCTGGCGGTGATCATGCTGGATTTGGATTTCTTTAAACAAATAAATGACAAATATGGCCATGCCTGCGGTGATACCGTACTGATGCGTGTGGCCAAACTGTTTTCGCAAAACCTGCGTGATGTGGATTTGGTGGCGCGCTTTGGTGGCGAGGAATTTATAATCCTCATTCCCGAAACCGATAAAGCCGGCGTTGATTTTGTGGCGCAACGTATTCGACAGGAAATTTACGACACCCCCATGGAGCACAACGGTAAGAATTTTAACATCAGTGCCAGCTTGGGCATTGCCTTGGTAGAAGATGTGGTGGGGGATTTTGAGACCATGATTAACCAGGCAGATATTGCCCTGTATTACGCCAAAGAAAATGGTCGTAACCGGGTAGAGACCTATGACTTGAATATTTCCAATCATCTGTTGGCCAAGTAACCGGGTATTTAAAAACCATTTTAAATACCCTGTGTGGCTTAATATTCAGCGATGCTGCCAACTCAGTCTTGCTTACAGCTGCTATATATTTTGTAAATTGTGCCACCCCGTCATCATACTTAGACGGTGCGCTTCGGCCCTTGGCAAAATCCGTTCAAAATAGAATGTCGCATTGGCAATTTTACCTTTCAAAAATTCTTCATTAACCGTGGCACTTTTGGCTGTTTGTTTACCGTCCCGCTTACTGTTCAATAGTTGCTGTGATGTGATGGCCATCCTCGCCCAAAAATAAGCCAACGTGACGTAACCCGAATACATTAAATAATCAAAACTGGCGGCCCCCACTTCATCTGGGTTTTTCATGGCTTTGCCACCCAGTTGCATGGTGAGTTCGGGCCATTGCTTGGAGTATTTTTTCAACTCGGTTAGCAACGCTGCCTGTTGTTGGTTGTCTTCATTTTCTTTACACAGTGTGTGCATCATTTTGGTAAAGACCATGAGACTTTTACCCTGCGTGCCCAGCACTTTACGCCCTAGTAGGTCCAGGGCCTGAATGCCGGTGGTGCCTTCATACAAGGTCGCGATGCGCCCATCTCGGTATAATTGTTCAACACCTGATTCTTTTACAAAGCCGTGGCCGCCATGAATTTGAATGGCATGGCTGGCACTTTCTAACCCCATCTCGGTGCAAAAACCCTTGGCGATAGGGGTAAGCATATCCAACAACATCTGGCTCTCTTTGCTGCCGTCCTGTTGGGTTTCATCTAACAACTGCGCACAAAACTGGCCCAAGGCGCGTCCCCCCTGGGCAAATACTTTCTGGGTTAACAACATGCGGCGCACATCTGGATGATGGATGATAGGGTCGGCTTCTTTATCCTTGGCCTTCACACCGCTAAGGCTGCGCATCTGAGTACGATCCTTGGCATAGCTCAGGCTCTTCTGGAAACTGCGTTCACTCAAACCCACTCCCTGCATGGCGGTGCCCAAGCGCATCTCGTTCATCATGGCGAACATGGCGTTGATGCCCTGATTCTCTTTGCCAATCAGGTAGCCGGTGGAGCCTTCAAAGGCCATGGAGCAGGTAGGGTTGGCGTGGATTCCCATCTTTTCTTCGATGCCGATGCAGCTCACCTGATTAGGTGCAATCCACTGGCCCGAGTCATCTTGTAGCTTGGCGGGTACCAAAAACAGCGACAACCCTTTAATGCCCTTGGGCGCGTCTTTAACGCGGGCCAATACCAGATGAATAATGTTGTCACTGGCATCCTGGCTGCCGGCCGAGATGAAGATTTTATTGCCCTTGATGCTGTAGTGGCCATCACTTGTGGGTTGGGCAGAGCTGCGTATCAAACCCAGGTCCGAGCCACAGTGGCTCTCGGTCATGCACATAGTGCCGGTCCAGGTGCCTGCAATCATCTTGCTTAGGTAAGTTTGTTTTAGCTCATCAGTGCCGTAACCCATGATGGCGCGACAGGCCGACATAGTGAGAGCCGGCGTCATGCTAAAGGCATGATTGGCGGCGGTTAAAATCTCACCCACGCAGGCCGCCAGAGTCTCAGGCAAATCCTGGCCACCCCATTGTTCGGGCATGCTCAGTCCCATCCATCCAGCCTGTGCATAACTTTGAAAGGCCGCTTTCATCTTAGGAGGCAGCGTCACCTGGCCATCTTTTAGGGTACAACCCTGGCTATCACCCAGGGCATTGATGGGGGCCAGCTCGCGCTCGGCAAAACGTGCCGCCTGCTCTAAAACAAACAGCAGGTCTTCATTGTTGGTGTCGGTGTTGGCCTGCATCTCTTGCAACAGGAAGTGCATATCTTGTAACGGGGCCAGATATTCAGGGTTGGTATCGGTCATAGTGTCACCCGGGTGTTATCTTTATAGTGTAAGTTTCGTCATTATTAGCCAAGGAATAACACAAAGCAGTTAACAAATGATAACGACGGGAAACTATTCTAGCTGGATAATCCCTATCAACAACAAAACCTGGCCACAGAGCCGGGCCTAACTAATAAATGAGAGAATCCAGATGACCACAGCCAACCAGCACTTCCCTAAATTGCTTGAGCCACTCGATCTTGGTTTCACTCAGCTTAAGAACCGCGTGATCATGGGGTCTATGCACACCGGACTTGAAGAGCACAAAGAAGGCATGGGCCGTATGGCTGCCTTTTTTGCCGAGCGTGCTCGCGGCGGAGTTGGCCTTATCGTTACCGGTGGTTTTGGTCCCAACGCCGAAGCGGCCACCCACGCCCATACTAACTTGATTCAAAGCGACGAAGATGCCCTTAAACACAAGGTGATCACCGACGCAGTACACGCAGAAGACGGCAAAATCTGTATGCAAATTTTGCACACCGGTCGTTACGCCTTTAACCCAAATTCTGTGGCCCCATCTGCTATTCAGGCACCTATCAACCCGTTCAAGCCTAAAGAGCTGGACGAAGAGGGCATTCAAAAGCAAATCAATGACATCGTTCAATTAGCGGTATATGCCCAAACAGGTGGCTACGACGGCGTGGAGATCATGGGTTCAGAAGGTTATTTCATTAACCAGTTCCTTTCCAAGCGCACCAACGTTCGTGACGATGAGTGGGGCGGAAGTTATGAAAACCGCATGCGTTTAGCGGTAGAAGTGGTGCGTCGTACCCGTGAAGCCGTAGGCGAGAAATTCATCATCATTTACCGTTTATCCATGCTGGATTTGGTAGAGGGCGGTAGCTCTTTTGATGAAGTGGTGTTGCTAGGTAAGGCCATCGAAAAGGCCGGCGCCACTATCATCAACACAGGTATCGGTTGGCACGAAGCCCGTGTACCCACCATTGCGACTAAGGTACCCCGTGCGGCGTTTACCTGGGTAACCGCGAAATTTAAGAAAGAGCTGAGCATTCCGTTAATCACCTCTAACCGTATCAACACTCCGGAAGTGGCCGAAGAAGTATTGGAGCGTGGCGATGCCGACATGGTATCCATGGCCCGTCCATTCCTGGCCGATTCTGATTTCGTAGCAAAAGCCGCAGCAGGCAAGAGCGAAGAGATTAATACTTGCATCGGTTGTAACCAGGCTTGTTTAGATCACGTGTTTAGCGGCAAGTTAACCAGCTGTTTGGTGAACCCTCGTGCCTGTCACGAAACTGAAATTATCATCTCAGACACCAGCGCCAAGAAGAAGCTGGCGGTGATTGGTGCTGGCCCTGCGGGCTTGGCATTTGCGACTACAGCTGCCGGTCGTGGTCATGATGTGACCTTGTATGATTCCGCTAGCGAAATTGGTGGTCAGTTCAACGTGGCCAAGCAGGTTCCCGGTAAAGAAGAATTCTTCGAGACCATTCGTTACTTTGGTAAGCAAATTGAACTAACCGGTGTGAACCTTAAGTTGAATACCCGTGTATCGGCGGATAATTTAAACGACGGCGCATACGATGAAGTGGTACTGGCCACGGGCATCGCCCCACGCTTGCCAGAAATTGAAGGCATCGGTCACGCTAAGGTATTGAACTACCTGGACGTATTGAAAGACAAGAAACAAGTAGGCAAGAAGGTAGCGGTTATCGGCGCCGGCGGTATCGGTTTCGACGTATCCGAATACCTGTCTCACGAAGGTGAGGCCACCAGCCAGAACATCGAAGCCTTCATGAAGGAGTGGGGCGTGGACATGACCATGCAAGCTCGTGGCGGCATCGAAGGAGTAGAAGCACAAGTACCAACATCGCCTCGTGAAGTATTCTTGCTACAGCGCAAAAAATCAAAAGTAGGCGCCAAGCTGGGTAAAACCACAGGTTGGATTCACCGTGCCGGCCTTATCAACAAGGGCGTGAACATGATGCCTGGTTGTTCTTACGATAAGGTTGATGACCAAGGTCTTCACATCACCATCAATGGCAATACTGAAATATTGGAAGTGGATAACGTGGTTATCTGTGCCGGTCAGGATCCATTACGTGAATTGGTTGACGGCCTTAACAAGCCTCATCACCTGATTGGTGGTGCCGATGTGGCCGCCGAACTGGATGCCAAGCGTGCTAT
>MAAD01000141.1 GCA_002162985.1 Bermanella sp. 47_1433_sub80_T6 | reverse complement strand
ATTTGGAGGCGGTACAGAGTTTAGGTTTTCGCGGTGAGGCCCTGGCGTCTATCTCTTCGGTATCACGCCTAACCCTAAGCAGTCACGAAAAAGATTGTGATGAAGCCTGGCAGGTGGAGGCGGCTGGCCGTGACATGCTGGCAGAGGTTAAACCCTGCGCCCATCCGGTGGGCACCACAGTAGAAATGCGCGACCTGTTTTTTAATACCCCGGCGCGACGTAAATTTTTACGCACCGAAAAAACCGAATTTAATCACCTGGATGAAGTGATTAAGCGCATGGCTCTGAGCCGCTTTGATGTGGCCTTTCAGTTGCGCCACAACCAAAAGGTGATTCACGCGCTACGCCCCTGTACCTCGGAATTTGATCAGGAAAAACGTATTGCCAGTTTGCTCAGTGCTCAGTTCATGAAAGAAGCGGTCTCCATCGACATGGAGGCGGCGGGTCTTAAATTATGGGGCTGGGTGGGTTTGCCGACTTTTAGCCGCAGCTCTGCCGACATGCAGTACTTTTTTGTGAATGGTCGAATCGTGCGCGATAAGCTAGTGGCCCACGCCATACGCCAGGCCTACAAAGATGTGTTGTACCATGGCCGTCACAGTGTATTTGTTTTGTACCTGGAACTGGAGCCGTCTTTAGTGGATGTGAACGTGCACCCCACCAAACACGAAGTACGTTTTCGAGATGGCCGTTTGGTACACGACTTTCTATTCCGATCCTTGCATAAGGTATTGGGTCAGGTGCGCCCGCAAGTGGAAACCGAACAAGAGACCGCCAATCTGCACAGCCAGCCCCAGGTGAGTGGCGTTGCCGCCGGTGAGTTTGCCGGGCAAAACAATATGTCATTAAGCCAAGCTGCTCCGGCGCAAACCCCTTGGGGTAATCCGGCTAATTCAGGGCAAATTGCCCCGGGCCAAGTGCAGGAGCAAATGGCCGCCTATGGTCAGTTGCATGACGCTTCACCCACCCCTCTGCCGCAGTCGACCATGGCCACCATCCAACCTGGCATGCCTGCCAGTGACGATAAAGCTGTGCCGCCCCTGGGTTATGCCATTGCGCAATTGCACGGCGTGTTTATTTTATCGCAAAATGAAAACGGCATGGTGGTGGTGGACATGCACGCCGCTCACGAACGCATCACCTACGAGCGCTTAAAAACCGCCTACGACGAACAAGGTATCGCCTCGCAACCCTTATTAGTGCCGGAAACCATTCACGTGAGTCAGCAGCAGGCCGACATTGCCGAGCAACATGATGAAGACCTGGCCAAATTAGGGTTTACCCTGGAGCGCCTTGGGCCAGAGAGTCTGGTTATTCGCCAAATGCCCATTTTATTGCGTAATGCCAATAGCGAAGCGCTGGTGGTGAATATTTTGGAAGATTTTCGAATGTCTGGCTCTTCGCGTCACATGACCGAGTTTCGTAACGAAGTATTATCCAGCATGGCTTGTCACGGTTCGGTGCGCGCCAATCGTCAGCTTACCCTGCCGGAAATGAATGCTTTACTTAGAGACATGGAAATCACCGAACGCAGTGGCCAGTGCAACCATGGTCGACCCACCTGGACGCAACTGACAATGAGTGAGTTGGACAAATTATTCATGCGGGGTCGTTAATCATGACCGACACTAAATTGCCTCCGGCTATTTTTATAATGGGCCCCACCGCCTCCGGCAAGACCGCTCTGGCCTGTGAGTTATACGATAAGTTCCCCTGTGAAATTATCAGTGTGGACAGCGCCCTGGTTTATAAAGAGTTAAACATAGGTTCGGCCAAGCCCACTCAAGAAGAACTAAGCCGATATCCTCATCACTTAATAGACGTGCGTGATCCCAGTGATCCCTACAGTGCCATGGACTTTCGAAGTGATGCCTTAAGGCTCATGGAGGAGATTACCAAACGTGGCAAGGTCCCTATTTTGGTGGGCGGGACTATGTTGTATTTTAAATTTCTGTTGGAAGGTGCCGCCAAGTTACCGGTGGCCGATGAGGCAATACGCCAGCAAATAGACGCTGATGCCCAGCAAAAGGGCTGGCCGGCGATTCATGCTCAGTTGGCTAAGGTGGACCCTGAGTCTGCCGCACGCCTAAACCCCAACGATCCGCAACGTGTGCAACGGGCCCTGGAAGTGTATTTAATTTCAGGTAAAACCCTCACCGAGCACTGGGCGGAACAAAAAATAGAACGCTTCCCTTATAAGGTGGTGCAGTTCGCCCTGTGCCCACTGGAACGTAAAACTCTGCATGAGCGTATCGAGAAACGATTTAACGACATGCTGGCCCAGGGTTTCATCGACGAAGTGAAAGCTTTACAAGCCCGCGGCGATTTACATGAAAACTTGCCAGCCATTCGCGCGGTGGGTTATCGCCAGGTATGGGAGTATTTGAATGGTGAACTTAGTTACGACGAGATGGTCTTTAAAGGGGTAGTCGCCACCCGCCAATTGGCCAAAAGACAGATAACCTGGCTAAGAAGTTGGTCTGATTTGCACTGGCTAGACAGTGAGGCGGATAACTTAGCCCAATCAGCCTTGAAAATAGTGGAATCCGAGGCCATAGTTGTGGCATAGTCCGCGCAATATTTGCACTGGGCTCAGCATTAAGCTGAAATCATTAGGAGAAACACCATGTCAAAAGGGCATAGCTTACAAGACCCTTATTTGAACGCGCTTCGTAAAGAACGTATTCCTGTATCGATTTTCTTGGTAAATGGCATCAAGCTGCAAGGTCAGGTTGAGTCGTTTGATCAATTTGTGATCGTGTTGAAAAACACCGTAAGCCAGATGGTTTACAAGCACGCTATTTCTACCGTGGTGCCATCTCGCAACGTGCGTTTAGCGCCACCAGAAGAAACCGAAGCTAGCTAAAATACAATTTTTGAAACGCTAGTCTGTAAAACCTGAAGAATTCATGTTCTTCGGGTTTGATCTTTACCTTGTCTTTACCCCGTCTTACACCTTTTTAATTGCTGTCTTATTATTAACCTGTGGAGCTAGAATTTGTTTTTTGATCGACCCGATAACGGTGAAGGTGCTGTATTAGTACACATAGATTTCCCCGAAGGCGCCGATAGGGAAGACCCTCGCGAATTTGATGAACTAGTACGCAGTGCTGGTTGTGCTCCGTTGGCGTTAATTACCGGTACTCGCTCTGTTCCCGATGCCAGAACCTATATAGGCAAAGGCAAATTAGAGGAAGTTCGTGAAGCGGTTGAATTTACCGAAGCAGAGTTGGTGTTGTTTAATCACGCTTTAACCCCTTCTCAGGAACGTAACCTCGAAGAAGAACTGGGTTGTCGTATTCTAGATCGTACCGGTTTGATTTTGGATATCTTTGCCCAGCGGGCGCGAACCCATGAGGGTAAGTTGCAGGTAGAGCTGGCTCAAATTCAGCATCAAGCAACCCGCTTAGTGCATGGTTGGTCGCACCTGGATCGCCAAAAAGGCGGTTACGGTATGCGTGGTACCGGTGAAACTCAGTCAGAGGCTGATCGCCGTTTATTGCGTGACCGAATTAAAACCATTAATAAGCGCCTGGAGCGTGTGCAAGGGCAGCGTGATCAAAGTCGCCGTGCTCGTAAACGTTCCTCCACGCCGTCGGTATCTATCGTGGGGTATACCAACGCCGGTAAATCCACCATGTTTAATACCATTACCAACGCCGACGTGTATGCCGCCGACCAAATGTTCGCCACACTCGACCCTACCTTGCGCCGTATGCCGGTAGCGGGTTTGGGTGAAGTGGTATTGGTAGACACGGTAGGGTTTATTCGTCACTTGCCGCACAAATTAGTAGAAGCCTTTAAGGCCACCCTGCAAGAAACTCGCGAAGCGGATTTATTACTGCACGTGATCGATGGTGCCGACGATGATCGCCAAGCGAATATGGAGCAGGTTGAAATTGTGCTGGACGAACTTGAAGCACTAGAGCGCCCGGTATTACAGGTCTTCAATAAAATTGATTTATTGCCCGGTCAAAGTCCACGCATCGATCGTGATGAAAGCGGATTGCCATGGCGAGTATGGGTGAGCGCTAAAAACGATCAGGGCATGGAACTGGTAAGTCAGGCCATCGGCGAGTTATTAAGCCAAACATTGTTTGAAGAGGTGCTTGAACTCACCCCTAAAGATGGACAGCTGCGTTCGTTATTGTATGCTCAGCAAGCGGTTGTTAATGAAACCGTGAGCGAAAATGGCAATATCATGATGGATGTGCGTCTGGAAAAAGACGACCTGCAAAGGTTATTGTCTCGTGCGGGCATTCCTGTGGAGCGTTTCATTCCACAGGTTAAAGAGCATTGGCAAAAATAATTTAGCAAACAGAATCAATGTGTGTGGCTTCAATGAGTCACCACGGTTATTTAACTTTCACTTAACATAAATGGAGTGCGTATGGCTTGGAATGAGCCTGGTGGTGGCGGCAACAAAGATAAAGACCCTTGGGGCAACAACAATAATCGCGGCGGCAATAATCAAGGGCCACCGGATTTAGATGAAGCTCTCAAGCAGTTGATGGACAAGCTCAACGGCATGTTTGGTGGTAAAAAACCATCTGGCAAAGGCGGTGATCAGGGTTCAGGCGGTGGTGCTGGCTTGTTTGGCCTGGCGCTCATTGGTTTTATCATCTTCTTGGGTTTCAAGTCGGTTTACACCATAGACGAACAACAGCGCGGCGTAGTATTAAGCCTGGGTGAATACGATCGTACTCTGGAGCCTGGTTTGCAGTTTGTTATTCCTTTGATTGAATCCGTGACTCAAGTGAATGTGACGCAAGT
>MAAD01000316.1 GCA_002162985.1 Bermanella sp. 47_1433_sub80_T6 | reverse complement strand
GAAGACCAAGACCCGGAGAAGCTCGAAGCCCTGTCACGTTTTGTGGCCAAGGTGCGTTAAGCGCGACAAGGGAAAGTGGCAAGTAAAGCAGCTGCCCTTGCCCAGTGTGCTCTCTATTTGTAAATGCCCTTCATGACGTAATAACACGTGTTTCACGATGGCCAGCCCCAGCCCGGTGCCGCCAGTTTCAGCATGGCGACTGGCGTCGGCTCGGTAGAAACGCTCGGTGAGTCTTGGCAGGTGGGGACTGTCTATGCCCGGGCCATTATCCAAGACGCTTAAGTGCAATCCCTCATCATCCTGCCACCAGCGAACCTTGATGCTGCCCTGGGCCTGAGTGTATTTCACCGCATTAAAAATCAGGTTACCAAAGGCGCTGCTCAATTCACTGCTCACCCCTACTATGTCTACCCACTGGGCATCTATTTCAATCTGTTGCTGCTTGTCACCGCTTAAGGCGATGGCATCTAACTGCAATTCGTTAAGCAGGTTGGGCACATTGACCTGGCTGTGATCCTTAAGCTGGCTGGTTTCCAGGCGGCTGAGCATGAGCAAGTCTTCAATCAGGCTTTCCATGCGCTGGCTTTGCTGGTGCATCTGTTTTAAGGCACGGCCCCAACGGGGTGGCAAGGTATCCTGATGATCGAGGAAGGTTTCCAGGTAGCCGGATATGACAGTTAGCGGGGTGCTTAATTCATGGCTGGCATTGGCCACAAAGTCTTGGCGCATGGCTTCCAGCTGTTTAATGTGGCTCACGTTACGGCACAAGATTAATCGGTCTTGCTGGCTAAACAGGGTAATTTGAAATTGCAGCTGAACATCACCATTGGCCGGGGAAGGCATTTCCAATGGGTCGCCATATTGGCTGGCATCAAAATAGGCTTTAAATTCCGGAGCCCGTACTAGGTTGGTAATGGGCTGGCCTATATCTTGGCTTTCTTTTAAACCCAATAATTGGCTGGCGGCCTGATTCCACCATTCCAAATTGCCTTGGCTGTTCACCATGAGGACCCCGTCTTTAAGAGCGGCGGTGCCGTCTTCGATGCGTTGAATCACGGCCTTTAAGCGGCTCTGGGCTTTTTGCTGGCGACGTTGTAAGTGGTAAATATCATCAAATACCGAGCCCCAAATACCGCGGCTTTCAGGGGGCTCCACATTATTTTGGTTTAATAACCACTTTTGCATGCGGTGCAATTGAAACCAGTGCCAGGCCAGAAAGACCCCTAGGGTGAGGCTAATGGCTACTAGGCTGTTATTGAATAGCCAGCCCAAAAACCAGGCCAGTAACAATGACAAGGTGAGATGGCGAAAGGCCGTGGGCCAATCCTGATTATTCACACACATTTCTCATATAGTTAATCTCACGCTTGGACTGCGCCTAGGTGGCCTTCTGTGAAAAGCGATAACCTGTGCCACGCACCGTTTGAATCAGGTAATCAAAGTCGCTGCCCAGGGTTTTACGTAAACGTCGAATATGCACGTCTACAGTGCGTTCCTCCACGTACACATTGCCGCCCCAAACCTGGTCCAGTAATTGAGTGCGGCTGTAGGCGCGTTCCTGGTGGGTCATGAAAAACTGCAGCAGGCGAAATTCGGTGGGGCCAATATCAAGATGGGTTTCACCCGCGCTCACTCGGTGACGAATGGGGTCCAGCGTTAAACCATTCACTTCGATGGGGTCTTCTATGCCCTGGGCCGTGGTGCGGCGTAATACCGCTTTAAGGCGGGCCACTAATTCACGGGGGGAAAACGGCTTAGTGATGTAATCGTCGGCGCCCGCTTCCAGGCCCAGGATTTTATTGTCTTCCTCGGATTTGGCGGTGAGCATGATGATGGGCACATCGCTGCACAACTCGTCGCGCTTTAAACGTCGCGCTAGCTCAATGCCACTGGTGCCGGGCAGCATCCAGTCCAGCAATATCATCTGCGGCTTTTCATCCACCACTAGGGCATAAGCATCCTTGGCGTTGGCGGCTTCCAGACATTCAAAACCCGCCATTTCCAGTGCCACGGCGATCATGTCGCGAATCGACGGTTCGTCGTCCACGATTAAGATTTTCTTTCCTTGCTGTTTCATGTCACTTATTAACCCGTGATTTCAGTCCGTAAGGCATTACACCGCTTAAATATGACAATTGTGTGACATAAGTGGGAATTTGTCTTTAAGGATGTGTGACTTAACCGAATCCATATCAGTTAACAGGGCATATTCAATTAAGTGCTAATTTGTACGAGGCTGCTTGCAGGCGATCTTTTAAGGCCGGTTTTGATGCCTGCCAAAGTGGTCGCCTGCAAGCAGCCTCGTACAGTTCTTTAGCTAAATTAAACTGCCATCCGTAATTCAGCACACAACTTAAAACGAATAATGCCCAATCAAACCGGCAAACATACAGGCACCCACCCAGTGATTGTTCAAGAAGGCTTTAAAACAGGCCTCTCGATCACGGTTTTTAATGAGTTTTTGATGGTACATAAACAACCCGCCACACAGGGCAATAGACAGGTATACAGGCCATCCCGCTTCAATTTTAGACGCGACCATTAACCAGGCTAACAAGGTGAAAGCTTGCAAGACGCCAATGATCATCTTGTCGGCATCGCCAAACAAAATGGCGGTACTTTTCACCCCAATTTTTAGGTCGTCTTCCCGGTCCACCATGGCGTACTGGGTATCGTAGGCCACGGTCCAGGTGACGGTGGCGATATACAGTAACCACACCACATCGGGCAGCTGGTTTTGTTCGGCGGCAAAGGCCATGGGCACTGCCCAGGCAAAAGCAGCCCCCAATACTACCTGAGGCAAGTGGGTGTAACGTTTCATGAAGGGGTACAGGGACGCCAATAATAAACCACCAAACGACAGGTAAATGGTGAACTCGTTGGTGAACAGCACCAGCATGAAGGCAAATGCACACAAGCCGGCAAACAGCATCAGTGCCTGTTTGGATGAGATGACTTTTTGCGCTAACGGACGGTTCTGGGTGCGCTCTACATGCGCGTCCACATGGCGATCGGCGTAGTCGTTAATCACACAGCCGGCGCTGCGCATCACAATCACGCCCAACACAAAGATAATTAGGTTGCTTAAGCTGGGGTGACCGTCGCCTGCAATCCACAGGGCACACAAGGTGGGCCATAACAGCAGGTAAATGCCCACGGGTTTGTCCAGGCGCATCAGTTGGATGAATAAGGGCAGACGGGGGAAGCGATCGGTTAACCAGTTCATGGAGAGCGTGCCGAGTATTAAAAGTCGAAGGCCCCATGGTACCTGTATTAAGGCTTAACCTCTAACAAGCCAGCTAAAAAATACTCGCTCACTAACAAGGGTTTGTCATTTAATTTGAAGATAGAGCGTCGGGCCCAAACCGCTTGGTTATTTACTCGGCCTTTTTTTACCTCGATGCGACTGCGTGACATGTGTTTATGGCTGAATAAAAATTCACCCAGAGGCTTGCTGTTGAGTAGCAGCAACTGGCGCTCTGCTCCGCTGAGGGTGCTACGCGGAATGACGCTACGAGCCAGGACAACCGCTCTGTTATGAATACATAGCTTCACTTCCCGTACATACACCATTTGCCGGACACTGATGCCCAACGCGCGAGCTTCAGATAAAGACGCTCTGGAAAAGCCGGTGTGAGTTAGCTGTACACTAAAGTGACCGGGGCTGAGATCCTTTAAATTTTGTGTGAGAGAACCCTTATCCAGCAGCCATTGACGCCACGGCTGAGCTAACAGGCTGTGAGGCATGGGCGATAAATTGAGCCAGTCTTGTTGTGTTAGGGCAGCTGAAAACGTTAACGGCATGGTGATGACAGTTACAAAAAAATGCGGCCACAGGATGTATGAATCACAGGGTGAAATCAAGCGCCTTGCCGTTTGCTTTAAATAGACGGGCCTTGTGCGGGTTTAGCCGCAAGTTCATTAATTGACCTGTAATAACGATGATATTGCGGTGTATTAACCTGTCGCCTTTTGCATCTATGAACCATATTTAATCACTACCGTGCTCTGGATTGGTGAGCATGCTCAAATAGTGAAGAATAAGAGGCGTGTATGGCACAACCAGAATTCGATCATCAAAAGCTGGACATTAAACCCAGGCACATGGATTTTCCGTTTGGGTCGTTAAAGGAATTAAAATACTTCAGTGACAACATTTATAAGTCGAGTTTTATGGCTGGATTGTCGGCGTCCTTTCCCGCCGGCGAAGGGGAATTTTTAGACTCGGTGCGTAACTATCGCGATCAAATTAAAAACCCGGATCTAAAACAACAGGTGAAGGGGTTCATCGGCCAAGAGGCGCACCACAGCCGCCAACATGAATTTGTAAACTCAGAGTTAGACCGTTTAGGCTATCGCACCGAGCTAGTAGAGAATGCCCTTAAGAAAGAAATCGCCAAGCTAAAGGCAAAACAAAGCAACCAGTTTCGCCTGGCCTATACGGTGTGCTCGGAACACATCACGGCAATTATGGCCGAACATGCCTTGAATGAACCTGCATTTTTAGCGGGCATGGAAGCCCCCATGAAAGACTTGCTGTTATGGCATGCGGTAGAAGAAATAGAACATAAGTCGGTGGCCTTCGATGTGTATATGGAGGTGGTGGGGGATGTGAAATACCTAAATAAGATCATGAAAATTTGCATCATCATGCTGCACATCCACTTAACGCAACGTATGTTTAAGTTGGCGTTTAATACCAAACATTGGGCCAGCTTTAAAGAGTTTGGCGGGTTTTTATCCTGGATGTTTGGTAAGGGCGGTATGTGGCGCTCGTTACGCCAGCCCTTTA
>MAAD01000320.1:4207-4615 GCA_002162985.1 Bermanella sp. 47_1433_sub80_T6 | reverse complement strand
TATCAACAGACCACTAATATGTTTTTTCCAGGAATGCCTAAGACTTAGTGGTTTGGTATTAGTTGAGGAAATAGAAAGTTAGAAAAGACAGCTTGCTGGCGAGAAGGGGGCAAGCTGTTTTATATGCAAAAAATTTTAAAAACTCAAGCTTCAGGGTTGGCTATTGTACGAGGCTGCTTGCAGGCGATCGGTTTCAGCAGAATTTTTGATGCCTGCTGGCTATTGTCGCCTGCAAGCAGCCTCGTACTAAGTGTAGTAAATTTAAAGGGTGCTGCTTAATACCCACTCAAAATTACTTGCAAAACTTGAGCAGTAAAAATTAATCCAGCTTGACAATGGTAAGTGTACTCACATCCGCCGCCACCACTTCAATCTTGTCTCCAACTTCTAAAGACTCGTCACTTTTAA
>MAAD01000320.1:0-4183 GCA_002162985.1 Bermanella sp. 47_1433_sub80_T6 | reverse complement strand
GAATGCGCCCTTCAAAGTCCACAGCCTGTTTTAAGGTGAGTTTACGACCAATTAGCTGGCTGCTGCGTTGATTAAGTTCCGGGCGTTCGCTAACTTGCGCGCTGGCTCGGAATTGTTTCCAATACAATAACGAACAGACAATGGCCAACACCGTCCAGCTTAAAATTTGCCCCTGCCAGCCCATACCGCCATCAACGATGGCTGGCGCAATCCACACTAGCAAGCCGGTTAACAAGGCGCCCATGGCGGCCCCCAGTAAAAAACCGGCGGCTCCAAAAGCTTCACCCATTAATAAAATGAGTCCCAATATAAACCAGTGCCACATGCTTATTTGATCAAGCCAAGCCCACATTTCATTTTCCATTGAGAACCTACCGCTTAAATTGGTTTAGGAGTTTTTCATTTCTTTTAACAGGTCATTAATGCCTGCCACCGAGCCAATCACGCCACTGGCTTCCAGCGGCATCATGACTACCTTACTGTTTTCGGCCGAACCTATTGTAGAAAGCGCTTCTATGTATTTCTGAGCCACAAAATAGTTAATGGCTTGCGGGTTACCTTCGCTAATGGCCTTGGACACCATTGCGGTCGCCTTGGCTTCGGCTTCAGCCAAACGTTCACGAGCTTCGGCTTCTTTAAAGGCCGCCTCGCGGGCACCTTCAGCTTTTAGGATAGCCGCTTGCTTTTCACCCATGGCCACCTCGATGGCGGATTGTTTTTCACCTTCGGCGGTTAAGATAGAAGCACGTTTGTCACGTTCGGCCTTCATCTGGTTAGCCATGGACTCCACCAAGTCATGCGGTGGTGAAATATCTTTAATCTCGATACGCGTTACCTTCAAACCCCAAGGGTCGGTGGCTTCATCAACCTTGCCTAACAAGGCGGCGTTGATGGCGTCACGGTTGCTTAACATGGTATCCAGTTCCATGGAGCCCAATACCGCACGGATGTTGGTCATTATCAGGTTTTGCATGGCACGCGGTAAATCATTCACCTCGTAAGAAGCCTTTACCGGATCAAGAATCTGGTAAAAACACACAGCATCTGTGGTCACCATGGCATTATCGGCCGAAATCACTTCCTGTGGGTCGATATCCAGTACCTGCTCCATGACATTTTGTTGAAAGCCTATGCTGTCTACGAAGGGGATAATAAGGTGTAAACCCGGTTCTAGGGTGTGTGTGTATTTTCCAAAACGCTCAATGGTCCACATGTAACCCTGGGGCACCATAGTGATGCCTTTGGCGATGGTCACAATGGCCAATACGGCGATGACGAGGACCGTCATTTCAATGCCAAACATAATAATTTCCTTTTTAGCGTTAAGTGAAGTAATTCTGGATTAAGTTAGTTTATAGACAGGCATCATAAAACAAGGTTCGTGTGGGGTCTCTATTTAATTATGCCCAAGGATGGGTTGTATCCTAAAAAATGACGGGATCATTTTCAGGGTAGATGAAATAATAGGCGCTAGGATAGCGATCCTTATTGCTGATACTTGCTGAGTTTGCTTTTCTTTCCCTTCCATTTCTCTTGCCATGACAGTAGACAGGTATCTTTAAATTTAAAGGTGCGTCTCACTCGTGAACTTTTATACACCCAGGTTTGTTTGTTATTGGGTTTGTTTTGAATCTGCTGGGCCTTACCAAAGCGCTTAATAATGGCAGTGGCGGGCATGCCTTTTTGAAACTGATCTTTCACCCTTAGGTTTCGTAGTTGAGTGGCGCTAAATCTGGGGCAACTAGCAGAAATGGATGATTTTTTAGCAGATGATTTGGCTTTTATTCTGACAATAGCGGGGGCATCAATATCCTTAAGCTTTAACGCCATGGTTTGCTTGATTTCATAAGGCTGTGATTGGGAATCACAGGGAGTATCAATAAAGGTGATTTCTGAATGTTCGTTTAAGCAGCGGTAAACCTGGCCGTGGCAAAGGCCACTCACCAGCATTATCATCAAGATAGGCAGGGTTTTCATACAAGTCCTTTTGTATAAATTGTAAGGCCGTCACAACTGGGGTACGGCATATTGGATTGGCTGTGGATATTATATACAATGTTGGGCTAATTAAATCATCAAGGAGGAAAAGATGACAGATCAACCAGCCGAAAATCCTTATAGTGCGCCCACATCCCAGGTAGAAAACGTAAACGCCAATGGTGAGGTGATTTTTTGTGAAGCCAAGAAACTTACCGCAGGGCAAGGGAGTCGTATGGTGGCAGACGCCTGGAGAATTTATAAGGTATCGCCTTTTAAATGGACGTTTATAGCTTTCAGCTTATTTGCTGTGATGATGCTGTTAAGCATAATCCCATTAGTAGGCTCGTTTGTGGGCTCTTTGGTGTATACCCCTTTGTTTGCTGGATTGTTAATTGGGGCTAGCGAAATTGAAAAAGGCGGCAAGCTTAAGTTTGGCCATTTATTCTCAGCTATTAAATCCAACCCCAAGGGCGTGTTTGGCTTAGCCGTGGTGGTGACGTTTATTGGTTTAATTAATATGGCTTTAGCATTTTCATTTATGGGCTTTGAGTTATTTATGGCAACTTACATGGGCCAGGAACTCGACCCTGCCAGCCTTAATATTGACCCAGCCAATATGATGATAGGCGGAATAATCATGTTTGCCGGCACGGCGCTTATCATGATGCTGGCCTGGTTTGCCACGCCGCTCATTGCCTTGCAATCCAAGGGTGTGTTTCAAGCAATGGCCATGAGCTTTAAAGCCAGCCTTAAAAACTGGCTACCCCTGACGGTTTACGGTTTGATTATGGCTTTCTGGATGATAGTGGCGGTGATTCCAGTAGGATTAGGGTTACTTATTATGATTCCATTATTAACGATTACTATATACACCACCTATCGTAAGATTTTTACAGAGTAACCCCTTTCCTTCGCAGGCTGGTTATGTAATCAGCCTGCCTCTAGCATTATTTTTATATCTAAAATTTCGGAAATTCAAAGGCTTCCTGTATATGCCTCGTACATTCTCTAGCCAAGGCTTTAAGGGAGGGGCTCTTATAAACGCCCTGAATGTTTAATTTGTTGGTAACTGTTCACTAAGGTTGCGGGCAATTCCTCAGCGGTACAATCCAAACACATGGCCCCCAAGCCATTTAATGAACTGTGCATCTCTTGCCGTTTGCGCATAAAATTTTCTGTGGTGAGCACCTGCAAGCTTTGTTCAAAGTTTTCCGGGTCTTGTTTAAGCATGTCACCCAGGAAGCTCTCATAAAGGTCGGCCACCACCACCAAATGACGTTTTCGTAATATCAAAACCGCCTTTTCCAAATCATCTCGATCTTCGTCGCGGCTATTGGTTAAAATAATCACCAGGGCGCGGCGTTTCTGTAATTCAATTAGCCGCTGTGCTGCCAATAAATAATCCGACATCACTAACCCGGCGTTTAAACCATAACAATGATCCAATAGGTGCTTCACTATGCCCTTGTGTTTTCTGGGCGGGCACCAGGTATGGTCATTACCAAAGGCCATGAAGCCCACCGCGTCCCCCTGTTTGGCGGCTACGTGGGCTAGCAGCAACATAGAATTTAAAGTTTGATCCATATGCTCAACATTGTGATCTTTATGACGCATACGGCGCCCGGTATCCAATAAAAATACCAGCTGTTGATCTTGTTCGTCCTGAAATTCTTTACTGATTAATTTTCCAATACGGGACGAGGCCTTCCAATCAATCTTGCGCATGGGGTCACCACTTTGGTATTCCCTAAGCTGATGGAATTCGGTGCCTTCACCACGGCGGCGCTGCTGGCGATTGCCCATACGTGCCAGCTTTTGCTCGTCACCTAACAAAGCAAACTCAAATACATCTTTATAATTGGGCTGAACCCGTACCTGGCTTTCACAGCGAATACTGCGCCGTAAGCTCCATAATCCCCAAGGGGACTCCAGCAGGCAGTCCACACTTTTAAGTACAGTGTTTCCGCGGCGGGTAGCTTTAAGCTGGTAACGAACATCCGCCTGACTGTTGCCTGCCAGATTTAACGTCTGGGGCAATAATTGGCTTTGAGTATCATCACCGTGAAGGTCAAACACCATCATCTTAATGTGCCGGGCACTTTCATTCACAAATTTTAGGGTCACCGGGTTCCAGGTTTGTACCGCTAAATTGCTTTCAATCTCGCGCGTAACCTGTGGTCTTGGGGTTAACCACAAACGCGCG
>MAAD01000087.1:2775-4846 GCA_002162985.1 Bermanella sp. 47_1433_sub80_T6 | reverse complement strand
GGTGAATGCCCGACTGTTCTCCCAGCAAATCCACTATATTTTGCAACACGCCCAGGACAAGTTTATTTTTATCGACGCATCACTGGTGCCGTTAATTGAGAAAATCATTCAGCAACTTCCTTGTGTCAAAGGCATTATTATTAATTGCTCACCACAAGACATGCCGAACACGTCCCTTAAAAATGTCCATTGTTATGAAACCTTAATGAGTGAACAAAGTGACGAATATAACTGGCCCAGCCTGCCGGCCCACACGCCGTGCTGCCTGTGTTGTACCTCGGGCACCACGGGTCACCCCAAGGGCGTGTTATATAGCCATCAATCCACCGTCATGCATGCCATGATGTCGGGGTCTTCGCAATTACTGGATTTCAATCAAGCCAGTGTGGTTATGCCCATGGTGCCCATGTATCACGTGGTGGCTTGGGGTATACCCTTTTCGGCCCCCTTGTATGGTGCCAAGCTGGTATTGCCTGGCCCCATATTGGATGGGGAATCCGTTCACCAATTAATTCACTGCGAACACGTCAATAAGGCCTACGGGGTGCCCGAAGTATGGTTAGGGCTGCACCACTATTTACAACAATCAGGAAATCGGATTCCAAGTTTGCTGAACATAGGCGTGGGAGGCGCCGCCTCTCCTGAAGCGTTGGTGAAAACCTATGGGGAAGAATATGGCGTCTATTGGATGGGTATCTGGGGCATGACAGAAACCAGCCCGCTGGTCACGGCCGCCATCCATGAGCCGGCAATGGATACTATGAAGCCAAATGACAGGTACCGTTTGCAGGCCTCTGCCGGAAGACCTATTTTTGGTTGTGAAATTGCCATCTTTGACAACGATCAAACCCCCTTGCCCCACGATGGCATCACTCAGGGTCAATTAAAAGTACGGGGCCCCTGGATAATGAATCACTACTTTAAAGAAAAGCCCCCTAAAAAAAATAAACACACCTGGTTTGATACCGGCGATACCGCCACCATCGATTCACAGGGCTATTTACGCATCGTAGACCGCCACAC
Organism: Bermanella sp. 47_1433_sub80_T6; assembly: GCA_002162985.1. GTDB lineage: Bacteria > Pseudomonadota > Gammaproteobacteria > Pseudomonadales > Oceanobacteraceae > Bermanella. The sequence continues at coordinate 3,823 of MAAD01000087.1, read as the reverse complement.
GGATGTCATTAAATCAGGGGATAACTGGATCAGTTCGGTACAGCTGGAAGACGCGGCGCTAAAATATCAGCCGGTGGATGAAGCCTGCGTCATTTCGGCAAAACACAAGCAGTGGAATGAACGCCCCATCATGCTGGTCACCCTAAAAAATCGGCAGCAATTTAACAAGGGTCAGTTTATTAAGGTATTAAAAAGTCACCTTAGTAACTGGTGCTTGCCCGATGCCATCATCACTGTGCCCTCGTTACCCCATACCGGTACCGGCAAGTTAAAGAAGTATGAATTAAGGCAACAATATCAAGATTATCTGTTAAACAGTGCCTAGATCACTCGGTCAATTTATAAACATAAACCAGGGGTTTAAACATCGAGACTATGGTTAAACAACCAAGGCCTGATATAACAGCGAAAGCGCTTTTATGATCTGGTATATTTAGCAAGCCCCTCCTAATTGCTTAGAGGTGCCCTTTAATAAAAATAAAAATATTGAGCAAAATATGATTGATATTCTGCATAACACTTGGCTAGTGGCTGCCATATCGTTAAGTTATTTGGGCTTGTTATTTGCCGTGGCCATTTATGGTAACCGCACTCAACATACCCGCCTGCAACCCTATGTTTACAGCCTTACCATGGCTATTTTTTGCACCAGTTGGGCATTTTACGGGGTGGTTCAGCAATCCATTGCCACCGGCTGGCTGCTGGCTCCCACCTACCTGGGGGCCATACTTTTGGTAACGGTGGGCTGGAAGGTCATAGATCGCATTATCACCGTGGCCAAAAATGAAAACAGCACCACTATTTCTGATTTTATTGCCGCCCGCTTTGGCCACTCGCGGGGCATTGCCATTCTGGTCACGGCTTTTTGTTTAATTGGCATCATTCCCTACATAGCACTGCAGCTAAAGGCGGTATCGGGCAGTTTCCAAATGCTCACCGACACCGGCGCCATTCAACTTTCCTGGTATAACGACCCCACACTCATCATTGCGGCGGTAATGGCGGTTTTTGGAATTTTATTTGGCACCCGCACCATAGACTCCAGCGA
>MAAD01000087.1:0-2697 GCA_002162985.1 Bermanella sp. 47_1433_sub80_T6 | reverse complement strand
TGCGGTGTACGGGCTTTATGATGGTTTTTTTGATTTATTTAATAAAACCATGGACAACCCCAAATTAAATACCATGCTCACCAATTACTCTAACCCCAGTGTGTACCTTACCCATGCGGTTATAGGGGCCATTGCTATCATCGCCTTGCCCAGACAGTTTCACGTGGCGGTGGTGGAAAGCAGCACTGAAAAAGATTTAAAAACCGCGCGCTGGTTATTCCCCCTGTATTTACTGCTGATAAATTTATTTGTTTTGCCTTTGGCCATGTTTACCGTGTTGCAACAGGATGATTTTCATACCCTGGATTACATAACCCTGCAAATTCCCATGGTGTACGATCAGCAATGGTTAGCATTACTGGCTTATATCGGCGGCTTGTCGGCGGGTACTTCCATGGTGATCATCGCCGCCATTACCCTGGCCACTATGGTGTCTAACGAAATCATGCTGCCCTTGTTAATGAAATTTAAATCCAAGCAAGATGCGCACTCCCAGCAATTGAAAGCCCGAGTCTTAAACATACGCAGGGTGGCCATTGTGGTGATCCTGTTCATGGCTTTCTTTTATTACCGTATATTGTCCCAATACAACTCATTATCCGAAATTGGTTTGTTGTCTTTTGTGGCGGTGGCCCAGTTTGCTCCAGCCATGTTAATTGGTTTAATTTGGCAAGGGGCGAATTCGCGGGGGGCTTATTTAGGCTTGATCACCGGATTTTTGGTGTGGTGTTACTGCTTGTTTATTCCGGTATTGGCCAGTGCGGGCTGGGTAACGGATGAATATATGCTGGGCCCCTGGGGCATTGAATTTTTACGGCCTTACGAATTATTTGGGTTAAATGGCCTTGAGCATATTGTACACGGCACCTTTTGGAGCCTGGCGCTTAATACCCTGGCACTGGTTATTGGCTCTTTGTATTACCAGCCCGGTTTTGCCGAGGTAGAACAAGCACAACGCTTTGTGAAAATTCACAAGCCCATCAAACACCCAAATAAGCCTAATTACAGCATCAAGATCGCCGACCTTAAGGCGCTATTATTACGCTTTGTCAATGAAACCAAGGTAGACGGCTTACTAAAAGAATCTACTAACCCTCTTACCGGACGCTTAATTGAAAAGACCACTGTGGACGATAAGCTGCTCAAATCCGCCGACCGCTTATTGAGTTCTGTGCTGGGGCGCCGTGGCTCCAGTTTGCTCATGGGTAAATTGTTTGTGGGGGAAATGGATCAGTTTGATAATTTAAATACCATCATGGATGAAGTATCCGAGGTGGTGAGTTTTAATCGGGAATTACTTAATTCGGTTTTGCAAAATTTCAATCAAGGGGTGAGCGTGGCTGATGAAAACCTCAACCTCATTGCCTGGAATCAAAAATTTGTGTCCTTGTACGAATTTCCCCATAACTTTTTATATGTGGGCATCTCACTGGAGAAGGTAATTTTATTTATTGCCAAAACAGGGGGGTATGGAGAACAAAATGTTGAACAACTGGTTTGGCAACGCATGTCTGAATTACGCTCGGGCAGTGCCCATCATTCGGTACGTAAAACCAGCGACGGCCGCTACATTGAATTGCAAGGCAATGCCATGGCCGATAACCGTTATGTAACCACTTACACAGACATCACCGCCCACCGAAAAATAGAAGAAGAACTCAGAGAAAGTAACGAAGAACTGGAAGAGCGAGTAGAAGACCGCACCCAAGAGCTCACCCACTTAAATACGGTACTGCACAAGGCCAATACCAACAAAACACGATTTTTGGCCTCTGCCGGTCATGACCTGGTACAACCGCTTAATTCGGCCTCTTTATTTTCTGCCTCTATCCTACATAAGCTAAATAGCTTGGGTGACTGTGAATCCAAGGACAACCTGTTAAGTGTGGCCCACAACCTTGAAAAATCGTTAAACTCCGCCGAGTCCTTGCTCAATGAGTTGCTGGAAATTTCCAAGCTGGACGCCGAAGTCATCAAACCCAACATCAGCGTGTTTGCCATTGACCAAATTCTAAAAACCCTTTATCAGGAATTCTTACCCTTGTCTCAGGAGAAAGGCATTGAATTACGCTTTGTCCCCTGCGGATTAAGTGTACGCAGCGATGCGGTATTATTGCGGCGTGTGATTCAAAACCTGTTGAGTAACGCTTTAAGATATACACCCAGTGGCAAGATTTTGTTGGGGGTAAGACGTCAAGAGGATCGACTGTGGGTGGAAGTTCACGACACTGGCATTGGTTTGCCCCAGGATCAAATGGAAACCATTTTCGATGAGTTTATCCGCCTGGAGGACAACAAACACAACAATGAAAAAGGCTTGGGGTTAGGTTTATCCATTGTGCAACGCATTGTAAGCCTGTTAGGTCACACCATCGCAGTGCAGTCACACCTTGAGGTAGGGAGTTGCTTTAGAGTCAATGTGGCCACCGCTACACCCGTTGCACAGCAAAAAACAAACGTTGAGGTATCCGAGCAAGAAACGGGAAATAACAGCCAGCTTATTTTATGCATCGATAACGAACAGCAAATTGTTGATGGCATGGGCAGCCTGTTAAATGATTGGGGTTATCAGGTGGTGACCGCCACCAACGAACAACAGGCCATCGAATTGCTTGAGGGGAAAATTCCTCACATGACCATAGTGGATTATCATTTGGATGCGGGAGTGACCGGTGTGCAAGTCATGCAAAGCCTGCA
>MAAD01000012.1 GCA_002162985.1 Bermanella sp. 47_1433_sub80_T6 | reverse complement strand
TTCTAGCCATCACCCTCGCTGCGTCCTGCGACAAAGGTTGATGGCTAGAAAATGACAGCGGGTTTTATGGAGGGTATTGATTGCCCCTCCAAAAGTACCTGCGAGCCCACATGAATATGTGGCAGGCATAAAAAAACCCGAGCAAGCTCGGGTTTTTTCTTAAAACTTAAATTCTAAAACTTAAGCTTTAGGCGCCACATCACGAATGGCGTCAGATACATCGTATTTCGCGAAGTTATCAACAAACTGTTGCGCCAAACCGGCCGCTACTTCGTCAAATTTAGCCTGATCTTTCCAGGCGTTACGAGGATTAAGCAATTTAGCATCAACACCATCAACCGCTTTTGGCACTTTCAAACCAAATACCGACGTCGTATCTGTATCGCAATCACGTAACGCACCAGACTGAACCGCTGCCACTACTGCACGAGTTGTTGGGATTGAGAAACGCTCACCACCGGCACCGTTAGGACCGCCAGTCCAACCTGTGTTCACAAGGTAAACCTGAGAATCATATTCGGTCACACGCTTCATTAACAACTCAGCGTATTCGCCAGCTGGACGTGGGAAGAAAGGGGCACCAAAACAAGTAGAGAAAGTAGACTTAAGACCTTTAGAACCACCCATCTCGGTAGAACCAACCAGCGCCGTGTAACCACTTAGGAAGTGGTAAGCCGCTTGTTCTTTAGAAAGAATAGAAACCGGAGGCAATACGCCGGTCATATCACACGTTAAGAAGATAACCGCTTTAGGCTCGCCTGCCTGGTTTTCAAGAACACGTTTTTCAATGTGCTCAAGTGGGTAAGCACAACGACCATTTTCAGTTAGGCTCACGTCATTGTAGTCAGCCTTGCGCGTCTCGCTGTCCATTACTACGTTTTCTACGATGGCGCCAAACTTAATGGCATCCCAGATAACCGGTTCGTTCTTTTGAGAAAGATCGATGGTCTTGGCGTAACAACCGCCTTCGATGTTAAATACAGTGCCCTTGCCCCAACCGTGTTCGTCATCACCAATAAGGTAACGGCTTTGGTCAGCAGACAAAGTGGTTTTACCTGTGCCAGAAAGACCGAAGAACAAACACGTATCGCCTTCTTCGCCCACGTTGGCAGAACAGTGCATAGGCAGCACGTCTTTTTCTGGCAATAGGAAGTTTTGCACAGAGAACATGGCTTTTTTCATTTCACCGGCGTAACGCATGCCAGCCAACAACACTTTACGTGCTGCAAAGTTAATGATCACAGCGCCGTCGGAGTTGGTGCCGTCACGCTCAGGCTCACATACAAAGTTGGCTACGTTCAGGATCTGCCACTCGGCTTTGTCAGCTGTATTGTAGCTATCAGGACGGATAAACAGGTTACGGCCAAACAGGTTCTGCCAAGCAGTCTGAGTGGTCATTTTAACGGGTAGGTAATGGTTAGCGTCGGCGCCCACGTGCACGTTGGATACAAACTTGTCGTGCTGGTCCAGGTAAGCTTCTACACGATCCCACAAGGCATCAAATTTGTCGGCGTCGAAAGGACGGTTCACATTGCCCCAATCGATGCCGTCAGAAGTGCTTGGCTCTTGAACGATGTAACGGTCCAAAGGAGAACGGCCGGTACGCTTGCCGGTTTCAACAACTAGAGCACCATTATCTTGCAAACGGCCTTCGCCATTTGCCAGGGCTTTTTCTACCAATAAGGCAGACGATAAGTCGGTGTATACGGTGGTCATGTGTGGCCAATCCATAATTATGGTGCCTGGCTTGTGGCCAAACAACTGAAAACATTACCGCGTAAGCCTGATAGGGCGTAAGCGAATTTAAAATTTTAGGGCGCGATTATGCCAGAAAAACCAGGCTAGACGAATAGTCTAGACCTAAAAAGAGACACGCTTGACTCATTCTGACAAAAAATGGTGCATGGGAGCCTGTGGCCATGAGGGGTATACGCCGTATTTATATGAAAAATATTTACTATAAATACGACTTATTTAGGTTTGTGGAGATTAGCCGGGGGGCGGAGTATTAGGCCCTAACTATGCCCATTAATGCAGTTTATTGACCTGTGCCTTGGCCGACTCTAACGGAAACAGACCATTGATATCACTTTGCCCGAAGCTGTAATGCTGACCACAAAACTGGCAATCGGCACGGATCTTCTGCTGCTCATCGATGATTTCCTGGCACTGCTCATACCCCATCTGATCCAGGGCGGTACTTAAACGCTCTTTTGAACAGCTACAGCTAAATTTAAGGGATTCATCATCAAATAGGCGCACTGTTTCTTCATGGTAGAGGCGATGCAACAATTCCTGATTGTCCAGGTGCAGCAGTTCATCGTCGCGCACGGTGTCGGCGATACAGGTGAGGCGCGTCCAGGCGTCTTCGTCCACCTCCATTTCTTCTTGCACTTCACCCAGAGCCGGTAACTCTTGCAGTAAAAAGCCGGCGGCTACTTCCCCTTCACAGCGCAACCACAAGCGGGTGGCCAGCTGCTCGGATTGCTTGAAGTAGCCTTCCAGACTCTTGGATAAATTACCCCCTTCCAAAGCCACAATGCCTTGATAGCGGCGCCCCTGGGTGGGGTCGATGGTGATAACCAGTTGGCCTTCCGTACCCAACAGCTGCCCGCCTTCTATATCCTGCTCTTCATCCATGCGGGCGATGCCGCGTAACTTGCCGTCGTGACTGGTTTCCGCCAGCAAGATGCGCAACGGGCCATTGCTTTGCACTTGCAGGGTTAACAAGCCATCGATCTTCACCGTGGCACTTAACAGAGCCGCCGCCGCCAATAGCTCACCCAACAAGTTGTTCACCGCATCAGGATAAGACTGGCGCGCAAAGATATCCTTCAGTGTCTGATTTAAACCCACCAACTCACCACGTACGTGGCTATTGTCGAAGGTGAAACGCTGTAGTGAATCGGGATTTGCCATGGGGTGTTTACTGCCTATTAATCTTTTACTTTATAAAATTTTAACGATAACCACACAATAATGCGTTTAGTTTTCGCTGTTCGCTTCATTGAAGTGATGTATTTGCCGACGCTCTTTTTTATTGGGTTTGTGGTCAAAAATGGGGTTGGCGTGTCTGAATTTACGCCTGCGTTCGCTATCATCCATGCGCAGCTTGATGCTTTCTGGGGTCTCTTCATACAGCAAGGCCGCCTCGGGCGCGCCACGGCGTTGCTCACTGAGCACTAAAATAGCCACTGTTTTTTCTTCTAAACCCTGGGTGATTTTCAACATATCCCCCGCTTCCACCATCTTGCTAACCTTGCAGCGGTGGCCATCGAAGTGCACTTTGCCCCCTTCGATAGATTTTTTGGCAATGGCGCGGGTTTTATAGAAGCGCGCCGCCCACAACCATTTATCGAGTCTTACTTTTTTAGGGGCTGTATCAGTCATCGGCTCTTTCACTGGGTCGGGCGAGGGGCATAATCTCACTGAAGTGATCCACCGCTTTAAACTCGCTAATATCGCGCTTGGGTTTTTGGCTGTCTGGCTGACAGATACTCAGCAAGTGTTTGAAGCCGTATCGTTGGGCGGATTCTAACACAGGAATACTGTCATCAATGAGCAAGGTCGAGTTTAGGTCGAAGGGTGCTTTCTCCATCAGCGTTTGCCAAAAGGCCTGCTCTTCCTTGGGGGTTTGGTAGTCGTGGCTGCTAATAATGTCATCCACCAGTTTGTCTAATCCGGTGTTACGTACTTTCAAGTCCACGCTGTCGCGGTGTGCGTTGGTGACGATGATGCTGCGCTTGCCTGCGGCCTTCAGCGCCCTTAAGAAGTCCGGCACATGGGGACGAAATTGTATCTTATGTTGCACATCCACTTTTAGTTTGGCGATGGGCAAACCGGTTAAATCGCTCCAGTAATCCAGGCAATACCACTCAAGCTGGCCTACCTTGTCCTGCATCTGGGCATTAAGGGTTTTCAAGGCAACCTGGGGTTCCACCCGATGAAGCTCGGCGTATTTTACCGGCAGGTGCTGTAACCAGAAAAAATTATCGAAGTGCAGGTCCAGCAGTGTGCCGTCCATATCCAACAGCACCGTATCAATCTCATCCCAATTGACCATTCACACACACCTTAAATTACTCAATATTAGCTTTACGCCTTAGAACCCAATGAAATCATGACAGTGGTTATTTGCTTAGCAAAATATTAGGTTCATAATGGCGGGCTGTTAGTTAGATTATAGTATTTATGAGCGTAAAACCCAAAATCCACGAGCGCCACGTAGTGGCTCGCAGCCGTTTATTCACCGTAGAGTCCCTGGAGATGGAATTCTCCAATGGCGTGCAGCGCACCTACGAGCGCCTACTGCCAGGGGGCCACGGTGCGGTAATGATGGTTCCCATCAATGAACATGGCGAAGTACTGCTTATACGTGAATACGGTGTGGGAATAGAAGACTATACTCTTACCCTGCCCAAGGGCGCGGTAGATCTGGGTGAAACCATCGAACAGGCCGCCAACCGCGAGCTCAAAGAGGAGGTTGGCATGGGCGCCAATCGCCTGCATTACCTTAAAAAACTTAGCCTATCCCCCAGTTACATGAAAAGTAGCATAGATGTATTGGTGGCCATGGATTTATATCCCGAGTCTCTGGAAGGGGATGAGCCCGAACCCTTGGAAGTAGTGGCCTGGCCGCTAGAGAATATAGGTGAACTGGTGACCCGTGCCGACGTCACCGAAGGGCGCGCCATTGCGGCCCTTTATATGGCAAGAGACTGGCTACAAACACGCTGATTAGCGTCGAACATTGTACCCGGCAAGAATTTAGTTAAAAAGCGCTGACCCGAACATCCGTCAGCCAGGTATTAGGAATTAAAGTATGCAGCCCAATTACGCAAGCGTGATCCAGCTGGCCCGCAAGGCAGGTGCCGCGATCCTGGATATTTACAATCGCGGTGAATTTACAGTGATTGAAAAACACGATGCCAGCCCGTTAACCCAAGCCGACATTGTGGCCAATAAAATATTGGAAGCGGGCCTGAAAGACATCATCGATATTCCGGTCATCAGCGAAGAAACCGAGCTGCCCGAGCAGGAAGAGCGCGCCCAGTGGCCCAGATTTTGGCTCATTGATCCCCTGGACGGCACCAAGGAATTTATCGATCGTAACGGCGAATTTACAGTGAACATTGCCCTTATAGAGCAGGGGGAACCTGTGTTTGGTTTGATTTATGTGCCGGTTACCGACCAGTGTTATTACGGCGGAGACGGTAAGGCCTTCTTAAAAGTGGGCGCAGAGCCCGCCTCGTTGTTAAAAACCATAAGCCCGCTTAAACGCATCCGCGAAAACGATACGATTAACTTGTACGCCAGCCGACGTCATGCCACCGAGCAATTGGTACACCTATGTAATCGCTTGGAAGAAAAGCTGGCTCAAGTGCAGCTCATTGCCCTGGGCAGCTCCATCAAACTTGCTTACTTAGCGGCGGGCCAAGGGGATATTTACCCCAGGTACGGCAACGTAAGCGAATGGGACATTGCCGCTGGCCATGCCATTTTACGATGTGTGGGGGGCGATATTTTGAGCAAACAATACGAATCTTTTCAGTATGGACGCAAACCTACCATGGTTGTGCCTGGATTTTTTGCCGTGTCTTATGTGGACTTCGATTGGCGCCCGCTATTGTTAACCTGAGAATGTTAATAGCTATTTATAGTTGCTCATCGATCGTTTTTAACGCAGATTGGTGAGCACAACCCTGTCCATAAATGTCTAATCTCTGTTTGTTTACTCCTAGTCCTTTTTTAGTCAAAATCCATCCAACCATGGGCCTGCCAAGCGTCCGAAGCTTAACTATGCTTTATATGTAAACCCCACAGGCAGGCTGATCATGACGTACAGTATCCACCCCAGAATTTATCGCCTAGAGCACGAAATTCAT
>MAAD01000135.1 GCA_002162985.1 Bermanella sp. 47_1433_sub80_T6 | reverse complement strand
TAGCCAACGCCCCAGCTGCGTCCTGCGACAAAGTCCGATGACTAGAAGGTGGTGGCGAGTTCTAGATACTTGTTTGGGCAAGCGCCCAGTACTGGCTTTTATCGTTAATTAACGCCTCGTCAGCGTGCCTTTCACGTCTGGTTAGCGCAATTGAGCGGGAGGTGTTAAACTGGCTCAAAAATAACAATAATTATATGCATTCTCTCGAGTGCCTCTCGCAGGTAAATTCTAATGAGTAAATGGGCCCTATTCCTAATTTCTTTTGGTGTGCTGGGTTTAATCAGCTCCTACACGCAAGCCACAGATGTAGACAGTGATGGTGACGGTATTTTTGACCGTTATGAGCGTCTGTTAAAAACCGATCCACATAGCCCCACCAGTAAACCAGCCGATTTAGATGGCGACGGTATTCCCAATGAGTTTGACCTGGATACCGATGGCGATGGCGTAAACAACTGGCAAGATCCGTTTCCCCTGGATGCGCAACAATCGGCCGATGCCGACGGTGATGGAGTGGGGGATACCCTGGACGACGATAGTGATGGGGATGGTTTTAGTAATGCCCAGGAAAAAGCGGCCGGCACCAATCCCTTTAACAAAAAAAGTATTCCCGATAAATCAGCCCCTGCCTTACATGTGCTGGAAATGGCCGAGCACAGTTCACAAAAAATTGTACATGTTCGTGGTATGGCGTTCGATGACGGCATGGGCATGAAAAAAATACAGGTAGTAAACGAAGATGGGGACATTTTCCTGGGTTTTTTTGAATACACCAGTCACTTCAACGTTAAGGTGCGTTTGAATCGTGGCGACAACGAATTGCAGGTGGCAGCTTTTGATAAGGCCGGTAATGTGAGTCGCCAATTTGTATCGGTGAATTACCAGCCTTAATCTGATTTTTGTTATTAACCTGCTAGTGATCGAAGGCCAGTAAACGCAACGCCGTTTGTTGTTGTTTTACCACCTGCTCACTGGCGCGGTGAAAAAAGCTGGCGGAGTTTTCATGTTCTTTTAGGGTGGCCAGGCCCACATTCAACTGCAGTTCTCCCACGTCTCCCCATTGCACTTCATCCAGATTCATCTGTAAGCGCTCCTTTAATATCACTACCCCCTCGATGGGGCAGTTGGGTAGCAATATATAAAAAGTACCTCTGCCGTTGTGAAAAATTTCATCACCGGCTCTTAACAGCTTAATGAGTTTTATACGAAACTCCTTTAACAGTTTTACACCGCTGTCACGACCGTGAATTTCCAGAATTTGTTGATAATCATCTATGCTCAAGGCGACCAGAGAAAGAGTGCGTTTGGTAAATTGACTGCGAGATATCTCCTGCTGCAGCATGTGCAATAAGAAGCGGCTGTTGTAGGCCCCTGATTGATAATCTGTGACCGCTAAATCCAGCAGGCGCTTTTGTTTGAAGGCGCTTAGATAGGCGTAAAACATTGAGCACATGGCTATGATGGAATACACCAACAGTAATCGTAAACACTGCTGAAGATCATAAACAAAAATTAACTGGGAAAGACTGCTGATAAGTACCGCCACATTTAGGCCAAACGCCCAAGCCAGTGGCAAAGTAAAATAAGACAGGATAGGAAAAATATAAATCCAATGAACGGTTAAACTGGGTTGGTAACTTAATTGGTATTGCATCAATAAGGCGATGCCGCACAGGGTTAATACGTTGATGTACTTGCTGTAATACTGGTTGCGATTGATGCTTGAAAAAATAGAGGCAAATCCAAAAATGGCAATGGAGATGAGGTTGATAAGTAGTATATCAAAATACCCATACCAATAATGGCTGATGCATAACGCGAAACTGGCACCCGTGAGTAAACCATATAGCAGGGTGAGTGCCGGACCTTTCTCCATGCTAATTTCAAACATATTTACAATCCTGTTTGGCTGTAAATATTAAGGTGTCGGCCGTGTCTCCCACGTTTAGGCTGGCAAGCCCCAGTTGAATATTCTTTTTGTGTTTTGAATGGGATATGTTTTTTAACATGCCGTTGGCCTTTATGATGGCTTCGCTGGTGGTGGTATGGGGTAAGATAACGGCAAAGCCATCTTGTTGCAGGCGATAAAATTGATCGAAGGGTCGCAGTATTTCGTTAATGGCACTGGCAACCTGCTGCAAAAAGCTAGTGTGAGTTTTTTTTATGGTTCGATAACCCGGCTTAAGCTGGAAGTACATGAGGGTAAGGGCGGTGCCTTCCCTTTCTGCGCGGGTTATTTCTGTGCCCAGGGCCTGGCGCAAAAACTTTTCTTTGTGCGCGCCGGTTTCAAGGTCTTTGCTGATTAAAGGCTCCAGTAATTTATTGGTGCGAGACTTTACCACGGCTAAAAAAATCGCCACGGTACTCATGGTGATGAACGTGAAGATAACTTGAGGTTGCTCTAGGGGTGGCACGAAGTTAAAGATTAAATACAGAGCCAGTGGCGCGTAACCAAACAGTAAAAACAGCGCTTTTTTCATGGGGAATAAAAACATGGCGGCAAAGGCATAAAAATATATCCAATAGATGTTTTGACCTTGATCTTGAGTACTGGCCAGCGCAGAGGCGCCCCCTAGTATCAATATAAATAGCCATTTAGTGTGCATAAATTGGGATTTGTCTCTTCGCACGGCCAGGTATAGAGCATTGGCGATTATGGTTAAGGTCATGCCGGCTGTAATGAGAAATGCCAGGTAATTGGCTTCTAAATAATCCAGATAGGCAATTAAGGATAAAGCGATGCTGCCCAGTAGTGAAAATACTATTTTGGCGTAGTTGATTTTTAAAGCAGCTTGCATGTGTCTCCAGAATATATTAAATCGCCAGGGGGGCAGGCTTAGCCCCTCAAATGAACCCATAGGAAGCTAATTTCACTGTATGGGGAAACCTGAGTATGGGGTATAATGGCCGATTACTCTTAATTATTATGCTTATGAAGGCAATAGCTGCGAGAAAAAATCTCGTCAAAAGCCTCATATTTAGACGTTTAGGTTCAGTTTATGGATATTAAAGCCTACATGCAGCAAGTGGGTGTGCAAGCCCGTGCTGCCAGTGCCGCCATCGCCCGCGCCGATAGTGGTCTAAAAAACAAAGCGCTATCGGCCATTGCGGATGCCATTCAAGGCAGCCGTGACAGCTTAATTTTGGCCAACCAAAAAGACATGCAGCGTGGTGCGGAAAACGGCCTGGATGCCGCTTTGTTGGATCGCCTAGAGCTCACCCCTGCGCGCATCGATGCCATGCTGGAAGGTTTGCATCAGGTGATCGCCCTGGCCGACCCGGTAGGCGGCATGACCGACTTGGAATATCGCCCCAGTGGTATTCAGGTGGGTAAGATGCGTGTGCCTCTAGGGGTTATCGGTATTATCTACGAGTCGCGCCCTAACGTGACCATCGAAGCGGCCAGCCTGTGTTTAAAATCAGGCAATGCCGCTATTTTGCGTGGTGGCAGTGAGGCCATAGAGTCCAACCAGGCCTTGGCCCAGTGCATCCGTACCGGCTTAGAAGTGGCGGGACTATCCGAGCACACAGTACAGGTGATCACCACCACCGACCGTCAGGCGGTGGGTGAACTCATCACCATGAGCGATTACGTAGACGTGGTGATTCCCCGTGGCGGCAAGAGCCTCATTGAGCGCATCAGTAAGGATGCCAAGGTCACCGTGATCAAACACCTGGATGGTATTTGCCATGTGTACATAGATGACGATGCCGACATGAGTAAAGCGGTTAACGTGGCCATCAACTCCAAAACCCATCGATACGGCACCTGCAATACCATGGAAACCCTGTTGGTGGCGCAATCGGTAGCTGATAAGGCTTTGCCTCAGTTGGCCCGTGCCTATGGCGAGTTGAACGTGGAATTACGGGGCTGTGCTGCTACTAAGGCCATTTTGGCGGATGTTGAAGACGCCAGCGAAGAAGACTGGAGCACAGAATACCTGGCCCCTGTATTGGCCATTAAGGTAGTGGCAGATATGAATGAAGCCATTGGGCACATAAACCGCTATGGCAGCCACCATACCGATAGCATCATCACTGAGAATTACACTAAGGCCCGGAATTTCTTGCGCCAGGTGGACTCCAGTTCGGTGATGGTAAACGCCTCTACCCGCTTTGCCGATGGCTTTGAATACGGCCTGGGTGCGGAAATAGGTATTAGCACCGATAAAATCCATGCCCGTGGGCCAGTAGGGCTAGATGGTCTTACCTCGCAGAAGTGGGTTGTATTGGGTGATGGGCATATCCGTCATTAAGAGCGTCATTAAATCAGAGTATGTAGTACTGGGCGGCACCTTTGACCCGGTGCACAACGGGCATATCATCAGCGCTCAGGCGTTGGCCCAAACCATGGCTTATAACCATGTGTATTTGATGCCTTGTGGTGATGCCTACCATAAGGGCAGTACCAGCAGTGTTCAGCACCGGCTATGTATGTTGAAGTTGGCACTGCAAAATCAGCCTATACTTAAGCTGGATGAACGTGAAACTCGCCGCTCGGGCGCCACCTACACGGTGGATACCCTTAAGGAATTAAGGCGCGAACTGGGCGATAATGCTCATATAGTTTGGGTCATGGGCACAGATGCCGCAGCGGGTTTAACAAAATGGCACCAGTGGCAGCAGGTATTTGCCCTGGCCAATGTGCTAGTAGTGGCCAGAGCCGGTGAAAGCGACATTTGTCTTGATCAGTGGCCTGCTCACAAGCTTGTGGATAAAACGGATTTTAAAACGCGGCCTTTTGGCTGTTACTTGCAGTTAACCTTACCTCAGGTGGAAATATCTTCCAGTGAGGTGAGGGTGTGTATTAAAAAATATGAGGTTGTGGATAACCATGTCCCCCAGCCTGTCATTGAATATATTGAGCGTCATGGGCTCTACCGAGGTTAGAACGCACTCCAATGGATGCAGTAGCACTTAA
>MAAD01000311.1 GCA_002162985.1 Bermanella sp. 47_1433_sub80_T6 | reverse complement strand
TCCCAATTTCCGGCGCTTGCCTGGATTTAAGTCGCCGATGTCATTGCCCAATAAATTGATGGCGTTTTTATCGCAGCGCTCTTCGCCGCTTAGCAGGGCCATGAGTTCATCCTGACCGTTACCGGCCACCCCGGCGATGCCGAGAATTTCACCGGCTTTCACTTGTAAATTTAAGTTGCGCAGGGGAGAGGCAAATGGGTCATCGCTGCGGTAGGTAAGCTCGCGAATGGACAGCACGGCCTCTTTGCCTTCGGCCTTCACATAATCTTCGCTCAGGGGCGTGTCGTCCCCCACCATCATGCGTGCGATGTCGGCGCTGGTGACCTGTTGCGGGTTGCAATCACCCGTTACCAGACCATTACGCAGAATGGTGGCGTTGTGGCAAAGCTCGGTGACCTCGTCCAGCTTGTGGGAGATGAACAGGATGGCACAGCCTTCATCGGACAGGGTATTAAGGGTCTTAAACAAGCCCTTCACTTCTTGAGGGGTTAAAACGGAAGTGGGTTCATCCAAAATTAATAATTTAATGTCTTGTAACAGGCAGCGCACGATCTCAACGCGCTGTTGCTCGCCCACACTCAGCGTATGTACGTAACGCTCAGGGTCCAGCCCCATATTGTAGTGTTGCGAGACCTCTTTAATGCGTTTGCTTAAGGCAGCCAGGTCACGGCCTTCCTCCTTCGGCAGGCCCAGGGCGATGTTCTCGGCCACGGTGAGGGTCTCAAACAGGGAGAAGTGCTGAAACACCATGCCTATGCCCATGGAGCGCGCATGAGCCGGGCCATTCACCTTGATAGACTGGCCTTCCCACAGGAAAGTACCGGCATCGGGTTTCACCACACCATAGATGATTTTCATCAGGGTACTCTTGCCTGCGCCGTTTTCACCGAGCAGGGCATGAATTTCCCCGGCCTTCACTTCAAGGCTGATGTCCTGGTTGGCAATGCAACCCGGATACGCCTTGGTGATGCCCGTTAACGCTAATCTTGCCATAAATGCTTAATCGCCCTTGAGCGCCCTTCTTAATACCTGGCCTATACTGTCTATAGGTAGATGCCGTAACTGCCCGCTTGAGTGTGGCCTCGTTAATAGCTGATCTACACTGTCTAAGGACGAGTAGGCGCCTGAGCCTGGCACGCAACTATGCCTACCAGGGTTTAAATTTTTAGTATTTGGGTGTTGTTGTCTAACAGGGCAAACCTTGTTATTAATATTCTTGACCAAATAGACAGGATCAGATTGCAAATATTTTGCCAAAAAGGCAATGTTTTTTAAAAATTAATCAAAAAAATGCAAAATAACTTGATTTCTTGACCATTTGGTCAAAAAATAGGGGTATAAAATAGATAATTAATTGAGAGTGAGGCGATTATCCGGTTTATGCCGGTAGTTTAGTCCTCATTCCAAGAGACGGGTGTTAATGTGATTCGCTTTTGTTTGAACGGTGAATGGATCGAAGAGACGAATTTTGATCCAAGTTGGACCATTCTGGCCTATATGCGCACCAAGGCGATGCAGCTTTCGGTTAAAGAAGGTTGTGCTGGCGGTGACTGCGGTGCCTGCTCGGTTTTAATTGGCGAGGCCAATTCTCAGGGAGCCGTGCAATACCTGGCGGTTAACGCCTGTATCGCGTTGCTTGGCAGCCTGGATGGTAAGTACATCATTACCGTGGAAGGCTTAAGTGACGGGGAGCAACTGCACCCGGCGCAACAGGCCCTGGTAGATCATCACGGTTCTCAGTGTGGTTTCTGCACCCCGGGCATCGTCACCTCGTTGGCGGCGCTTTACCATAATCAGGGTGGCAACTCCCCCAGCGATCACGACATTCATGATGCCCTGTCCGGTAACTTATGTCGTTGTACCGGCTACCGACCCATCATCGAGGCCGCCAAGGCCATGAATAATTACCCGGCTCCCCATGCTGGCGCTCCTGTACTAAGTAATGTGGTGGGGCATTTTGATCCGTCCGCACCAATTGAGGGCGGCGAAGCCGTTGTTGAGCATCAGGGCCGTAAGCTATTTATTCCCCAAGACGAACAACAGTTGGCCAGCATTCTGGCCCAATACCCCAGGGCTACTATTTGGGCGGGGGGCACCGACCTTGGCTTGGAAATAAGTCAGCAATTTAAGCAATTTGACGTGTTGGTTAGCCTGCATAAGGTGGCCAGCCTGACCGAGGTGTCAGAAAATAACGAACATGTTCGTTTTGGCGCCATGGTTACCTATCACCAGTCTCATTCAGTTTTACAACAGCACTTCCCTTCGTTTGCCCAGCTTTTGGAGCGCATTGGTTCGCGCCAAATTCGTAATCTGGGCACTTTGGGGGGGAATGTTGCCAATGGTTCGCCCATAGGTGACACCCCCCCCGTCTTTTTTGCGCTGAACGCTCGCGTGGAAATAGCCTCCAGCAGAGGCGTAAGAGAAGTTGCAATTGAAGATTTCTTTAAGGGTTACAAACAAACCGACCTGCAAGCAGGTGAATATTTAAAAAGCATCATCGTGCCCAAGTTAACCGCGCAGCAAAGCCTGCATGTATTTAAGGTGAGCAAGCGTAAAGAAGATGATATCTCTGCGGTATTAATGGCGGCGCGTATTGAACGTGACGGCAATACCATCAAGGAAGCGCGCATTGCCTGCGGCGGCATGGCGGCTACACCATTGCGTGCTCGTCACACCGAAGCGGCGCTCAATGGTCAGCCCTTGCAATTGGCCAGCTTTGAGAAGGCCTGCAAACAGATTAAAAAGGATTACTCCCCCATAACCGATGTACGGGCCAGTGACGCGTATCGATTAACTGTGGCGGCTAACCTGGTCATTAAAACCGGCCTTGCCTCGTGTGATAAAGCGGGAGTGAAATAATATGAGTTTTGTATCGTCCAAGTTTGAGTCCTACGAAGATCGTCGTCAGCGTCCACCAAAAGGACGCAGCGGAAAAAGTGCCAAACATGAAAGTGCGTTAAAACACGTATTGGGCACTGCCGTTTACGTGGATGACATGCCAGAGTTACCCAATACCTTGCACGTGGCTGTGGGGCAAAGTGCCAAGGCCCACGCCAATATTTTAAGCATGGATTTATCCGCGGTAAGAAGCGCCGAAGGGGTGGTGGACATCATTACCTTCGATGACATTCCCGGTGAAACCGATATAGGTCCGGTTTTTAAAGGGGATTTGTTGTTTGCCCATGGCAAGGTGGAATATATCGGACAATCGCTATTCGCCGTGGCGGCCACCAGTTTTGAAGCAGCCAAGCGCGCGGTGAAGTTGGCCAAAATAGAATATGAAATTTTACCGGCGATCTTAAATATTAAAGACGCTCTGGCAAAACAATTTTTTGTACGTCCCACTCACAGCATGCAAAAAGGGGATTTTGAGGCGGCCATCAATAAGGCGCCCAACAAACTAAGTGGCGAGCTGTACGTTAAAGGTCAGGAACACTTTTATCTGGAAGGCCAGGTTAGTTACGTGGTGCCCACCGAAGACAAGGGCATGAAGGTTTATACCTCATCGCAACATCCCACCGAAGTGCAAAAGCTGGTGGCCGAAGTATTGGATTTGCCGTTTAACTATGTGCAGGTGGATGTGCGTCGCATGGGTGGTGGTTTTGGCGGTAAAGAAACCCAGGCAGCCCCTTGGGCGTGTATGGCAGCCTTGTTTGTACAGCGATTGGATCGCCCGGTTAAATTACGCTTGGCCCGTCAAGACGACATGGTCATGACCGGCAAACGTCACGACTTTTATAACGAGTATCGTGTGGGCTTTGACGACAACGGCAAGCTACTGGGCAGCGATATCATGGTGGCTGGCATGTGTGGTTACTCCCCTGATTTGTCCGATGCCATCGTTGACCGCGCCATGTTTCACAGCGACAACGCCTACAACTTGCAAGATACACAAGTGGTGGGGCACAGATGTAAAACCCACACCGTATCCAATACCGCCTTCCGTGGTTTTGGTGGCCCGCAGGGTACCGTGATTGCCGAATACATTATGGATGACATTGCCCGTGCGGTGGGTCGTGATCCTTTAGATGTGCGTAAAGAAAATTTATATCAAGATGGCGATAAAACCCACTACGGGCAAACCATCGAACATTACCTGATGCCTGAGTTGATCGAGCAGCTGGAAATTGAATGTAATTACCGCGCTCGTCGTGACGCTATCGCTAAATTTAATAGTGAAAACACCTACAAGAAACGTGGCCTGGCATTAACCCCGGTTAAGTTTGGTATTTCATTCACGGTGCAATTTTTAAATCAGGCCGGTGCGTTAGTGCATGTGTATACCGATGGCAGTGTGCACCTGAACCACGGTGGCACAGAGATGGGCCAGGGTTTGTTTACCAAGGTTGCGCAAGTGGTGGCCAACGAATTTCAAATCGACCTGGACATGGTGATGGTGAGTTCCACCAATACTAATAAGGTGCCTAATACCTCACCTACTGCTGCCTCAAGTGGTACCGATTTAAATGGTAAGGCCGCGCAAAATGCTTGCCAAACCATTAAGGCGCGATTGGTTGAATTTGCTTGCCGACATTACGATGTGAACGAATGTGATGTGCGTTTTGAAAACAACCATGTGGTGATTAGCACTCCTTTACAAGAAGGGGACGACGAGCAGTGGATTGGTTTTGGCCCGTTTGTAGAAATGGCCTATATGGCGCGTATTTCGTTGTCGTCTACCGGTTACTACAGCACACCAAAAATTCATTACAACCGTGACAAGGCCCAGGGTCGTCCGTTCTTCTATTACGCCATGGGCGCTTCTTGCTCAGAGGTGGAAATAGATACACTTACAGGTGAATACGATGTATTGCGCACCGACATCATTCACGATGTGGGTAAGTCCTTAAACGAAGCCATCGACATTGGCCAGATTGAAGGAGGTTTTGTGCAAGGCATGGGTTGGTTAACCACAGAAGAGTTGTCGTGGAACAACGGTGGCCGTTTAATTTCCAAC
>MAAD01000054.1 GCA_002162985.1 Bermanella sp. 47_1433_sub80_T6 | reverse complement strand
ACGCTGTAGTCAAAACCAAACGGGCTGCCTATGGCCACCACCCATTCACCAACTTTTAGCTTTTCACTGTTGCCTATCTCTACCGTAGGCAAGTCTTCGGCCTCTACTTTCAACAAGGCCAAATCTGAGCTGGCATCGCTGCCAATGAGCTTGGCTTCAAATTCACGGCGATCGTTCAAGCGCACGTATATATGATCGGCACCGTCTATCACATGATTATTGGTCAAGATGTAGCCGTCATCACTTACAATAAAACCCGAGCCTAATGATGAACGCTGTTGAGATTGGCCTCTGGGGTTGGCGTGGGGATTATTGCGCGGAGCCTGAGGAAACAGGTGACGGAAAATATCAGGAATCCCTTGCGGCATCTCCAGATCACCCAAGCGTCCTTGGGCTTTTTGGGTGGTACTAATGTTCACCACAGCGGGACCCGCGTCCTCTACCAATTCAGTAAAATCAGGCAACTGAGCGAAGGCATTGGCCGATACCCAAAATAAACAACTGCATACCCATAACAAACGCTTCATCAATATACCCTGACTCGTTATTTAACTATTTTACCCATTTGGCTCTTCACACATGGGGATGAGGCTTTGCTCAACCGCCACCTTGCGCATTAATCTGGGTGAGAGTTTTTCGAAATCCAGCCTTTTACTTTGCAAATTCACCGCCACAAAGCCCAATAACAACGCCAGAAAAGCCAATATCACACTGACGCCTTCTGATAATGCCAACCACTTACTGAAGAACGCCACCACTATCATGGCTCCTAACGGCAGGCCATACATTAATAAAGAGGTACGCAAGATAGCCTGTTCGGGTACACCTATGACCACCATGTCATCAACCACCACATCCAGACCATTGCGAGCCACAGGCAATTCAATTTGCTTTTGCCCTACTTTGGCCAACAGGCTATGGCCACAGCCTTTTTGTGCCTCACATGATCCACAGGCGCTCTTTTGGATGGCCATTACCCATACCGTATCGCCCTTTATTTTTATGACCTGAGCCGTCTCTTCAACCATTTTTTATCTTTGAATTCATTAAAAATACTGGTTTTACAGCAGCTCGACACTTTGCGCAATACGCGCAACCATGGCCGGTGGTACTTCTCCCACCACAGTGATGCGATGGGTTTGTCCCTGCCATTGCTTGTGCTGCACAGTTAATGCGGTGGGACCGGCCTGCATGGTGCCCTCATCTTGTACCTTGTCGACACTTTCAACATACACTGAAAACATCACCAAACCATCGCTATATATGCGGCGCGCCGACATTTTAGGAGCATGACCACTGGCCGTTTGATCCACAAAACCTCGCGGCAACCAGTTTAAACGCCATTCTAATACGTCGTTATTACGGGTTTTTAGCACATCCGCATTGCTGGCCATCTCTAATTCAATGCCCTGAGTACGCGGTGCAAAACGCTGCTCCTTAAACTCACTCTGTACGTGGAAGTAACTGAACTGATAACGCTCTAAAATTTGGCCCTTGATAGTCAATAACTCGGTGCGCAATGGCACTGACGTTTGCTGATCTATCCATAATTGATACGCATGACGCGTACCATCTTTGGGCACCAGCTGCACTCCCATGACCAAACGACCGGCAAATCTTTGCTTGCCTAACAAACGAAATTCATAAGCCTT
This sequence comes from Bermanella sp. 47_1433_sub80_T6, assembly GCA_002162985.1. Taxonomy (GTDB): domain Bacteria; phylum Pseudomonadota; class Gammaproteobacteria; order Pseudomonadales; family Oceanobacteraceae; genus Bermanella. The sequence continues at coordinate 3,337 of MAAD01000054.1, read as the reverse complement.
GGCCAACTGACGGCTGGCCCCCATGGCTTTATTGCCAAATGGCGAACTGCCTTTTTGCTGCAGTTGCTCCACGGATGCATCCGGGTGTATGCAATACAACTCATCACCGCGGCGTATGACCTCTTGGGTGGGGCCATCCAGGTGTAACAGGCGCTCCCAAATTTCACCCTCTTTCACACCGTGTACAATTTCTACGGTTTGCAACTGATTGCCAGACTGATGTACAAAAATGCCTTCATATGAAGCCTGGGGGGCTTTTTCCAGCATTTGCTCATACCAGCCCTGAGCGGTAAGCGATTGATTGGCCAATGCCAGGGAGGAACCGAGCAATACGGTTAATCCACCACACACAAGCCCAACCTTGGATAACAATCGAAACAACATCAATTTCCCTTCACTTGTCTGGCCGGGGTCTCGAAATTAACCACTCGAGCAAATGGCATGGCGCTACGCCCCTGACCCAAGGCACTGTCCTGAGCATGTTGCTTTAGATAAATATTGAGGCGCTCTTGGGCCTGTTGCAAAGATTTTTCGTCCACACCGTTAAGCGCACTATTGCTCTGGGCGATCATAGTAGGACCCTTCACACGGGTAATTTCAGGCACTACCACCTGTACCTGGGTCTTGCCGGCGAATTGTTCGCTACCCTGGCCATCCAACAAGGGGTTGAAGCGCGCGCCCAATACCACCGCAAAGGTGACCGATGCAGCCACCGACAAACCGGCCACGGCTTTCCACCAGTTTTTAGGTTGCTGGGTTGAACTTTCAATGGTCGCTTCATCATCTATGGCATCATGAATAGCCGAGCTGATATCCAAAGCACTGAATTCAGATACGTCGCCTTTAATTACATCACGCTGTAAATGATAACGAGACCAGGTCTCTTTTAGTTGAGAGCCTTCTTCCATCTGGTTAAGCACGCGGTGCAAAGACATCTCATCGAGTTCGCCATCCATTAAGGCTGACAGGGTTTCATTTTGCTTGTCACTCATAATCACCTCGAGCCTTTAGGCTGTGTTGTCTGTTGTGTATTCTGAACTGCTGTATTTTCAAGCAATGGAGCCATGGCTTTGTCTATGGACTCCCTGGCTCTAAAAATTCGCGAGCGAACTGTGCCGATGGGGCACTGCATCACTTCGCCAATGTCTTCGTAACTCATACCATCCATCTCTCGTAAAGTGATAGCGGTGCGTAATTCATCGGGCAAATTTTCAATGGCCTCAAATACCACCGCCTTTAATTCGTCCCGTGCCAATAACTTGTCCGGACTGGCTATGTCGGTTAGATAACCGGACGGGCCAATATGTTCCGCATCTTCAGTGGCCATATCTTGTGCCGGTGGCCGGCGCCCCATGGTCACTAAATGGTTTTTGGCGGTGTTTACGGCGATGCGATACAGCCAGGTATAAAACTGGCTATCACCGCGAAAATTGGCCAGAGCGCGATATGCCTTAATGAAGGCCTCTTGCGCTATGTCCTGCACTTCACTGTGATCTCGAATATAACGAGAGACCAAAGACATGACTTTATGCTGATATTTAAGCACCAACAGGTCGAAGGCACGTTTGTCGCCCTTCTGTACCCTCAGTACCAGTTGTTGATCTGTGTCCTGTTGTGACATCACTTCCCCAAATGTTTCCAATGCAGCATGACAGTGCCCGTTTAATAATTATATGTAACGCTTCGGGCTTATAAAGTACCTGCCATGGTGGCAAATTGTGTAAATTAGAAGTGAGCAGCGTCGAAAAGTTCACTTCCCGAATGATATTTCCCATAAAAAGTCATTTTATGCTTTTTACAGGGCTTTGTATGGGCCTCTATGCTTCTTAATTGGTACGCTTGCCAGTATAGTGTCGGCGCGCTTTTTTAATAAAAATTTTGCTGAAACACAGGACAGAATATGGATCAACGACAGGTATTTGATGTGCTCGTCATCGGCAGTGGAGCAGCGGGTTTAGCTGTGGCATTGAACGTGGCTGATCATGCCAAGGTCGCCGTATTAAGCAAAGATACCCTGGACAGTGGCAGCACTCGCTGGGCGCAGGGGGGGATTGCAGCGGTACTCGATAGCGAGGACAGTGTGCAAGCCCATGTTAACGACACCCTCAACGCAGGTGCTGGCTTGTGCAATCACACTGCCGTCAATCATACCGTAGAAAAGAGCAGCGCAGCTATCCAGTGGCTCATTGAACAGCAAGTTCAATTCAGTAAGGATGACAACGACCAGTATCACCTCACTAAAGAGGGTGGCCATAGCCATAGACGAATCATTCATGCAACCGACGCCACCGGCGTAGCCGTCAGCCAAGCACTAATTGGCCAGGCACAGAAACACCCCAATATTTCCCTATTTGAAAAACGCATGGCACTGGATGTGATTACTTGCGAAAAATTCAAGATGCCAGGCAAAGGCGTGGTAGGTGCCTATGTTCTGAATGATGAAAACGGCCGTGTGGAAACCTTCCGTGCCCGCACTGTGGTCATTGCCTCGGGAGGCGCCAGCAAGGCATATCTTTATACCAGTAACCCCGATGGCACCTCGGGAGATGGCATCGCCATGGCATGGCGCGCTGGCTGTCGAGTGGCCAACATGGAGTTCAACCAGTTTCACCCTACCTGCCTGTACCACCCGCAAGCCAAAAGCTTCTTGATTACCGAGGCGGTGCGCGGTGAAGGGGGGCATTTACTGCTGCCCAATGGCGAACGCTTTATGCACAAGTTTGATGAACGGGGTGAACTGGCCCCTCGGGATATCGTGGCGCGCGCCATTGACCACGAGATGAAGCGCCTGGGTGCCGACTGCCTTTATTTAGACATCAGTCATAAAGACAAAGATTTCATCATCGAACACTTCCCTACCATTTATGAGCGCTGCCTAGAATACGGCATCGATATGGCCAAACAGCCCATCCCCATCGTACCGGCAGCGCACTACACTTGCGGCGGCATAGTGACGGACGGCTCGGGTCGCACCGATATCCCTAATCTTTATGCCGTGGGAGAGAGTGCCCATACAGGTTTGCACGGCGCCAACCGATTGGCCAGCAACTCATTATTAGAATGTATCGTTTACGGCCAGTCTGCCGCCAGGCATATTTTAGACGTGATCAAGCAAAAGCCAGATGTGCCATTTGCCCCTGACTGGGATGAAAGTAAGGTAACCGATTCCGATGAAGACGTGGTGGTGAGCCACAACTGGGACGAATTACGTCGCTTTATGTGGGATTACGTGGGCATAGTTCGCACCGACAAACGTCTGCTGCGAGCCCAGCACAGGGTAGAATTATTGCGCAGAGAAATCAGCGACTTTTACAGCTACCACAAGGTAAGCAGTGAT
>MAAD01000083.1 GCA_002162985.1 Bermanella sp. 47_1433_sub80_T6 | reverse complement strand
CATCCATATTCACCTGATACTTTTTGGCAAATTTGGTGATGAAGGTATCTTTAATAAATCCAATTTCGGTGCTGGCAAACCAGCCCACCAAACGCGAAAATGTATGCTGTGGAATGACATACTGCAACATTACAAACAAACTATCTTTATTCACTTAGATTTTTCCTAACAGTTTTTATAAATTTAAGTTTTTAAAACAATTTTGCCTACACGGAGGTAGGTACATAGATTATGTCTGGAACAAATAATCTTGCTTACTCACCGGTTTCGATTGGCGTATCGGGGTCGTTACCCCATTGCGCCCAGGAACCGGCATAAGCTTGCATGGGCCAACCCAGCGCCTTGGCAATCACATAAGTTAAACCCGAGCGTCTATGGGTTTGGCAATGACTTACTAGGGTTTGCTCGCCGTTAATGCCAATGGCCGCCAGTTCCTTACGAATCACTTCAAGATCACGCAGCTTCAGATGATTATCGCTGTCCAGAGCAATACTAAACTCGTAACTCACGGCACCCGGCAAATGGCCACCACGTTTACTCACGGCTTTTTCACCTGTGTATTCTTTGTGGGAGCGTGCATCCCAAATCTGAACGCTTTCTGCTTCGATGGCTGTTAATAACTGTGCCTGAGTAATACTGACACTTTCATCTATGGCGGCCACTTTATATTCGGTGGCGGTGGCGGTATTGGCTTGGGATTCAATAGGGCGCTGTTCGGCCAACCAGCTATGAATGCCGCCGTTGAGAAAACTGTAATTTTTATGGCCAATGCTATCCAGCACCCAAATCATGCGTCCCGCCCAAGGGCCACCATCATCATCGTACACCACCACATGGGTGTCCTGGGTTAAGCCTAAGCGACTAAATAAAATGCTTAGCTGCTGCTGAGTGGGTAACAAACCAGGGGCAGGTTTGATGCCTAATTGAATATCACCGGGGGCTACAGAGATGGCGCCTGGTACATGGGCCTGTTGATAAGTATCGCTTTTACCCAAATCCAGAATCAATAAGTCGGCCTGCCCTAGCACGGCCTGCAATTCGCTGGGTTCAAGTATTAATGGTAAGTCCATGTGCGCACCCTGTTATTATGCTGGCAGTCTGACCGGGCATTGTAATCAAGGGGAGGGCTGGTGTCAGGTATTAAATAAGGCCACCTCACCTAATGGAAGGCGGCCTTAACGCTGAAATTGCAGGTGGTTAACTCGCTTTCATTCTGGATTTGGGTTTATGGTTGTGATTGTGTTTTTGCGCGTAAGCCCCCAAGGCATAACCGGCACTTTGGCAGATGGTCTTAAAGGCCTGGTACTCCTGTTCACTGATGCTTTCCTCTTTACTGGAGGCGTCGGCATACACCACCCCGATGGGTTTATCCCCGGCAAATAACGACATGACAATGAAATTTTTATTGAGCAAAACATCCACCACATTACTACTAAGCATGTTTAACACTTGCTCAAAGTTATCCTGGTCTACCTTATAACTGGCCACCTTACTTAATAACTTACCAAAGAATCGGTTTTCAGCCAGTACCACCTTAAGGCCATGAACCTTGCTGTTTTGTGGTATGCCCACGCAATACAGCGGACGCAGGTGATCATTGCCCTTGCCCAATACGCAAATGCAGGTGCGGCGCATACCCAGCCCCTCGTAAATGGCTTTATTACAGGTGAGTAAAATTTCGTGAACATTACTAAAGGTGTGCACGTCCCGCTTAAATTGGGCAATAATATCCACCAGCAGGCGTTTGTTGGCCTTGCGCGGCGGTGGTGTGCCAGGCAGGGCGGTACTATCGCTTTGTACCGCCTGTGGTTTTAGAACCTCTTCCTTCACTTTTTCTTTATCCGGCAGCAGACATAACATGGGGCGACGCAACCAGGGCGACTGATTATTGGCTGCCGGCGGCCATAACAAGGATGTGGCTGGGGTAAGTACCGGCCAGGCTCCGGCGTGATGACTCACCGCCACCGCCAACAAATGATTTTGGCGCACCACAGCTTCATGACTTTGCCCGGTGAGACGACCCAAGGCTTTTTGCGCACGCAGCGTCTTGGTTGTCATCCAGCCCAGAGGCAGTTGCTCGGCCATGTGCAATATGACCGCCATGAGAGTATTGGGGTTGGATTTTAAACGCTTTAGCTTTAAATCGGCGTCGATAAAATCAAGGTAACGGTGGTGTAGCAGTTGCCCCCATTGTTTTAGGGTGGGCAGCTGTTTGGCTTCCAACACGTTTTGCGCCAGGCTTGGCAACATGAGCTTGCGCCCCAACAAACACAAAATTTCATCCAGGGAGCAGCCAAATACTTTTTTCTCGGCTCTTTTTGTCGCCACAAAGTCATGATGGATGAGCCAGTCACATTTACGCATCTGCACATAGGCTTCACGCCACATTATCCAACGGGGCGCGCCAGCCAAAATGGTGGCCCATTTTAGCCGTTCGGCAGAACCCCCGTGGTTCACCTTCACCCAGTGCTCCATTAAATTTCCACCAAAGGCACTGCAAGACTGGGCCTGCAGGTAGGCTTTTTGATAGGCATCACTCTTGTGCAGCTTTAATTGAGGCGCCTTTTTCACACAATCCACCAGCCCCTTCATGCCTAATATGGTCACCACATGATTAAGGCTGAGGATTTCCACCCCTTGCCCGGGGTTGTGTTGGCGGCTTTTCTTATTGGCTGCTAAAAATAAATGTAAACACAAGGCCGGGTCGCGCTCGATGGTATGGGACAATTCCGCCAACGACGCCCCCGCCTTTATTTGCTTAGTGAGCAACTTGGCCGAGGCTTTTAAGATGGGAATAGGCGCTTTTTTGCCAATCTCAAGCCATGCCTTGGCACCCTTGATTGCTTTTACTTCCATTGTCTTTGAATTCTAGGTTGATTAAATCGCATCTAAACTGCCTTAAGACGGGTATTGATAGCCATTCGCCATTTTGCTTGGTTTGTATTTGAGGAATACCAAGTTGTGACCTTTACTTAACTATAGTCCGACTCTAAGAACAGGCCCACTAATTGAGATGTAAAAGTGGAATGGACGCACCGGCGGCTTTAAGCCGGTAAACAAGGAAGGTTGAATGCTCTATTTATTGGGTTTTGCAATTGTCTGCGCCAGTATCGTCGTAGGCTACTTAGGTAGCCACGGTGAGATGGCCGCCCTATGGCAACCTTACGAGTTCCTGATTATTTTGGGGGCAGGTTTGGGTGCCCACATTAGTGGCAACCCCTGGCAGGTGCACACCGCCACCATGAAACTCATGCCCCAGGTGATTATGGGCGGCAAGGTCAACAAGGCCCTGTACATGGACAGCCTGCGGCTCATCTACGACATACTCAACAAGAGCCGCAAGGAAGGCATGATGTCCATCGAGGGGGATGTGGAAAACCCCCAATCCAGCGGCATATTCTCCAAGTACCCGGCGGTGCAGGCCAACGCGGCCCTTGCCGATTTCATTGCCGACTGTTTTCGTTTAATCGCCGCTGGCAACATGCAGGCCCATGAACTGGATGCCCTCATGGATATGGAGATAGACAGCCGCCTGCACGAACTCATGGTACCCGGTCAATCCATACAGAAAGTAGCCGATGCCATGCCAGGTTTTGGCATCGTGGCCGCCGTTTTGGGTATCGTAATTACCATGGGCGCCATAGACGGCCCCATGGAAGAATTGGGGCGCCACATCGCGGCCGCGTTGGTGGGTACATTCTCCGGGGTGTTATTTGGTTACGGCTTTTTTGCTCCCATCGCCTCCCGAATGGAACATATAGCCCACGAAGAAATTAAACTGTATGAGTCGGCCAAGGCCACTATCGTTGCCTCGGTGAATGGCCTGCCCCCCCAGCTAGCGGTGGAGTTTGGTCGTAAGGTATTGTTTGCCCACGACCGCCCCAGCTTTGCCGAGTTGGAAAATGTGGTGCGCTCTCGTTAATAAAATTAATAGCAATAAAAACAAAACTATAGAAGATCGAACTTATGGATAAGTTTGAACAGCGTAATGTAGTTATCAAGCGCATAAAAAAAGGCCACGAGGCCCACCATGGTGGCGCCTGGAAAGTGGCCATGGCCGACTTTGCCATGGCTATGATGGCGCTGTTTTTAATCCTGTGGTTAATCAACTCATCCAACGAAGAAGAAATTGCCAAGGTAGCCGGTTATTTTCAAGACCCTCAGTCCTCTGAAGATGGCAGCAAGACTAACAGCCAATGGGTCATCGATTTAGGCGGCAGTCCGGCGGTGCAGGATAATGTGGCAGAGAGCCAAACCGTCGACCCTACTAAAGTTTTACAAGCCGAGGAGATTGAAAGCGCCGCCGAGGCCATCGAGCGCGCACGCCTGGAAACCATGGAGGCCGAATTTAAACAGCAGATCGATGCCAGCTCCACCCTCAGCCCCTACCGAGACCAGATTAAAGTAGACATCACCAGCGAGGGGGTGCGTATTCAAATTGTGGATAAAACCAATCGCCCTATGTTCGATCCGGGCTCGGCTCGCTTAAAATATTACGCCGAAGACATACTGTATGAGATGGCTCCCATCTTCAGTGCGGTGCCCAATCGTATTTCCATCACCGGCCACACCGACTCAAGTGGCGGAAAAAGTGCCTGGGCCACAGGTAACTGGGAGTTATCCGCCAGCCGCGCCAATGCCGCACGCCGTGCCTTGGGAGATGCCGGCCTGGAAGAAGTTAAAATTGCCCAAGTGGTGGGCATGGGCGATAAGGCGCATTTTAATATTACCGAACCAGAGAGCCCCATTAATCGTCGCATCGCCATCGTGGTATTAAACAAACGCACCGACAGGGCCATCTCCTCACGGGCCGGCGGTTATATCGAAGAAGGGGGGCAGGGTGAGCCGGATGCAGTGCGCGACGACGCCATTAAAACCAGCGGATCAATTCTGGACGACTTACAGCAACAGCGGGATGACGAGACCAATCAATATGATGCGCCACCGGATGTGCAAGATGAGGCGTTTTGGTAAGGGCCTAATGGCCTATCGGCCACCCCGTGGCTGATGCATCAAGCCCGTTCAAAATCGAAACTCAATACCTCACTAATATTTTTTAACCCCAACTTCAACATCAAAATTCGATCCAGCCCCAAAGCCACACCCGAGCATTCCGGCAAACCGTGTTGCAAGGCCTGCAGAAAATGTTCATCCTCATTCCTAACCTGCTCACACTGAGTTTGCTCTTTGGCAAAACGCTGTTTCTGCTCAGCCACGTCGGTTAACTCCTGATAGCCGTTGGCCAGCTCCAAGCCATTCACATACAACTCAAAACGCTGGGCCAGCATTTCACCCGAGTCATTTTCATAGGTTTGTGCCAGGGCCGCCTGGCTAGCCGGGTACTGGGCAATAAACACCAGAGTGTCTTTGGGTAAATTGGGCTCCACCACATGACTAATTAACAAATCCAGACACTCATCCCGGTTAAGTTTTAACCCCCCCACAAACGGCTGTACCTTAATTTGCAGCTCGTCATCCGTGGTCAAAAACGGATCCAGCTGGGCGTACTTAATAAATGCCTGGCGGAAACTTAAATCCATGCGCCGCTGAATATTCAGGTAATCCCCCACCAGCTGAGCCACTTCATCTTTTAGGGTCTGCAAATCGAAATGAAGCCGGTAATATTCCAGCATGGAAAACTCCGGGTTATGGCGCTTGCCCAGTTCTTCATCGCGGAACACTTTACAAATTTGGAAGATATCGCCACTGCCCGCCGCCAATAAACGTTTCATGGGGTACTCGGGAGAGGTTTGCAAATAACAGGTTTTGTCCAAACAGGTGACCGCCAACGGTAGCAAATTTGCATCACTCACCGCCGCTTTAGATAACAGGGGGGTTTCCACTTCCAATACGTCACGCACTCGAAAAAAGTCACGTATATAAGCACTAAAATCGGCGCGCGCCTTTAGGGTGTTAAGATCAGCTGAAGGTTGCCAATACATGTTGATGTTCCTTTGCGGGCCCGAAGCCCATAACAAAAAAGCCCAAAAAGCTCGTGCGTTATGGGCATGAACTTTTTGAGCCTTTAATTTTCACTCGCTTGGGGTATTAACCCTTGGCGCGAGACACATACTCACCGGTACGGGTATCGATACGCAGCACTTCACCTATGTTGATGAACAACGGTACACGTACCATGGCACCTGTGGTGAGGTAAGCTGGCTTAGTGCCACCCTGGGCGGTATCGCCTTTTAGGCCGGGATCAGTATCCTTTACTTCCAGTTCCACAAAGTTAGGCGCGGCAACCGCGATGGGCGCACCGTTGAACAAGGTTACTTCGTACTTTTCCTGTTCTTTCAGCCAGTTTTTAGTCTCACCCACCGCTTCAACGGGGGCACCAAACTGTTCGTAAGATCCGTCGGTGGCCATAAAATGGAAAAACTCACCATCGGCGTAGAGGTATTCCATGTCATAATCCATGACATCGGCACCTTCCAGTTTTTCGCCGGATTTGAAGGTACGTTCCCAAACACGACCGGTCTTTAGGTTACGCAGTTTTACACGGCTAAAGGCCTGGCCCTTACCGGGTTTAACCAATTCATTTTCAAGAATGGAACATGGGTCCCCTTCCAACATGACCTTAAGACCAGATTTGAATTCGTTGGTTGAATAATTTGCCATGGATGAGCACCGAAATTGGGATGACTAAAAAATAGGTTAGCAATGATACCCCAGAACGACATAATTATGCACAGTTCAAAGCAAACAAGCACTTGGCAGCAACAGCTGGCCGATGTGGTGACCAGTGCCGAACAGCTGGCCCAGGAGTTGGAACTTCCGGCCGCTTATTTACAGGCAGCGCAACAAGCCAGCCAGGACTTTGCCATTCGTGTGCCCAGGGCTTTCCTTGAGCGCATTACAAAGGGCGATGTGAACGATCCCTTGCTGCGCCAAATTTGGCCCCTTGCTCAGGAAAATTCCCCGCCACCGGCCGGGTTTGTGCTGGACCCTCTAGGGGAAATCAGCAGTAACAAGACCCCAGGCATCATTCACAAATACCATGGCCGCGTGCTGCTCATTACCAATGGCAGCTGTGCGGTGCATTGCCGTTATTGTTTTCGCCGCCACTTTCCCTACGGCGACAATGCCCTTAGCAGCCAACAATGGCTGGAAGCATTGGACTACATTAAGCAGCGCCCCGAGATTAACGAAGTGATCTTGAGTGGCGGCGACCCGCTCACCAATAACGACAAGCGCCTGTTTGGCTTGATTAAGGCCATTGGCGAGATTCCTCATATCACTCGTCTGCGCATCCACACCCGCTTGCCCATCGTCATTCCGGCACGCATTACCGATGAACTGGTGGATAACCTAACCCAGAGCCGCCTCAAGATAGTGGTGGTGGTGCACAGTAATCATGCCAATGAAATTGATAGCGAGGTGGCCGCCTGCCTTAAAAAATTATATAGGGCGGGCATTCACGTTTTAAACCAGGCGGTACTACTTAAAGACATTAACGATGACCTCACCAGCCAGGTGAATTTAAGTGAAGCTTTATTCGACTGCCATGTGTTGCCTTATTACCTGCACTTGCTGGATCCGGTAGTGGGCGCTCACCATTTTGAGGTGAAACAGAGCGATGCGCAGAATTTAATGCTGGCTTTGCAGGGGCATTTACCCGGCTTTTTGGTGCCCAAGTTGGTGAGAGAAGTGGACGGACGACCCTCAAAAACGACAATTGATACGCCAATCACGCCAATATCCAGCCTTTAAGGTGAATAATACGTAATTTAGTTGGCGAACTCTGTCGTTCCTTATTATTATTTAACAACAAGCACTTATGGACAAGTGAACGTCGGCACCAGACAAAACTTAGCCCTATTATAATTTGTATAAGGAAGGGCTAACTTGCTGGCTGAATTTGATGAGAGAACAAGCATGGAAGTGCAAAAGTCCCCTATCCGCATATCCGTTCCTGAAATTAAACTGCAGAAACTGTCTTTTTGTGATGGCAGCCTCAGTGGCTTTGAAGGTTGGGCAAAAAAGCTACCCATGGCCAATGTGGGCGTGGCCGCCAAGATGTTGTTTCAAGCCACTCGTGAACTCAATGCCACCGCCATCGCTGCCACCTCCCGTTACAAGATGCTGGAAATTATTCGCAGCCAAACCTATATCATCTGTGAGTCGCTGGGCAAACGCTTCCTAAAACAATCCGTCATGCTCACCGATAACGACATGAAAATTGTCAGCCTGGCGCAGACCCTGCAAAATCAGCTGGCCAGTGGTTATAAACGCATCATAGTGGATGAGCTGGCCAAGCCCTCTAAAAAGGGTGAGGTGAAGTTACTCACCTTTGCGCTTCACAGGGCCATCGTGGATCTTAGCCAAACCATATTACGTGCCCTGCAGCTTTACAGCCATCCACCCAAAAATGCCTGGCTGGAACTGCACCAAATGTTCGCCCTGGCCGAGACCAAGGGCATACAGCAGTATCCGGTGAAAGACAGCCGGGCCAAATACATTGCCAGTTCCTCCATCCAAGATGTTTATACACGAGCGCTCTTATTGGGCTGCAGCAAACCCAATCAATTGCGCCAAGTGGATTTAGCCAACCTGTACGCGGCCACCGAACTGTGGAGCGGCTTGGTTAAAATCTGCAAAGGCTCCGACATCACCGCATTATTTTTGTTTGCGCAGCACAAGGATTTTGCTCCTGTGTATCGGACGCTGTTAAAAACCTCCACCACAAGCGTTGGTCGAGCCCTGTCTCCCACCGCTTTGGTCAGTGCTCTGCAAAAACATTTGGATAAGGACAGCAGCGACGTTACCGTGCCCGGCAACATCAATGAAACGGTGATCACTCACCTGATGCATGCCTGGGGTGCCATGGTGGAACGCAGTTTCCGCCGCACTCAAAACAGTGGCGAAATTCAGATTGGCATTGGCCTGCTGGCCAGTCACTATTTTAGTGCCAACGAATTTAGCCTGCCGTTTTTATTAAAACAATGGAACGCCGAAGAACCCCAGGGCAAACCCAAAATACCCTCCACCGACGTATGGGATCAAAGCTTTGATGCCGGCAGTCAGTTTGGAGCCGATTCGGAAAACATAGAATTTGATAGCATCGCCTTCATCAGCTCTCATGCCCAGGATACCGAAGACACCGGCCCTAAAGCCAAACAACTGAGCGCACAAATATTTAATACCAGCCCGGGTGGCTACGGCATCACCCTGGAGAATCCTCCCAGTAGTGTGCAAACCGGAGAACTGGTGGTGATTAAAGAGGCCAGAATGAACAACTGGTCGCTGGGGTGCATTCGCTGGATTCGCACACAAAGAAATCAAGCCACTCAATTGGGCATAGAGTTACTCGCTCCCAAGGTTGAGGCGGTGGCAGTGCGCATGCTCAATAAAACCGGTGAAAACGGCGATTACCTGCGAGGCATTTGGCTGCCCGCATTGCCCGCCGCCGGCCAGGAAGAAACCCTGATATTACCTACCATGCCGTTTAAGGTGGGTTGCAAGGCTCAGTTACTGGACGACAAACATTGCCAACGCATTCAGCTGTTAAAACGGGTCAATACCTCCCGCAGTTTTGTGCAGTATTCGTTTCAGTCTCTCACTCAGGTGCTGAGCAGCAGTACCAGCAAGGACGACTCCGGTGACGAATTTGCTTCCATTTGGGACAAACTATAAGCAGGTAGGCGTTTTAAATTGTTCCCCTGCAGCAAAAGACTAAATAAAAGTATATATCTATAACTTTTTGCGTACATATAGTCTAAAGCGTGACACTTTACCTTATGGCCCGTGATTCAATTCGCTATACTGCGGCAACTTTTTATTCTGACTTTTGGTACCATTTTTATTTATGCAGGCTAAAGAAGCGATTCGACTGCTGATTTGTTCACCCTCACAGCACGAAGCCGAGACCCTCACCAGCCTATTACGTAATGCTGGTCACCCCACTCGCGCTCATTTGATTCAAGACATGGACACCCTTAAAGGCAAGCTCAACGAGCAAGTCTGGGACGTATGTCTGTGTGCGTTGGAAATGCCTGAATTAACCGGCAAACAAGTACTGAACGAAATTCATCGCCAGGGCAAAGATATACCAACTATTTATGTTCACGACGAAGTGGACAGCATCATCGCCGAAAAGGTTATTAAATCTGGCGCCGTAGATCTGGTGCCCAGTGGCGAGTACAACCACCTGCTGCAGGTGGTATTGCGTGAAATCACCAACCTTAAAATGCGTCGCGAATTGCGTGAAGCAGAAGCCTTACTGCGCGAAGCCGAGAAACGCTGTCAGGTATTACTGGAAAGTGCTCAGGACGCCATCGCCTATGTGCAAGATGGCATGCACCTGTTTGTGAACGACAGTTACGCCAACCTGTTTGGTTATGACGACACCGACGATTTACTGACCATGCCGCTCATGGACATGATTAGCACTTCCGATCAGGGCCGCTTTAAAATATTCCTCAAAGACTTTAATTCCGGCAAGACCCGTAGCGGCGAATTTGAATGCAAGATGCTCAACGTAGCCGACACCGAAGTGGATACTCGCATTTTGTTTGCCCAGGCCACTTACGAAGAAGAGCCCTGTATGCAGCTGATTATTCGCAGCAATTCAGGCAATGCCGAGTTAGAGAGCAAGCTCAAACAAATTAGCTCACAGGATTTGTTAACCGGTTTATACAACAAGCAGTATTTTAACGAACAACTGGCCGATAGCGTGGATAAGGCTGTCATCAGTGGCAGCAAAGGGGCCGTGGCTTATGTGAATATCGACAGCTTTGGCCAATGCAAGACCGATGTGGGCATTGAAGGGGCCGACCTAGTGATCTGTGATGTGGCCCATTTAATTCGCAGCAAGTGTCGCGAAGAAGATTTAGTGGCCCGCGTGGGGGAAGACATTTACGGCATCCTGTTACACGACAGCAACCCTGAACAAGCTCACGGTTTTGCCGAACACATTCGTTCATCCATACAAGAACACTTAGTGGCGGTGGATCAACGAACTATTCAGATTACTGTGAGCGTGGGTATCGCTTTAATTAACGAAAGTTCACGCAGCCCCAAGGAAGTATTGCAACACGCGCAC
>MAAD01000015.1 GCA_002162985.1 Bermanella sp. 47_1433_sub80_T6 | reverse complement strand
AAACACTAAAAACCCCAATCGCTAACGCGGTTGGGGTTTTTTTTGCCTGGAGAAAAGTGAGCGGCGCTGGTATTGGGTTTCTTGGAATTAGAAAGCTGAGTTTTGAATACGATAACCTTCAGCCACTGCAAACGGGCAGCGCAGCGGTCCATGTGATCACGCCTGTATCAAAGGTACGGCAGTAAGAGCGCCATCGGCGTGGCGCAGCCAGATCAAGCGCAGCTTGAGACTCAATGTAGGTTTGATAATCAAAAGCCTAATTTACGCCAAGAGAAGCCACACCTAAAACCCTGCCCAAAGCCCAGCCACCCTTCCTAAATAAGGTCCGCCACAAGTACATCCATGTAGGCTTACCCATGGCATCCATGCCATGAATATCCTTATTTAGAAAGGCTGTCTGGACTTTGAATACCCAAGCCTGAAAAACTTATATTAAATAGAAAGCCTAAACTTCAAATAAATAATTAAGTAAAAACAAACAACGCCTAATAAAAAAGCCCCTGATGCTCACGCATCAGGGGCTTTTTAGTTTTACCTTATTTAAATATTAAAGCAGGCGGCTGGTTTCCAATACAGGGTCACCAGAATCAAGCAGGCCATCGGCCGCAAGAAATTTACCCGAACGCAGGCAGATACGCAGCTTGTAATGAGACTGCTCGGTTTCTTTTGGTAAAAGGTGATTAACCGATGCTTTCTCTTCCAGTAGCTCCGCCTCGCTGGACTTCATCATTTTTCTACTGAATTCATTAATATCCAAACCGTTAACAATTTGATAGCGGCCATAGCGACAACGAACCGGGAACGAATAGACAATCCCTTTTTCTATGCCATAACTACCATCACTAACGATGGCCATGCTGACCAGTTCATTTTCTTCGGTTCCCATGGCCCAGTCCCGCATGTGATCAATAATCGCTTGAGCGGCCGATGCGGCAGAAGAGTGTCCGCGGGCATTAATGATTTCGCTGCCACGGTTTTGTATTCTTGGAATTAAAGTTTCCCGGTAAAAGGTTTCATCAAGTTGTTGGCCCACTAAGGCCTCGCCAAAAATTTTGGACTGGTGTAAATCAGGGTACTGGGTTGAAGAGTGATTACCCCAAATAATCACTTTACGCACTTCTTCAGCATTAACGCCCAAGTGATTGGCGACCATGCCTTTGGCGCGATTGTGGTCAAGACGAGTCAGGGCGGTGAACTGGGTCGGGCTCAAGTCGGGAGCATTACGGCTGGCGATCAGTGCATTGGTGTTTGCTGGGTTACCCACTACTAATACTTTAACGTCACGGGCGGCATTGGCGCTTAAAGCTTTACCCTGACGCTCAAAAATTTCGGCATTGGCGGTTAACAGATCGATACGTTCCATGCCTGCGGTTCTGGGGCGAGCACCAATTAAAATAGCGTAATGTGCATTTTTAAAACCGGCTTCAGGGTTATCAAAAATTCGAATGGTATGTAATAGCGGCAGTGCGCAGTCCTCTAGCTCCATGGCCAGACCACGTAATAGCTCCATGGCCTGAGGCACTTCAATTAGCTGCAAGATAACAGGTTGGTCAGTACCAAACATTTCACCGGATGCCACACGAAATAATAGGGAGCTACTGATGGCTCCGGCAGCACCGGTGACGGCAATACGTACAGGCTTTTTCATTACTCTCTCCAATTTTAATTGATTAACTTGTGAGTTGTATCAGCATGTTAAATGCTACTTATTATTTTGGGGTGTTAGGATGCTGGAATTGTCTACCTCTTAGTGGGTATCTCAATTAGTAGCGGCTGGCATTCAAGCACGACTTTGATGCGTGCGCTACAAACTGGTGCATTTAAATAGCAAGATTAGCCAGAGAGAAGCTTAAAGTTTAAGGCTGCTAATATTGGTAAATTGTGCCATTAAGGCAGGATTAGGCTTGTTATTGATTGTATGGCTTGGCCGAAACGGGGCAACGAGGATGCACTGGCACTCTGTTAATGAGTCGGTGCAAGTTTTAAATGCGCCTGTTGAGATGGGTTCTATGAGCTGCGATTGATTAAGAGCCGACATATTCGACAAACAGGGTTGTCGTGTAAAAACTACAAATATCATTCAAGCTCCAAAATCCAAACAAAACCCCTGAAAAGCCCAAAGCCACCTTGCAGCTTTAACCCATCAACAGGATAATACCAGCCATTAAAAAGGGGCCATTGTGACCATAAAAATTAAAAACCATATCCTGCCGATGGTGATGCTATTAGGGGCTATTTTGTCCCTCAGCCATGAGCGATTTGATGCACCAAAGTTTGTGATTCCCGCGGTATTACCGGTAACCGATCAGCAACCTAGCTATCAACAGCATGATGCCTCTACCGAGTTAACTCACATGGTGCACAGTGCTACGGCAGTGGCTTTGCCCAATGGTAATCTATTGGCCATGTGGTATGGCGGCAGCCGTGAGGGTCATACAGATGTGAAAATCTATTCGTCATTATTCGATCAGCAACAGCAACAATGGCAGGCTCCCAAGGCCATTTTGGATCGCATGCAGGTGTCCAACGATCTAGATCGCTATGTTAAAAAAGTCGGCAACCCGGTACTGATTCGCCACCCTCAGGGCCCTTTAGTATTGGTATATGTCTCTGTTTCATTGGCAGGGTGGGCCACTAGCCAAATTAATATGATGCTCTCTTATGACGATGGCCAAACCTGGCACCCGTCCAAGCATTTAGTTACCAGCCCTTTCATCAATATCAGTACCCTGGTTAAAAACGATGCGGTGATATATCAGGATGGCACTATAGGAATCACGGCTTATCATGAGCTAGTGGGTGAGTTTTCCGAGATTGTGCGGGTCACGCTGGATGGACAAGTCATCAACAAATACCGAATGAGTTCTGGTGATAAAACCATTCAGCCCACCGTGGCCACTTACAGCCCCACCCAGGCCGTCACTTTCATGCGTGATACCGGCAAAGATGTGCAAAAAGTACGTCGCAGTACCACCGACGATGGTGGCCTAACTTGGTCTGCTTATGAAACCACGCAACTGGATAATTTAAGCTCGGCAATTTATACGTTTACCGGGCATAAGGGGCGCAGCTGGATGGTCTATAACGATGCGCCAAAAGGGCAAGAGCATGGCAGGAATACGCTGGCCTTAGCAGTGTCTGATGACAAGGGTATTAATTGGAAAACCGTTCATCACTTTGAGCGCATTGAAGAGCCAGAAGTAAAAGAGTCAAAGTTTGCTTACCCTTGGGTAGCCCGTGGATTTGATGGCCAGTTTCATCTTTTTTATACCTGGAACCGAAAAATCATCAAACACATTGCGTTTAATCAAGCCTGGCTGGAGGGTAAAGCATGAATACTTTTTTCAGTTTAATGACACATGGTTTGTTGCTCATGACGATATTGTTGATGTTGTTGCAAGTTAGGCGCTGGAAGCAGTATTGGCCTTGGGCATATTTGGTTTCGGCGGTCATTATCGTATTACCGATTTCAGATTGGCTATTGATAGAATTTTCTAGAGGTTTGTTTACGGATTTGAGCCTGGCATCCATCGTCATGCTGGCCATGTACCTGTTTTCAATATTAAAACCGCAAAGACCCAGAAACCAACTCAGCTTTAATTTGGCCATTATATTGTTTGCTATACTGTTATATCCCGCCAGCATGGGGTTAGGCATGTTTGACCCTTATGCCATGGGTTTTGCCAGTCATGTTTATTATGACTATTTGGTGATCACCATAGCGGTAATTGGAATCGCCTCCGCCTATCTGGGGCATTGGCAATTGGCTCTGTGGTTAACGTTAGCGTGTCTGGCCCATGGGCTGCACCTTTTCGAGAGTTCAAATTTGTGGAACTATCTGTTAGACCCCTTCGCCGTGATAGCGGGCTTGGTCAGTCTTATTAGTGCCGCTAGCCAAAAAGTATTTTCAAAATTCACCAACGGGAATGATCGCAGTGTTCAATCAAATGCATAAAGTTGAAAAAATAGCCTACCCACTGATCGCCCTGTATGTATTGGTGGGTGCTGTGGTTGCGCTACTGGATCCGGTTACCTTTACCAAGGTACTGGCAAGAGAAGACGGTATTTTTGAATGGTTAACCGTACTGGCCTTGTCCATGTCATTTGTAATGTGTGTACACAGAGTCGTGGTATTACGCTCTGCGAAGAATGGCGTTTTTATCGGTGTTTGGTGTTTCTTGGCGGTTGTGTGTTTCTTTGGTGCCGGTGAAGAGATTTCCTGGGGGCAAAGAATTTTTAATATTGAAAGCTCCGATTGGTTCAAACAAAACAATGCGCAAAGTGAAACTAACCTGCACAATCTGGTAGTGGAAGGAAAAAAAGTAAATAAAATCATTTTTAGCATGGTGCTGGGTTTAGCGCTGATTACCTACTTATTTGTGTTTACCACGCTGTACCGTCGCAGTGAAAAATTTAAACAGCTATGTGACTATATGGGTGTACCCATCGCCCATTGGCACCAGGTTATAGCTTGGGTTGCGGTGGCCTTAGTGGTTGAAGGGTTAATTAAGCACGTGAGCCGATCCAGTGAATTATTTGAAAGCGCGGTGGCATTTGTGTTTTTTATCAATATCTACGTACCCTTCAATAAACAGTTATTTGAACGCGAATAACCGTAAAATTGCATGTAACAGCTTAGAAGCCACTCAATGAGTGGCTTTTTTTATGGCCAAGGATGGTCTGTATCTTAGAATTGCAGGAGCAATATTCTAAGGTATGGCCAAGGATAGCCGGTTCTACTAATAAGGGTTCAAAATGGCACGGCAGGTTATTTTCTGGAGCGTCTATACTTAAACTTTGGTGGTTATTTTAAACTGATAAAGCTAAAGGAGAGCTCAATGCCCCTGTCAGATGCTACAGAGCCATTTGATCTTATTCTCATGGGGGCCAATAGTGACCTGGCTTTGCGTAAGTTATTACCGGCTTTGTACCACCTATTTTGTGATGGTCGGTTACATGCACAGGGGCGTATTTGGACCATTAGTCGTAGCATTACTAGCAAAGGCGATTATTTGGCCATGTGTAAAAAAGCCATTTTACAGCACGATGGCCTGGCCTCTCTGGATGAAAAAAACTGGAATAGGTTTACCGCTTACATCGGCTACTTGAGCATAGATTTTGAGAAAGCTCAGGGTTATGAAAAGCTACATAAAAAATTAAAGGACCCCGCTCGCCAACGAATCTTCTATTGTGCACTGCACAGTAAGTTATATCCCACCATTGCCAAGCAACTGGCCAGTCATAATCTAATTACCGATAACAGCCGCATCGTTCTGGAAAAACCCATCGGCAGCGATTACAAAAGTGGCGCCATGATCAATCGATGCATGGCCGAATATTTTAGTGAATCGCAAATTTTCCGTATCGATCATTATCTTGGAAAAGAGACCGTACAAAACTTGCTGGCCCTGCGTTTTGCTAACTCATTATTTGAGCACCAGTGGAATCAGAGGTACATAGATCATATTCAAATCACCATTAGCGAGACCATGGGGGTAGAAAAAAGGGCGGGTTTTTATGAAAGTACCGGTGCCTTAAGGGACATGCTGCAAAATCATCTATTACAGTTGTTATGTATGACGGCCATGGATCCTCCGGCCAGCTTAAATGCCCAAGCCATTCGGGATGAAAAAGTAAAAGTACTAAATAGCCTAAAACCCATTACCGGCTCTGATATCGACGAACATGTGGTGCGGGGGCAGTATGAGGCCGGGTTTATTTTAACCGATAGAGGCAATGAAGCGGTTAATCGATATCGTGATGAGCCTGGCGTAAATGAACACTCTGTCACCGATACTTTTGTGGCCGTAAAAGTTGAGATTGATAATTGGCGCTGGGCGGGAGTGCCATTTTATTTACGAACCGGTAAACGTTTGGCCCAACGAGCCTGTGAAATCGTGGTGCAGTTTAAGCCGGTACCCCACAGTATTTTTGAAATGCAGCACAAGCAAACCATGGCCAACAAACTGGTATTTCGTTTACAGCCCGACGAAGGTGTGCGTTTGCAATTGTGCGAAAAACGCATCGGTCACCATCAGCAAGTGAGGCCTATGACCTTAAGTTTAAAAAGTTCAGGTGAAGACGTTACCCGTATTCCCGATGCCTACGAGCGTCTGCTGGCCGATGTCATCAATAATAATGCCACCTTGTTTTTGCGCGAAGATGAACTCATGGCCGCCTGGAAATGGGCCGACCCCATATTGCAGCATTGGCAAAATAATGATCTAAAACCGGAAACCTATGCGGCCGGTAGTTGGGGGCCTGCGGCTGCTACTTTGTTATTGGCAAAAGACGGCCGCCTATGGGAAGAAAATAATTAGACGCTATAAATGCCTTGGTTTGTGTCTCTACTGCACCCACAATACCCCATTAAACATAATTATCAGGTAAACCAGTCAGTGCCCTCCCATATTACTCAACTCATTAATCAACACGTTTTGCCCAAGCAATTTGAGCTATGGGTCGATGAATACTTTCGACCCTTGGCACAAGACATAGCCGGCCGCCAACAAGGTGTTTCGCGGGCTTATGTACTAGGCATACAGGGTACCCAGGGCAGTGGTAAGTCCACCATTTCTGAATTTTTAAAGGTATTATTGGAAAAAGAACATAACTTAACCTGTGCCGTATTGAGCATAGATGACTTTTATTTCACCCTTAAGCAGCGCATGGTTTTGGCTAATTCTATTCACCCTTTATTAAAAACAAGAGGGGTCCCGGGTACTCATGATATCCCATTGGCCATGGCGGTTTTAGGCGAACTTAAAGACCAAAAAGCCCATGAAAACACCCAACTTCCTCGCTTTAACAAGGCCAATGATGATCGCCATGGCCCAGAATTGTGGGGCGAGATTACTGGCAAGGTGGATGTAATTATTTTTGAGGGCTGGTGTGTGGGCTTGCCACCCCAGGATGAAAAAGCACTATCAACACCTTGCAATGACCTTGAAAAAAATGAAGATTCAAAGGGGTTATGGCGCTCTTATGTGAATAACCAATTGGCCGAGAGCTATCAAACATTGTTTTCTTTAATCGATGACTTACTGGTGCTGCAAGCCCCGTCATTTGATGTGGTATATGAGTGGCGATTATTGCAAGAGCAAAAACTCATTAATAGCTTACAAGGGAAAGGGCGTTTGCATGAAGGCAATCGTACACTGGACAATGAAAAGGTTAAGCGTTTCATTAGTCATTACCAGCGTTTAACCGAACACGCACTTAACTGCCTGCCCGCACGGGCAAGCTGGGTGTTGTATCAAAATGCCCAGCACCAATTTACTAAAATGGTCACTGCTGGTAAAAAATAGCAAGCCTATAAGGCACTCCCTGAAGCTGAAATGCCATTTATAAAGATTTTTTACTGCTGTTTTTATTTGGTCAGCTGGTAGCGATTGGCCCGCTTAAAGGTAGAGTAGTCGTTAAAACGTACGCCATGTTTTTTCATGATTATGTGTGCATCCTTGGCAATGGCTTGGCGAATATAAAACGGGTCCTTAACCACAAAGTGGTGAATACCGTGGGTGCTGCCAAAATTGAAACAAAACAAATGCAGTGGCCATAACCATTTAGAGGTCCATACCTGAGTCTGCTGCGTGATGTTCTTTTCTTCAATGTCCCCATAATAATGCATGTTGGAGCTAATAAAGTTCAAACAAAACGAGCGTATAAAAAATGGCCATAATAAAGTCACTGCCAAAATATCCAGCATGGGCACCAGCTCAATAAACCATAGTGGCCAATGTACTGCTAATTCAAAAAACTCACTTACATGGAAGGCCAGGTAGCTGTACCAGCTTAAAAAATACAGCATGCCTACCGGCAGATAAGCCACAAAGCCTTTTAACAGCGTATATAAAAGGTGTTTAGGTTGGCGATTCTTTTTGTGACGAAAAATCATCGCCAAGGTGCCGTCGCATAACATCAATAAACGTAAAGGCGACCATGGCATGCCATTGGTAATGCCGCGTTCTTCAACATCTTGTCGAGTTCCCGATACCTTGTGATGCAACAAATGCAAACGTCGGCGTATCCAGGGGTTCACGGTACCGGGCCGTGTTAACCAGCACATTAATAACATAAGGTTGTGAATTACAGGGCGCTTCTTAAAATACGCGTAGTGAATTAAATCGTGCTCCAGCTCGTGAATAAACGATGTGGCTATGGCCACTATCACCACGGTTAACCACGCGGGCCAATTGAGCTGCAAATACCCGTAGGCGGCGAATGCCATGAGCATTAATGCCAGCACCATGATGCTGCCCCCCAGTGCGTTTTGGCGGGTCACTAGCCAGGGGTGTTTTTCCCGAAGCTGGTTTCCCAGTTGCCCCACTTGCGCCCTAATGTGAATGCTGGCTTGGTCCATGATGAATCCGCTATAAAAAATGTAACTTAAGAGTACTGCAAAGCATTTAATTATTGGTTACCCTTGGATGACACTAGCTTAGCTTTGGGCGACAAACATGAAAGTTTCCACCGCCAGCACCATAGCTGCCTGGGTCCCCGTGGTTTTAAGGTGTTTAAAACACCATGGCATGGCAAAACAGCACGCCTTAACCCTGGCAGGCATAGACCCGGCGAAGTTGTCTCAACAGGGAGCCAGATACAATAGCCAACAAACCCACAAACTCATGGCCGTTTTAGATAGCACCCTGGACGTAGCTGTGCCGGGTTTGGAGTTGGCGCGCTTTACAGATGCCACCAGTTTTGGCGCCCTGGGGTTTGCCATGATGGCCAGCACCACACTGGCAGAAGCCTTAAGTCGCTTGCAGCGTTTTGCCCCCGTGGCCTCCAGTGTGGTGGCGTTTGAGGTGTACGCTCATCATGCCCTTGGTGAAATTCGTATTCAGGAAGGTTCGGGGGCCCAGGCAACGCCGCAGGCCACCTTCGACTTTACCATGGCCATCATGACCGCTTTCTTAAGAATCAAGGGAGGGCGTCGGGCCTCCCCTAAAAAGATTCACTTTTGTCATAAGCTCACCGATGGACAAATTCAGCATTATCAGAGCTTTTATGGCTGTGAGCTGAAAGGGCAACAAACCAGCTATAGCCTATTTTTTGATGCCCAGTCCCTTAACCTGCCTTCCAAATCGCCGGCCTCACAAGGCGTTAGCCTGGCCAGCGAGCAAATGTTGCACTCCAGCTTGCAGCAGCTGCATGCCAACGATTTACCGGCCTGGCTATTGCAGAAAATAGTGGAGTCATTGCCCAATGGTGAACCCAGTTTGGCCACGCTTGCCCAACAGCTGCACATCAGCGGGCGTACCCTGCAAAGGCGTCTAAAGCGACACAATGTGTATTTTAAAGATGTGCTCGATGAGGGGCGGCAAACATTGAGTCGCGGTTATTTAAAACAAGGTTATAGCGTCACCGAAACCGCGTACTTATTAGGGTTTGCCGATACCAGCAGTTTTTCGCGGGCTTATCGGCGCTGGTTTAACAAGGCCCCCAGCGAGCAGGATTAAAATTGGGGCTACACTAATGGGATAGTTGCGCACAACGGGGGGTAGGGCTTGGCACGCACTATATGGATATTTGTATTCGCCTGTTGGGTCATTCAACCAGCCTATGGCAATGAAGTGCTTAAGGTGGGGGTTAGCCATCGACAGAGCACTGCGCAGGCCTTTAGTGGTATAGATGGCCTGAACGTAGCGCAAATAGAAACCGAGCTAAATTTCCCCCTGGCCATGCGCCCCAGCCCAGCCGGTTTATGGGTGCAGGGGCTGCAATTTCAGGAACACAGGTTTGCCCTAAGCGGGGTGGCAGAAGTGGTTAGGCGCTTTTATCGCCTGTCATTGCCGCTGGAGTTTCACCCCCGTGTGGTGGGGCGCTGGCAATATCAGTGGCGCCTGGAGCCCGCCTACAACAGCGATGAATCCCTGTTTCAACAAAAGCGCTTTCTGTTTGAGTACGGTGCCACCGCCAGCTACCGCTTAAACCGTAAGGTTAACTGGGTGATGGGTCTTAAAATGGACAGTCGCTTTGGTCAGGAGCAGCTCTACCCTGTGTTTGGCCTGGAAACTCGCCCCAACAAACGCTGGCATCACTATTGGGTATTTCCCGATTTTCACAGTGAGGTAAAAATCAAACGCAACACCTACGCTCAAGTCTTCATGCACCCCAATGGTGGAAAGTGGCGTTATTTACAAGAGGATGGCAGCGTGGCCTCGTTTGGCATTACCGACTGGAATGTAGGCGTGTCTCTTCGCAAGAAAACCCGCTCTCCGTTTTTTATACGCCTGGAATTAGGCAGTCGAATCATGGGCATGGGCAGTGTGGCCGGCGAAGACGGAGATCTGGGCACCGCCTTCTATTTCCTGGTGAGCCTGGAAACCCAATTGAATCAATAAAGGCGCAAGATCTAGGGTAACAAGGCTTTTTATGGCAGAATAAGCGCCATTTTTACCTAAGAGCGCACCATGGATTTTATTAAAAATAATTGGGAAATCCCCGTATTTGTCGTGTTTGCCGTTTTGTGTGTGCTGTTTAGCGATGTGGATCTGTGGTTAACCTCTCAATTCTGGAATGCCCAACAGGGTTTTTTCCTAAACGATGAGGCCTGGGTGCAGTTTTGTTATAAGGTTTTTTGGTTCATGCCCAGAGCGGTTATTCCCTTGTTACTACTGGCGTTAGTGCTGCCCTGGTTTGTGACCAAGATGCAGGGCACCCGTAAATACTCCACTTTTTTATTGCTGGTTTTGTTGATTGGCCCCGGCCTAATCGTACACCCGCTATTAAAAGATAACTGGGATCGCCCGCGCCCCAGAGACGTGCAAGAGTTTGCCGGTGATTTACAATTTACTCCGGCCTTTGTCATTACCGATCAAAAAGGCAAAAACCAAAGCTTCGCCAGTGGCCATGCCGCCATGGGCTTTTTCTTCATGGCCTTTGGTTGGGTATTTGCCAGTCGCCGCTGGTTTTTACTGGGGTTGTTAATTGGCGCTGTAGTGGGGGCTGGGCGCGTGGTGCAAGGGGGGCATTTCATAAGCGATACCATCACCTCAGGGTTTATTGTGTACTTTACTTGCCGGGTACTGGGCCACTATTTACTGGGGCATGCCAGCATAAAAGGGAATAAAAACCAGGCGTTAAAATAACCAAAGAATACACAGGGTTTGTGTACCGTCCTGTAATGCTTTTAAACAAAAAATGGCAATTGTTATGGCTATGTAAATAGTTGGTAACCCTTGCCATTTTTAATGCCTGCTCATTACCCAAGCCCTGCAAACCCCCTACAACTTGTAACAAATCTCGCTTTTTATCCGACTCGTTCACGTTTAATCTGATAACAGCTTCACAAAACGAGGGCGGCGTATGTTACACATTGTTGATACACCCGATAACTATGTCCAGCAACTAGTGAAGCTGTCTCAACGTTTTCAAGTAAGCCTTAGCGAAGATGTTAAAAACCAGCTGGGTGCGGTGCTGGTACACAAGGGCAAACATTTGGATGAAGAGCTGGCACAAAAAATATGCAGCCATCAACTTTCACAGCCCCTTGAAAACTGTGTGAAGCTCAATGCCAATGTTGACTGCAAAAAGTTAATTGAATACTTTCAAAAAGTATTTGCAAAACATGCCCCTCTGGCACAGTTCCATCAGGAAAAAGAACTCACCACTTTGCTAGAAAGTGCTTGTGAGTATTATCAAAAATTTCCACAAATCGTACAAAAAATCACGGTGCTTAAGGTGCAAAGCCCTGCGCTTTTTCACCAGGCCTTAATGTGTGGTTACATGAGCCTGCTTATCGCGCAAGAGTTAAAGTTAAGTGAGCAAGAGAGTCGTTGGACGTTTTTAGCTGGGCTCATTCACAATATTGGAATTTTGCACCTGGATAAGGGTGTACAGGCTAATAAGGGCGAATATACCTCGCAACAGTGGCGTACTATGCAAAGCCATCCCATTCTTGCTTATGAATTTTTAAAGCAAGTGCCGGGTTTACCAAGTTCCATCGCTAACGCCGTGTTAGAGCATCACGAATGCTGCGACGGTTCCGGTTACCCGTTTAATAAACCGGGTAGCCAGCTGGGCCTAATGGGGCAAATAGTGGGCATGAGTGATACTTGCCTGGCCATCTATAATCGTGAACTGGCCCATAAGCAATTGGGCTTCGACGCCTTAATTCCTTTATTAAAATTAAATTCGTCCATCTACAATCAAAAAGTGTATGCGGTCACCCTCGCATTATTGCAAGACGTGAACTGGCCGCTTACTCGGGTATACCCGGATGCGCAAATGCCGGATGTTATGAAGCGTTTAATGTGTCAGCAGCAAATCATTCAGCACGATTACCGGGTTATTTATTCGGTATTAAATAACATTGCCGCCCACATCCCTGACAATAAAAAGACAGCCATGCTAAAGCGGGTATCGGGGCGCGTTCAATGTTTTTTTGAGCGCTCAGGAATATTGCAGCCGGCCCACAGTGAATGGTTATCAAAGGGCATGGCAGCCCCGCAAACGGCGGATTTTTCAGCCATTGAAAAATATGAAATCA
Source organism: Bermanella sp. 47_1433_sub80_T6 (assembly GCA_002162985.1). Classification (GTDB taxonomy): domain Bacteria; phylum Pseudomonadota; class Gammaproteobacteria; order Pseudomonadales; family Oceanobacteraceae; genus Bermanella. Next base: position 1,720 of record MAAD01000015.1, on the reverse strand, counting down.
CCTACAGTGAGGTGAGCTGGCAACTAAAGCAGCTGGTTAAATTACTGTGCTGGTTGTGGGATAAAAAACACTTTAAACACCCTAAGTTGCAAGAGATGGTGCAAAAAGGCTTGAGCCAATTAAGGCGCCATCATGGGCAAAAGTCCCTGCCTCAAGCCGTCTAGGGCAGGGGAGCACCTTGCTGTAATAACTGCTAAACTGTGCCCAGAAAATGACTTAGGCACAGAATATGGCACTTCAATTTAAAATTGTACCGGTTACCGCGTTTGAACAAAATTGCAGCATCTTGTGGTGTGATGAAACCATGGACGCCGTGGTAGTGGACCCGGGTGGTGATTTAGATCGTATTCAAGCCGCCATTAAAGACGCGGGTGTACAATTAAAAGCCATCTGGTTAACCCATGGTCATATAGATCACGTGGGTGGCACAGGCGAGCTGGCCCTTAAAGAAGACCTTCCCATCATAGGCCCCCACCTGGATGAACAATTCTGGCTAGATATGTTGCCCCAGCAAAGTGCCATGTTTGGATTTCCACCGGTACAGATGTTTACCCCCAAGCGCTGGTTACAGGAAGGGGACACAGTGCAAATCGGTAATCAGCAATTATCTGTTTTGCATTGCCCAGGTCATACCCCAGGTCACGTGGTGTTTTACAGTGAACAAGCCCAACTAGCCGTGGTGGGAGATGTACTGTTTAAAGGGGGCATTGGCCGCACCGACTTCCCCAAGGGAGATCATCAAACTCTGATAGATGCCATTCAGCAGAAACTATTTGAATTACCCGAAGAGACCGCTTTTATTCCCGGTCATGGCCCCATGTCGACCATAGGTCACGAGAAAAAAACCAACCCATTTGTGAAGATGTACGGCTAGTTTTGCAGATAAGGTTGATCACTTAGGCGGTCAACCTAAACAATACCGGTGACGGCAAGTCACTCAAGTATCAGGCTGATCGCAGCGCCTCCACTTAAGGCCCTCCCTTTGAAAAAAAATATCTGGCACCCCCTGAACAGTCACCCGGAAATACAGTTTGGCCAATACATAGTGCCCAACTTTGTCTCCAACTCCGTGTGCATCACCATCAATAAAGACGAATACATATTAATAAGCCCAGGAGAGCCATTGCTGGCCGCTTTCAGAAACCAATTTGATAGCGCGCAAAATCTGCAAGACATCAAGATTCACATCATCATTCCCAACAGTTTTCACTACATGGGGGTAGCGGCCTGGCAGGCGGTTTTTGAAAACACTCGCTTGTATGCCAGCCTGGAAGCCATTCCTCGTTTAATCGAGAAGGGGGTGGCGGTAAATTCCAGTGATATTTTTAACCTGGCCCAGAATCAGCCTCCTTGGCCACAAGACTACAGCGTATTGTTTCCCCCGGGTCATCGTGGCGGGGACGTATGGGTTAAAAAACAGGACACAAAAAATACCAGCACCTGGATAACCTGTGACAGTTTTTTAAATTACGAAAGGGTATCCAATCAGCCTGTCGCCCGCTTCATGCAAAAAATACTAAACGCAGCGCCAGGTTTAAAAATTAGCCAGGTGATTAAGTGGTTTATATTACGTGATAAAAAAAGCTTCAAAACCTGGGTATTGGAAAAGTTAAAGCAGGATAACCCTACTACGTTAATACCGGCCCACGGGGAGGTTAATCAGAGCGAGCATTTAAAAGCTGAGTTAGAGCGTGTGGTGTTAACCCGGCTGTAAACGCAT
>MAAD01000166.1 GCA_002162985.1 Bermanella sp. 47_1433_sub80_T6 | reverse complement strand
GAAAGTAGAGGCCGAAGACTTGCCTACGGTAGAGATAGGCAACAGTGAAAAGCTAAAAGTTGGTGAATGGGTGGTGGCCATAGGCAGCCCGTTTGGTTTTGACTACAGCGTTACGGCCGGGATTGTCAGTGCAAAAGGTCGCAGCTTACCCAACGAAAATTATGTGCCTTTTATCCAAACCGATGTGGCCATTAACCCGGGGAACTCGGGTGGCCCCCTGTTTAACCTAGATGGTGAGGTAGTGGGCATTAACTCACAAATTTACACTCGCAGTGGCGGCTTCATGGGTTTGTCGTTTGCCATACCCATGAACGTGGCCATGGAAGTGGTGGCCCAATTAAAAGAAAGTGGTGTGGTCCGGCGCGGCTGGCTGGGGGTGGCCATTCAGGAGGTAGATAAAGAATTAGCCGAGTCCTTTGGGCTGGACGTGGCCGCCGGAGCTCTGGTGAGTCAGGTGGTGGCGCAAGGGCCGGCCGCCAGTGCCGGCGTTAGAAACGGCGATATTATCACCGAATTCAATGGTAAACCGGTTACCCTCAGCAGTGATTTACCGCACCTGGTTGGGCGTGTGCGCCCGGGCAGTGACGCTAAATTACGGGTGATTCGCTATGGCAAGGCCAAAACCCTCACGGTTAAAATAGGAGTGTTGCCCAGTGAAGGCAATATTATGGCCAGCATGCGCTCTAATTCCTCCTCTAGCGCTCTGAATCGCCTGGGTATTGAGGTGGGTTCATTGAGTTCAACACAGAAAAAACAATGGGATACCGACGGTGTGATCGTTAAGCAAGTACGCCAGGGTGCCGGCGCCAATGCAGGCTTAGTAAACGGTGATGTGATTACCATGATTAACGGAGCCATGATTCGTGATATGGGGGATTTTGATGGGGTGGTAAGCAAGCTAAAAGCGGGCAGTGCCGTGCCCATGCGCATCGTGCGCCGTGGCGCTCCCATGTTCATACCTTTGCGGGTTATAAAATAAACCGGCCTAATTACACGACCAGTAGCCTGATTATTGGTCGCAGTCACACTTCCCTAATAGCCCAAGCGCGTCAAGTGGTGTAAAATCGCGCTTAATTATCAGCTATTAGGTTTGCCTTGCGTGAGTAATCTGCAACATATTCGAAATTTCTCCATTATTGCCCATATCGATCACGGCAAATCCACTCTGGCTGACCGCTTTATCTCTCATTGTGAAGGTCTTAGTGACCGTGAAATGCAGGCTCAAGTGCTTGATAGCATGGACATCGAGCGTGAGCGTGGCATTACTATCAAGGCACAAAGCGTGACTTTGGATTACAACGCTCGCGACGGTAAAACCTACCAGCTTAACTTCATCGACACCCCAGGACACGTAGATTTTAGCTACGAAGTATCCCGCTCTTTGGCGGCTTGTGAAGGTGCACTGTTAGTGGTGGATGCGGCGCAAGGCGTAGAGGCTCAGTCGGTGGCCAACTGTTACACCGCCATCGAACAAGAAGTTGAGGTGGTACCTGTACTGAATAAAATGGATCTACCCCAGGCGGATCCGGAAAAAGTGGCCACAGAAATTGAAGATATTATTGGCATCGATGCCTCGGATGCGGTGCAGTGCAGCGCCAAGAGCGGCTTGGGCATCGAAGATGTATTGGAAGACCTGATTACTAAGATTCCTGCGCCAGAAGGGGATGTTGATGGTGATCTACAAGCCTTGATCATAGATTCCTGGTTCGATACTTACCTGGGCGTTGTGTCCTTGGTGCGTGTGGTAAACGGTACCCTAAAAAAAGGCGATAAGATCCGCGTGGCCAGTACCGGCCGCGATTGGCAGGCAGATGCCGTGGGTATCTTCACCCCCAAGCGCGTGGTGACCAATGTCCTTAAGGCTGGCGAAGTGGGCTTCATTTGTGCAGGTATTAAAGACATTCACGGGGCTCCCGTGGGCGATACCCTGATGCACAGCAAAAAAGCCGATGTGACCGACATATTGCCCGGTTTTAGTAAGGTGAAACCTCAGGTGTATGCCGGTATCTTCCCCATGTCCTCCGATCAATACGAAGACTTTCGCGACGCTTTGGAAAAATTATCATTAAACGATGCCTCGTTATTTTACGAACCCGAGTCATCTGATGCCCTGGGTTTGGGGTTCCGTTGTGGGTTCCTGGGCATGTTGCACATGGAGATCATTCAGGAGCGTTTAGAGCGCGAATATAACCTGGATCTTATTACCACTGCGCCCACGGTAGTATATGAATTGGCCATGAATAATGGCGACATCATCGAGGTGGCCAACCCATCTAGGTTGCCTGATCCTAGCCGCATAGATGAGATGCGAGAGCCTATCTGTGAGGCCAATATTTTAGTGCCGCAAGACATGGTGGGCAACGTGATTACCCTGTGTGTCGATAAGCGCGGCATGCAAAAAGACATGACCTTCACCGGCTCTCAAGTAAGTCTAAAATACGACATTCCCATGAGTGAAGTAGTAGGAGATTTCTTTGATCGTCTTAAATCTGTGAGTAAGGGTTACGCCTCACTGGATTATTCATTTAGTTACTTCCAGGAGGCACCTTTAGTGCGCATGGATGTATTAATAAACGGCGAGCGTGTGGACGCCTTGGCGGTGATTATACACCGAGACAAGACCCGTTCTTACGGCCGTGCATTATGTGAAAAATTAGCCGAACTGATTCCAAGACAAATGTTTGACGTAGCCATTCAGGCGGCTACGGGTAGCAGCATTGTGGCCCGTACCACTGTAAAAGCCTTGCGTAAAAATGTAACCGCCAAGTGTTATGGTGGTGATGTGAGTCGTAAGAAGAAGCTGCTGCAGAAACAAAAAGAAGGTAAAAAACGCATGAAGCAGGTAGGTAATGTGGAAGTGCCACAATCTGCCTTCCATGCAGTGCTGTCGGTTGACGGCTAGTAGCAAAATACCCAGCGCCCAGGTTTAGCCTTGGGTGCTGGATAGTTACCCTTATGGTTCTATAATTATTATAAAAATCGGGAGACATTTGTTTTAAGCGGTACCTACTAAGAGTATTAATTGGTTGCCCCGCTTGAATGTCACTACATCTTGGATAAAGGTCTGTTATGAATAAGCAAAAAGGTTCAAGCGCTGTCTTCATCTTAGTGATGATGATATTGGCGTTTTCCGGTTTTTTTACTCTATTAAAAGTCATGCCTTTATACACTCAAGACTGGTCGGTGCAGACGGTGCTTGAAAATATCCAGCAAGAGTCCAAGAGCCAAAAGTATACTCGTACTCGGGTATACGACATGATTCAAAAACGCTTTGGTATTAATGGCGTGGATGCGTTGATGGAATTTGTGGATGTGTCCGGAAAGGGCTCCTCCATAAAAATTGAAATGGAATATGAGCGCCGTGTGCCGCTGATTGCCAATATAGAACTTGTTGCCACCTTTAATCATAATATAGATCTCAGTGAATAATCCTCTAATTAAATTAAGCCAACGAATTGGCTATGTCTTCCAAGATGAAAGCCTCATTCAATTGGCGCTTACTCATCGCAGTAAAGGCAATACCAACAATGAACGTCTCGAATTCTTAGGGGACTCCATTGTTAACTTTACCATTGCCGAAGCCTTATATCGGAAATTCCCTCAAGCCAAAGAAGGCAAGCTTAGCCGCTTGCGTGCCGATATGGTGAGAGGTACTACACTAGCGGAAATTGCCCGTGACTTTGATCTGGGTGAGTTTTTATTGCTGGGCTCGGGCGAATTAAAAAGCGGCGGTTATAACCGTGAATCCATTTTAGCGGACGTGGTGGAAGCCATTATAGGTGCTATTTATCTGGATACTGGTATGGATTCGGTACAAGAGCGCATCTTAAGTTGGTATAAAAGCCGCCTGGATAATTTAAGCGAAGATGCCGTGGTGAAAGATGCCAAGACCCGCTTGCAAGAACACCTGCAAAAGAGCCAGAATCGTCTGCCTAAATATGATGTGGTTGAAATTTCCGGGCAAGCCCATGACCAGAAGTTTAAGGTTAGTTGCCGCGTGGAAAAATTACCCGAAGTGACTATGGGTATAGGTAGTAGTCGTCGTTTCGCCGAACAAAGCGCGGCAGAAAAAGCCTTAAAAGCATTAGGAGTAGAATGAACATGACAGATAAATGCGGATACATCGCCATTGTCGGCCGCCCTAATGTGGGCAAATCTACCCTGCTTAATCGTATTCTGGGTCAGAAACTCAGCATCACGTCTCGCAAGCCGCAAACCACCCGCCACCAAATTTTGGGCATGAAGACCACCGATGAAGTACAGGCTATCTATGTGGATACCCCGGGTCTTCACGAAGGGTATAACGAAAAAGCCTTAAACCGCTATATTAACAAGGTGGCCTCTAGTGCCATTAAAGATGTGGATTTAGTGGTGTTTGTCATCGACCGCACCAAGTGGACCGACGAAGATCAGGTCGTGTTGGAAAAAATTAAAGCGGTGAAGGTTCCCTGTATTCTGGTGGTGAACAAAATCGATTTCCTGGAAGATAAAGCAACCTTATTACCCTTCATGCAAAGCGTAGCTGAAAAAATGGATTTTTTAGAAATCTTTCCTGTGAGTGCTAAGCTGGGTAAAAACGTGGAAGCGCTGGAAAAAAGCATTGCCGGTTATATCCCAGAGGGCATTCACTTTTACGACAAGGACCAGTTCACCGATCGCAGTGCACGCTTCCTGGCCGCTGAACTGGTGCGTGAAAAAATCATGCGCCAACTGGGCGAAGAGTTGCCTTATTCGGTGGCTGTGGAGATTGAAAAGTTTGAAGAGACAGATCGTTTAATTACCATTCATGCCTTGATTCTGGTGGAGCGTGACGGCCAGAAAAAAATCATCATTGGCGATAAAGGGGCTCGTATCAAACAAATTGGTATGGATGCGCGCAAGGATATGGAAAGCCTGTTTGATAGCAAGATCATGTTGCATACCTGGGTGAAGGTGAAAGGTGGCTGGGCAGATGATGACAGAGCACTTAAATCCCTGGGTTATAACGACCTGGACTAGCCACCGAGCTAGTTTAATAAGCCACCATGGAAAAACAACGCGCCTACGTTTTACATTCTCGCCCCTATCGTGAAACCAGCGCCATGGTAGATTTTTTTACCCCGGATCACGGTTTAATTCGTTGTATCGCCCGGGGAGTTAAAAAGAAGATGAGCCAGGGCCAGAGCCTGCAACCCTTCATCGAGTACCAGGTATTTTTTCATGGAGACTCCGACCTTAAACAACTGGATCAATACGAAAGCCAAAGCCTGCCCATCACATTAAAAGGCAACGCCCTTTTTAGCGGTTTTTATATCAATGAAGTATTGCAGCGTGCCCTGCGCAGCGAAGCCGACCTGGAAGCCGAATTATTATTTGAGGCCTATGAGGCTGCCTTAATCAATCTTACCGGTGAAAACCTTGAAACCTCGTTACGTCACTTTGAACTAACCCTGCTTGAACACATGGGGCAAAGCTATGAGTGGGCGCTGGATTTCCGCAGTGGCAATTTAGTGGAAGAAGATGCCTATTACGGGTTTTATGCCGAGCAGGGCATGACCCGGGTGGGAAAGGGCTATGTAAATAAAAATCCCAATGCCTGTTTTAAAGGCAGTGAGTTATTAAGTTTGTCACAAGGGGAATTGCAACTCACTGCTACTTTAAAAATGGCGAAGCGTCTGTTACGTTTGGCCCTCAGGCCCATCATTGGCTACAAGCCCATTCAAGCCCGCGAATTGTTGAAACAGTTCCACCAAATTAGTTAATTTTTAATCACTATCAGTCAATTATTGAACAAGGATAAACCGTGAAAGCCACCAACCGTGTTTTATTAGGCGTTAACATCGATCATATCGCAACCCTACGCCAGGCCCGTGGCACACGTTACCCTGATCCGGTACAGGCGGCATTATTGGCCGAGGAAGCTGGTGCCGACGGTATTACCTTGCACCTGCGTGAAGATCGTCGCCACATTCAAGACCGCGATGTGTATTTACTAAATGACATGCTCAATACCCGCATGAATTTAGAGATGGCGGTGACCGATGAAATGGTGGAAATCGCCATGAAGGTCAAACCTGCTTGTGTGTGTTTGGTGCCGGAAAAACGTGAAGAACTCACTACAGAAGGGGGGCTAAATGTATTGGCCAACGAAGCGGCCATCAAGTCGGCCTGTGAGCAATTGGCCAGCGTAAATTCAGAGGTGTCTTTATTTATCGATGCCGATGAAAAACAAATTGATGCTACTGTGCGTTGCGGCGCTCCCGTCATTGAGATTCATACAGGTCACTATGCCGACGCCATTACCCCACAAGCCCAACAGGAAGAATTGGCTAGAATAGTAAAAGGCGTAGCCTACGCATTAGAGCAAGGGTTAATTGTTAACGCAGGCCACGGCTTGCATTATCACAACACCGAAGCCATTGCCGCCATTCCGGGTATTAACGAATTAAACATAGGCCACAGCATCATCGCGCATGCCGCCTTTGTGGGCTTAAAAACCGCGGTGAAAGAGATGCGCGAGTTAATTACTTTGGCATCTCCTAAGGATTAACATGACCATCGCCATTGGCACCGACATCATCGAAATAGATCGCATCGGGCAAACCTTGGCTCGCCAGGGGGACAGGTTAGTGCGCCGCATTCTGGTGCCCAGTGAGCGAGAAAAATTTGAGAGTTTTAAAAATGAGCCCTTAAAAATTGCGTTTCTGGCCAAGCGCTGGTGCGCTAAAGAGGCCATTGCCAAGGCCTTGGGTACCGGTATCGCCAAAGGGGTGGGTTTTCAGGAAATTGAAATTACCCATGATGATTTAGGCGCCCCCCAAGTGGTACTTCACAACGGGGCGCTCACTCGTCTGCACGCCATCGGTGCCCAAAAAGCCTTAATCAGCCTCAGCGATGAACGCCAGTTTGCTGTGGCGTTCTGCACCTTAACTTAGAGTTTTATAAAACGGGTGAGGTGGTGGCCGCTATTATTCTGTTGGTATTCATGGCGTTAATCCAGCGCCAGTTCATTTAGCTGTTCCAGCCATTGGCTTTGCTTATCCCAATTCATGAGCTGTTCCATAGCCTGCAATAAATTCCGCTGGCATTCTGGCCAGCGATCACAACCTGTTTTTAAGCACGTCTCCGCTTCTTCCAATGCCTGGCGTAGAGCTTCGGCGCCCACGTATTTACATAAACCATGGGTCTTATGCACTGCCTCCACTAAGTTCTCGGTGTCATCTCCTAAAACCTGTTCATGCAGGCCAGCTGGGTTTTGCCTCCCGCCAACTTTAAGCAACGCTCCCAGTCCACCACCAGCGTGGTGTCACCCTGGGGTAATTGAGCGGGCGCTTGGCTGGCGGATTTAACATAGGTGGATTGCCCTGAGCTTTGAAAATGGGTCCACTTCATTAAAGTATGCACTAGTTGTTCATCGCTGATGGGTTTAGTCAGGTAATCATCGAAGCCGTTTTGTAACAATTGCTTACGTTCATTGGGTAATGCATGGGCGGTGAGGGCCACCAGCGGGGTGTGGGCGTTTAATTTATGTTGGCGAATTTTTTCGGTGGCCTTTACCCCATCCAAGTCGGGCATTTGAATGTCCATGAAAATCAAATCAAATTTTTCACTGCAACCCAATCTGACTGCTTCCAGACCGCCCTGAGCCTTAACCACGTTCACATTAAGATCCTGTAACCAGGTGGTTAATAGTTCCAGATTCGGTTCGTTGTCATCCACCGCCAAAACATTGAGCGGGGTTTGCGATAATGGCGCCACTTGAGTCTGTTGAGTGCCTCCCAATAAGTCGTGTACCCACTGGCTTAGGCGTCTAAAGGACACTGGATATACCAGGTTAAATTCCAAATTATGTTTTTGTAAGGTGGATAAATGATGGCTGTCATTGTTAGGCAATAACGCCACCACATCCGAGTCTCGTTTTAATATCTGTATGCTGTCGTGGCTGGTTTTTTCATCCACTTCTACCAGGCACAAGGTAGCCGGGGTATTTAGCTGAGCCGCCATGAGTTCGGTTAAGTGGCTGAAGACCTGTACCTTAAATCCCAGGTTGGTGAGCTGGTGTTGTAATGCCTGGCGAGTGATATCCCAATGGCATAGTAAATAGGCGCTTTGCTGATACCAGGGTGCGTCACTGTAGCTGTCCATTTCGGCAGTGCACACTTCAAATTTACCCGTGAACCAAAATTGTGAACCGGCGCCATACTGGCTACTAAAGCCAATTTCACCCTGCATGTGTTCTACCAGGTAACTGCTGATCACTAAACCCAAACCGGTGCCGCCATAGCGACGAGTGGTGGAGGTATCGGCCTGAGTAAAGGCCTTAAACAGGTTTTTTTGCTGGTCATCACTTAAACCAATGCCGGTATCTGTGATGGTTACTTTAAGCGCCACTTTTTGCTTGATGTGCTCTTCCAGCATGATGCGCACGATCACCGAGCCGCTCTGGGTAAACTTAATGGCGTTACTCACCAGGTTGGTCAGTACCTGCTTGATGCGGGTGGAGTCGGCCATGATTTCGGTGGGCACATCCTGGTAAACCAGCGCTGCCAGCTCCAGGTCTTTTTTGTGGGCTTCCGGGGCCAGCATGGTGAGTACTTCATCGGCGATATCACGAATGTGCACCGGCGCACTGTCCAGCACCAGTTTACCCGCTTCAATCTTGGAGAAATCCAATATGTCATTGATGATGCTTAATAGACTGGATGATGAGGACTCTATGGTATTTAGGTATTCCTGCTGGCGTTTGTTTAGGCGGGTTTTCTCCAGCAACTTGCTAAACCCCAGTATGCCGTTAAGCGGGGTGCGAATCTCATGACTCATGTTGGCCAGGAATTCGGATTTGGTATTACTGGATTCCAGCGCCGAACGACGGGCCAGATTCAATTCGATGTTTTGAACTTCCATTTCTTCCAGGGTTTCTTTTAGATCCTGGGTGGCTTGTTCTATGTTGTCTTGCAGTTCTTGCTGGGCACGATGCAAGCTGGTTGCCATGGAATTTATGCCCAGGGCCAGGGCACTAAACTCTTCATTTTCGGTAAATTGAATGCGGGCGTCCAGGTTGCCCATCTCCAGTTGCTCTAATGTAGCTGCCACATGTTGCAAGGGGCGAGTAATACGGCTGCTGGCTTTATAGGCCAGATAAAAAGCCAACAAACACATGGCCAGTACCAATACCAGGCTAGTGAGTAGGGTCTGGTATTGCGTTACCTGAGTGGCGGCGGTATTAAATTCCAGTTCAAGCCAGCCCAGGATATGGACTCTTAGGGGATCGTTTTGGGCGAAGATGGGGGCACGTACCCGAATACTGTTTTTGGTGTCGAATCTATGCACCTGTTGTTCGATCACCCGTTTGGAGGTTGGGGCCAACATATTGGGCCCCACTTGAATAATTTGCCCCTGAATACTGGTTAATAGCGCCATGCTGCGCAGTTGAGGTAAGTCCAAATACAGCTGCAATGAGCTTCGTAATGCTTTGCTGCTCGCCGCAGGCAACTCATCGGAAAGTTGCTCAATATCCTGCTGTTGGATCAGGCTGGCCAAGTGCATGGCCAATTGCCGGCTTAGCAAAACCGCCTGCTGAGTATCCTGTTGTTTTAGCAGCGCCTGGTGTTGGTAACTAAAATAGCCCCCCAATAGCGCAGCACTGATCAGGCAGGGTAACAGGATGATCATCAAAAGACGTTTTTGGGTACGGCGGTCTTTATTCATAGTCTGTTTATCGGGTTAATGGGTGGCATTGAAATAACACGCTGGTTTTCCAGAGGCAGCATTCTAGCATTAAAAGCCAATACGGGTTCTAAACAGCGCACATTCAAGGGTTTTGCTATAAGGAAATGACCTTTTGATATTACTAATGCCCAAGTTAAACGGGTATTATTCGATTAAATAGTTATAAAAAAGCGAATATATTATGGATTTTCCCACCATTGCCGACTTCGTGGGTGGTACACCCCTAGTGCGTTTACAGCGCTTGGGAACCCATACCAGCAATACCATATTGTTAAAGCTGGAAGGTAATAACCCCGCGGGTTCGGTGAAGGATCGCCCGGCCTTAAGCATGATTAATCGTGCCGAACTAAAAGGCGCCATCCAACCCGGTGATACCCTAATCGAAGCCACCAGTGGTAATACCGGCATTGCCTTGGCCATGGTAGCGGCCATTAAAGGTTATAACATGGTGCTGATCATGCCGGAAAACCTCAGCATGGAACGCCGCTGGGCAATGGAAGCCTATGGTGCGCAACTGATCTTGGTTACCAAAGAGCAGGGCATGGAATACGCCCGTGACTTGGCGCTTGAGATGCAGGCGGATGGCAAGGGTGTGGTACTGGATCAGTTCTCCAATGCGGACAACCCCATTGCCCACTATGAGGGAACGGGCCCTGAAATCTGGCAGGATACCCAAGGTAAGGTAACGCACTTTGTGAGCTCCATGGGCACCACGGGGACTATCATGGGCACCAGTATGTTCCTTAAAGAGAAAAATCCCGACATTCAAATTGTGGGCTTGCAGCCTGAAGACGGGGCCTCTATCCCAGGGATTCGACGCTGGCCTGAGGAGTATTTGCCCAAAATATACGATGCTAATCGAGTAGATATGGTATTGGATATTGACCAGCATTCGGCTGAAACCACCATGCGTAGGCTGGCCCGTGAAGAGGGTATATTCTGTGGTGTGAGCTCCGGCGGTGCGGTGGCGGGTGCATTAAAGCTCAATGAAGAGCTGGAGAATGCAGTCATAGTGACCATCATTTGTGACCGTGGTGACCGTTATTTATCCACAGGCATTTATAACCAGGATTAAAGCGTCAATAAATGCCCCGTTTGTCGTTAATAAGTGCCTGTTTTGGGTAAATACCACTTGAAATTCTGCCAGTTGGGGCCATATTAGGCCCCATATTATTGTCGCCAGACCCATGAAAATGTGGGGGATATTTGGCCCAATGAATTTGCTGTGGAGTTTGATAGTAGTGG
>MAAD01000084.1 GCA_002162985.1 Bermanella sp. 47_1433_sub80_T6 | reverse complement strand
CGCCCCGACACATTAGGCATTACCCGCCAGCCATTATCACTTTTGCTAAAGTAACGGGTTAACAGGTCTGCCGGCATGCCTCGGCCCAATGCTAGCTGATCGTATTCGCCCTTGCGGGCCGACTCTAAAACCGAGTTAGAAATATCGGTGGCCGTGACTCTTTCGTTAACCAACTTACCCGGATTAGTACGTTTAAATTCTTCTATTATCATGCTGATAGAATATGGCTCTTGCCCGGTGGAAGACGCGGCACACCAAATATCGACGCTTTTTTGTTTTTCGCACAGTTCAGGTAACAGGCGTTTTTGTAAAATTTGAAAGGGGTGTACATCACGAAACCACAGGGTTTCGTTGGTGGTCATGGCGTCCACCACGCGTTCACGCAGGCGTGAATCCACTTCTATTTTTTTAACCAGGTCACCGACGGAGGCAAATTCTTTTTCTTTCATGATGCCGCGCAAGCGGCTTACCACTAGGTACTCTTTATTTTCACCCAATAAGATTCCACAAACCCGCTCAAGAAAGTCTCGAAACAAAGCAAAATCTGATTTGCTAATATCCATGTAGCAATGCCTTAGGGGTCAAGAAGAAATAACAAGCTCGTTTTTATCTTTGACGCAGGGGCGTAACAGAGCAAACTTTAAAGTAGGCGTGCTCTTTACCTCATCAGCCCGCAGGTTATTTCTCATTCACATGTTTTACCTGCTCGGCTACCTTGGATGCCAAAACATCCGGGTTAAACTTGGCAATAAAGTCATCTGCCCCCACTTTTTTCACCATATTTTGATTAAATACCCCGCTTAACGAGGTATGCAAAATAATATGCAAACCCTTAATGTTAGGGTCGTTGCGCACACTGGTGGTGAGGGTATAACCATCCATCTCGGGCATTTCGATGTCTGAGATCATCATGGCGTAGTATTCGGCCGGGTTGGTTCCAGAGGCCACCATTTCCTGTAAGTGGGTTAAGGCCTCACGACCGTCACACTTGGCGGTCACCTCTACCCCTAACGCCTCCAGGCAACGACTAACCTGCTTACGGGCAATCTTGGAGTCATCCACAATGAGCACATTGGGTTTTTCTTGGGGGGCTTCTTCGCGGGCGGTTTCCAGTATCTCTTCGCTGATGGATTCATCGGCGGGAGAAACTTCCGCAAGAATTTTTTCAACGTCGATAATTTCAACCATGCGGTTATCTACTTCGGTGACCGCGGTTAAATAATGATCCCGGCCCGTGCCCTTTGGTGGTGGATGAATCTCTTCCCAGTTCATGTTCACAATGCGCTCCACCCCGGAGACTAAAAACCCTTGAGTGGCCATATTGTATTCGGTAATGATCACAAAACAGGTTTTAGGATCGCCCGCTGCTTGCCCGCCAGTGGCCAAGCCCAGATCCATAATGGGAATGGTGCCGGTGCGAATGTGTGCCACCCCCACCACCACATAGTGACTCTTGGGTAAAATGGTGAGCTTTGGACACTGCAAAACCTCTTTCACCTTAAAGACGTTAATGCCATAGATTTGTGGGCCATTTAAACGAAACAACAACAACTCCAGGCGGTTTTCCCCCACCAGTTGCGTTCTTTGATCGACGGCGTCCAGTACCCCGGCCATAAACAGCTCCATACTTTTCAGGCCCACATTCAAAACTTGGTTTGAATTGGGTCTAATATTTCTGACTTATTTCCATGCTGGGCATGCCCTTTGCAGCATCACCATCACAGTAAAGATTGCGAGTGAAGCGTCATTTTCATGACTCCGGCGCACAGACCATTAACGCTCGCTCAAACCACTCTCTAACTATGAGAATAGGACAGATTTCAGTGAATCACAGGGTTTTATTTGTATTGCTAATATTTGCCTTACCCCCCACTGCTTGGGCCAATGGTGGCTGGTTACAGCAGCTCAATGACTCGGTGCAGCACACTCTGGGTGGACAGGTAGTTGAAATGGCCCAACAGATGTCGCTGCCAGATTACCGCTATGAAATTGACCTGCATTATTTAGATAGCCGCCTAAACCTGCCGGTGTGCCAACCCAGCTTACTCATCACCCCCCCTACCCCATTAAAGCTGGGCCGAAACCACGTAAAAGTCAGTTGCCCCAGCGACAGCCCCTGGGCCTTAAACGTGCCGGTGGACATTAAATTATTCGCGGCGGTGGTGGTGCTTAACCAACCGATTAGCAAGGGACGGGTATTAAAGAAAGAACATCTGGATTATCAACAACATAACCTGGCAGTGCTTCGTAATGGTTATTACCTGAAAAAAGAATTGGTTATAGGTAAACAATCTAAACGGTCCTTGGCCGGACGCACCGTCATTAACAGCCATGTGATCCTGCCCGCCCTCATGGTGCGCAAGGGAGACCATGTAATGATTGAGGCCAGCAAGGGAGTTATGAGCGTGAAAATGCCCGGAGAAGCCCTTAGCGATGGCCGCGAGGGGCGCCAAATTCGCGTTAAAAATAGTCGTTCATCACGCATTATTAAGGCGGTAGTCGTCGCCCCCGGCATGGTTAAGGTGTTGTTTTAATTATGATTTATATAAACTTTAGGCATTTTATAAAAAAAATGGAAAAAAAGACTAAAGTTGGCTTCAGCCCGGCCGTTATAAATCTACGAGGAAATCCAATTTGCGTGGAAGGTAAACAAAATGAACATAAATAAATTGATACCCGGATTAGGTGGCGGCGGTGGACAACCCCGCAGTGCCGACAAGGTCTCTGACCCCAGTCAGACCAAAACAGCCGGTGGCTCAGGCAATGCAGGTTCTGAGGTAAACATCAGCCAGCAAAGCAAGTCTATTCGTCAAATAGAAGCCGCGGTGGCCAAGCTGCCCGAAATTGACGATGCCGCGGTGGAGCGCATTAAAGGTGCGCTGGCCAACAATGAATACAAGATTGATTATGAACGCCTGGCCGGCAAGATGATTAAGTACGATGGAATATTAAATTAAGGGATTTTAATGTCGCTAAACACGTCGTTGCACGCTGTGGCCAATGAATTGGCGCAGATGCTGAGTGAGGAACAATCCACTGTGGATCAGTTAAAACAGGTTCTGAAACAAGAGTCTGTGGCCCTGACCCAACACGACATAAAAGCCATCGAAACCAGTGCCAGTGTAAAAAGCAAACTATTAAAGGCGTTCTCTAAACAGGTTCAGGCTCGTTTGCGTTATCTATCCACGCAAAAGCTAGATGCATCCGAATCGGGCCTGTTTGACCTACTTAATTCTTTGGACACCCCCCAACAAGCCAGCATTAAACAGCAATGGCTAACCCTTAAAAAAGACTTCAAATCCCTGTTACTGCAAAATGAAACCAATGGCGCGGTGATTCAACACAGTCAGGCAAGGAACCGTTCTTTGCTTAATATCTTGCATGGTAATAAAAATCAGCCAAACTTATATAATGAAAGTGGTGCAGCCCAGGCTCCAGCCAACTCTCATATTTTAGGGGAAGCCTAGCCGGCAGCTCAAAACAGGTTGAGCCACCCTTAATTGCAATGATGACAAAACGCGTCACAAATGGATAACGGTGCCATGGAACAGGAAAACCAGCCAGAAGAGAACTTCCTTACGAGTCCGGAGGAAATTTACCGCGCCATACAGCGGCTGATTCGTTATGCCCATAGAATAACCGTACGCTTTGATGGCATAGACGACAAAGCCTTTGGCACCTCGATTACCAAGGTTGATTTAAAATCCAGGGCCTTTGCCTTCGATAAACTTACCCCGGAAGACGGCAACGATTTAGTGCGGGCCGGTAAAAAAATGGAACTGATCGCCGATTTTCGCGGCATCCTGGTACGTTTTCATCTAGACGGCAAGTTAAAATATCGTAAAGATCATCAGGAATACATCAGTAAATTTCCCGAAAAATTATTATACCTGCAGCGTCGTGACGCCTACCGCGCCATGGTGCCCAGAACCTATTCGGTGCACTGTGTCTTTCGCTCTAGCGAATCTGAAAAAACCTTTAAGGGTAACTTGCAAGATATTTCTGGCAGTGGTTTTAAGGCGTTTTTTAAAGGGGATATTCGCGAGCAACTCACCAAGATTGAAAACTTCGATGAGAGCACCCTGCACGTGGGGGATGAATCCATGGACTGCGGACTAGATGCCCGCCACGCAGTATACAACGAAGAAAAAGAAATGACCTTTTGCGGGTTTTCGTTTCAGCCCCTCACCGGCATGAAACACAGATACATAGAAACCATGGTGAATAATTTACAGTTTGAAGAGCAACGCAAACAACAAGCCGCCAAAGAACGTGAAGAACACAAGAAGCAAGCCGCCGCTCAAAAAGGATAAGCGGCAAGTAAGACTTTTTTAGTTACCCACCTTAGCGCCGATTACAGCTCTGGCCAGTTAGGGTACAAATCCACAAGCCGCTGGTAATCTTCCGGGCGATCTACATCCCATAGCTGGGACAGAAAACTCACCTTTTTATTTCCCTGTTTTAACTTGTTTTTGGTTTGCGCCAATACCTGGTCGCTGCCCCAGGCAATGTCTGAATACACAGGCTCAAAGCATTCGGTACTGGCAATTAACACATACCCGCCATCTTCAGCCGGTATAAACACATGGTCATGACTTTGCAGCTGAGCTTGTACTTCTAGCAAGTGTTGTTTGCTTAACACCGGGCAATCACTGCCCACTATGATCACCTGCTTGGCTCGGGCCAACCCCCACTGCATGGCGTGCTGCATTTTTTGCCCTAAATCATCCCCCTGCTGCAATAAAATGGGACTATGTTTGGCTAATTTATTGATCACCTCATGGTCACCCAATTGATCTAAAGACAAGATATTAAAAATGCCGCTGGTTTTTAAATTGGCATTCACTCTTTGCATGAGCTCTAAATGCAATTGATAACAACCGTCATCGTTTAACAAAGACTTTAAGCGGGTTTTTACGCCACCTAAACGGGGGAACTTGGCGAATTGAATCACCAGGCAATCAAGTTTCATAGTGTTTTTAATTTAGTTATTAGTTAGATCGGTACAACTGAGCCAGTTTGTCGGCACTGACTCCGCGCCAAAACATAAACCTAAGTTTCCACATGAGCCATATGGTTTTATACACCCCATACTGCT
>MAAD01000011.1 GCA_002162985.1 Bermanella sp. 47_1433_sub80_T6 | reverse complement strand
GCCGGATTTGAACCAACGACCTTCGGGTTATGAGCCCGACGAGCTACCAGACTGCTCCATCCCGCGTCTGAGTGGGGCGAATATACGTACCTAGACAGCATGCGTCAAACTATTTTCTTAAATACCTGAAAATAGTTTAACAGAGTCCTTTCTTTGGTCGTTATTTAGTTGGCCTTGGTTAGGGTTGCATTAAATCGGGTGGCAAATTCAAGGTATTGCTCGGTGTTGGCGCTTAAGGCGAACCACTCTAGCTGTAATGATTCAATTTGTTTGAATTGCTCAGGTAGTTTTTTGCCCATGTTTTTTTGTAGGCGCTGTACCTGCAATGCCATGCGCGCAGCTTGGTCACTTGATGGGCTGGCCACATCTCGCGTAATTTCCAGTTCAAGGCATAACCTTAGGTAATCGTCATTGTTGTGGGGCTTTTTATCATTAAGGCGTAGTAGCAAGGCATCTGCCGCACCCTTGGGTAGCTCAGCTTCCTGAATGCTTGCAGTGAGTGCTTGCTGATCCCCCTGTTGAGTGAGTTCCCACTGAGCCAGTTGCTGGCTAAGGTCCATGGCATTTACCCACAATTGCTGCTGAGCTTGTACTTTTCTTTCACGGCGCTGCTGCTGTATTTGCTCTTCAATCTTGTTCAGTTGATGGTTTTTTTGCTCCATGAAGGATGGGGCCATTTCCAGTTGCTGCAAGGATTGCTTTAAAGTGGCTAGTTGCTGTAAACCGTCATTGCTGGTTAGCTCAAGCAGCGAGTTGGCTTGTTCCACCAGGGCATTGGCTTTGTTTCTTTCTTCATTTTGCTGTTGTTTGTGGGCCTGGTTTTCAGCGGTGCGGCGATTAAACAGGGCATCACATTGTTCGCGGAAGGTTTTCCACAGGCTGTGCTCCTGACGTCCGGCCGGGCCTATAGCTTTCCAGTTTTGTTGCTGCTTTTTGCACTCTTCAATAGCGCTGCTTAAATCGTCCTGCTCTTGTAGGGCGATGATTTTATCAATGATGGTTTGCTTTTGTTGGGCGTTGTCCTGATAAAAGCCAATGACCTTGCCATGAATGTGTTTACTGGCCTGTTGAAAGCGACTTTGCAGTGCTTTGTGTGCGCTGTTTTCAACCGGGCTGTATTTTCTAAATTCACTATTGGCGTGATCCAGTAACCCTTGAATGGCTTTCCAGTCGGCACTTTCCCAGTCATTTTTCTCGAAGAAAATTTCCAGTTGCTGGCAAATCTCTTCCTTCTGAGCCTGGTTGTATTGTTTAACCTTGGATAGGTCCTGGTAATATTGCTTGCAAGGCTCGTAGGCGGTGTCGGCAGCTTTTTTGAAACGTGTCCATAGGGCTTGGTGTTGTTGTTTGTCGGGCAGACCGCCCAGTGCTTTCCATTGGTCTTGCAGGTTGTGAATATTGTGCGAAAGCTGCTTGGCATCAATTTGTGCGGTAATCAGGTTTTCCATTTCCACACACAGGCTTTCAAATTTAGGGGCGGCAGCAAAACCCTGCCAATCTTTAAGCTCGTTAAGCTGACTGCTCAAATGCTGGAATAGATTAGTAAGGCTTTTATCTTGCTGAGGTGGTAACTGTTTAATCAGCTTGCGAATCTTGGCTTCTTGTTGTTTGGCGCTTTTAAGTTGGCCGTCTTCGATGTTGCTTTCAAGCTGCCCCAATAGCGTATTAAGTGTGCCCAAGGTTTGCTTTTCATTCGCCTTGTGTTCGTCAACTGCGGCGCGTTTTAGTGCCAGTTTGGCCTCTAAAGCGTGCAGTTGTTTACCTGCAGGGAATTCACTTGGCCAGTTTATTTTTTTAAGGAGCGATTCACAGCTTTTTAATTGTTTCAAATGGCCCGAGAAGTCATGGGCTTCTTTTTCATCTGCCTGGTGTGCATTATTCAGGGTGTTGAGGCTGGATTGTAAATTAAGCATTGGTGCTAGCAGGGTATCAAACTCTTTTTGGCTAACGCCGTCAGCTTTATTCAAATCGCTGGCTTGCTGCCATGCCAGGGAAATCTCTTTTAGGTTGGTGGCCAAATCGGTTTCGTGGCTTTTATCGCCTGACTTGCACGACTCAAATAACTGATGTAATTGATCCAACGCCTGCTTGTGCTGGTTTTGCGCGTCTTGAGTATTTTGTTGCTGGGCTAATAGATCAGCCTGAAGTTGCTGATTATCTAATAAGGTTTTGTCGCAGGCATCGATGGCTATGGCAAACTCAGCTTGCTGGGATTCGCTACTATCCACTTTTAACCAGGCCTGCTTTAAATAGGTGAGCTCGGCTAAAAAAGTGGGCTTGAAGTTAGCTTCGGCCAATTGCTGAGCGTTTGCCAATAAATTATTCGTGTGAGTGATGGCCAGTTGCAACTCTTGCTCTTTTTCATGGGATGCAATGAGTTTGTTTTTAGCCAGACGGGTAAGCGCCTTGTCTTTATTTTTGAATTGTTTCTCGATGGCCTTAAGCAGGGCCGGTTGTTTTATCTTTTCCATGGCCAATAGTCTGGCTTTGGCGCTGGCGCTCTGTTTAATAAAGTTAACCAGTTGTTGTTCATCTTCAATGTTGGCCAAGGCTGCCTGTGCCAGTTCGTTGTTGCCCATCATGGTGGCAATGGTCATGAGTAGCTGGGTATCATTAACTTGAGCAATTTTTGAGAGCTGTTGCTGGCTGTCTGCTGAGCCCAGGGTAATGGTTAAATACTGCTGGGTAGCGGCTTGTTTAATAAAGCTGTTTTTGTCACCAAGCAAGTTCACTAGGCTGGCCGTGTCTTGTAGTAAGCCAATGGCCTTGAGGCGCACTTCCTGGTCGCTATCTTTCACCGCTAGGGTGTTGATGATTTGCACTTCAGTGTTGGCATCTATGGCAGCCAAGCGCACGGCGGCATCGGAATGTTGCCATTTGGGAGTGAACAAATTTTTTAAAAACGCTGCCATGAGCTAACTGCCTAATTCTTATTAATGAAGAGCATGGGGTTGGAAATATGGGGGCTATTCTACTTGGCTGGTGCTCACTGGCAAGCCCAGTACATCTGTGCCAGAAAATATCCATTTTTACTGGGTAAAATTGCCCGAGGTTTGTACCTGTGTGCCACTTTCTATGGGGCTCTGGCTATTTTTACGCACTTGTAAGACAATCCAGAACTGACTTAAAGCACTGCTTAAAAGCACTGGTTTAAAACGCTACTTAATAACGATTCAAAACAATAATAATTATGACTTGGCTACAGATACGCACCACCAGTTTATTACTGCTTTGCTTAACCTTGTTTGGTTGTACCGCCATGGGCACTCAAACTGTGCCTTATGAAGTATTGAGTAAAAAATATACAAATTCAGCCAGCCGTTATATGGATGTGAATGGCTTAACCATTCATTATCGTGACGAAGGTACCGGGCCGCCATTAGTACTATTACACGGCGTCGCTTCTTCATTGCATACCTGGGATGCCTGGGTAAAACAACTTAAGGGTAAATACCGTGTTATTCGCCTGGATATGCCGGGTTTTGGGTTAACCGGCCCCGACAGTGCACCTAATGGGCAGAGTGCCCAGTACATGGTGGATATGATTGATGCATTTGCACAAAAGCTGGGTTTAAACCGTTTCTTTTTAGCGGGTAACTCTTTGGGTGGCTACTACGCCTGGAATTACGCGGCACAGCACCCTGAAAAACTGTATAAGCTGGCGCTGGTGAATGCCACCGGCTACCCCCAGGATATGCCATTTTGGTTGGGTTTGGCTTCATTTCCCGGCATTCACTGGGTCACACCTTACATGATGCCTCGGTTTATGGTGAACCGCACCGCTTCAAGCGCCTATGCCAACAAGGATGTATTAACCGATGAGGTGTATGAGCGCTATTTTGATTTCACCCAGCGCCGCGGTAACCGCGAGTCGTATGTTTTACAATTTAGAAAACTGCGCGCCATGTCAGATGACGATAGCCTAGGAGAGAAAGTAAAAGAGGTGATGGTGCCCACCCTGTTAATGTGGGGTGCATTGGATGACTGGGTACCATTGGACGTGATGCAAATGTTTCATCGAGACCTGCCTTTCAGCGAGTACCTGGTTTATGAAGGAGTAGGGCATCTACCCATGGAGGAGTTGCCGGTGCAATCGGCCAGGGATTTAAACAACTTTTTCATGAGTGAAATCCGCAAATCCAAGACTCACCCTCAAGAAGATGAAATTAAGTTCTACGACAGTCAGAACTATCAATTTCACATGGGCAGTACCGAAGAACCATAATTGACTGATATTTAGCCAGAATTGAAAATAATCTAATAGCCAGATGTGTAGCCAGGTGAAATTGGTTAGAATCTGGCTTTATTTTTTATGACTGCGCGTGGCCCATGAGCGAATCTATTTTTTGGTACGACTTTGAAACCTTTGGGGCCAACCCTGTGTGGGACCGACCCAGTCAGTTTGCCGGTATTCGCACCGATCTGGATTTAAACATCATAGATGAACCCGAAAACTTCTATTGCCGTCAGAGTGACGATTACCTGCCCCATCCCATTGCCTGCTTAATAACCGGTATTAGCCCGCAAACCTGCCAGCAAAAAGGCATGGTGGAAGCGGCGTTTATAAAACGCATTAATGATATATTTTCCGTGCCTGGTACCTGTGCCGCCGGCTACAACAGCATTCGCTTCGATGATGAGGTGACGCGTAATACCCTCTATCGTAACTTTCATGACCCATACCAGCGAGAATGGCAAAATGGCAACAGTCGTTGGGACATACTGGACATGATGCGTTGCGCCTATGCCCTGCGCCCGGAGGGTATTAACTGGCCCAAGGGTGAAGACGGCAAAGTCAGCTTTAAGCTGGAAAACCTTAGTGCCGCCAATGGCATCGTGCATGAAAATGCCCACGATGCATTAAGTGATGTGTACGCCACTATAGGTCTTGCCAAGTTAATCAAAGACAAACAGCCCAAGTTATATCAGCATTTGTTTGATTTGCGTCGCAAAGAGGTGGTGGCCAGCATGCTGGATACCGTTAATAAACGCCCTGTGCTGCACATTTCTGGCATGTTTGGAGTAGATAAGGGTTGTGCCGCCATGATGGTGCCGCTGGCGGTGGATGCAAAAAATAAAAACGCCATCATTTGCTTTGATTTAA
>MAAD01000322.1 GCA_002162985.1 Bermanella sp. 47_1433_sub80_T6 | reverse complement strand
ATATCAGCCTTTCACGATTCACCATGAAAGGCTTGCTAAACACCACCTGGTTTTCCTTGAACTTAAGCCATTGGGGGGTCATGTAACACAGGGATTGAATCTTGCCCTGTGCCAATAGCCTATCGGCGTTCTTACGCTTAATGACGGTATAGATAGTAGGTTCCTGAGTGAACTTGGCAAAGTATTGCCCCAACAGGTATAAGGTGCCAGATTGACGGATTTTGGCCCCATCTTTGGTGTAATAAATGGTGGCCATGGGCGCTATTTGGGTGTCGTTTATGGCCATTTCGAATGAATGGCTTAGGGAACTGGTGAACAACAGGGTGAGCAGTAGGGTTTTCATGGTGGTGACAGAAGTTGGCGGCTGTTCAATGAGTATAGAGCAGCCGCCAGCTTTTATAGGTTTGCTTTAAAAAAGCTTAAAACTTGTAAATCGCGTTCACCTGGAAAGACTGAGTAATGTCTTTGTTAAGATATTCAAGGCGTACAAAGGCCTGTGGTTGTAAGCGGTACTGGGCACCAAAACCCATTAACAGACCATCGTCACCACCCAGGCCATAACCCAAGCGTATGAGGGCGGCTAACTTGTCATCAATTTCAGGTAGGTCTTTTTTCACCACGGCCGCTGCCCAAATGCCATCGGCATCTTCTTTAGACCCAGAGTAAAATTCACCGGTTTGAATGAGGCCGGCTTCGGTGGCGATATCAAAACCATTGCGAGTGCCGTAGTCGTAGCCGGCAAATACTTGCACGCCCGAGGCTGAAACATCTTTGCCGCCAAAGGAAGATTGATCGATGCGGTTGTGGCTAAAGCCGGCCCCAGCGTAAAATTTGCTGATATCAAAAGAAACAATGTTGCTGGCTTCCTGGGCTAGGCAAGGCTGGCTGAGACCTAGGGCCAAAAGCGTGGCAGTTAGTATTTTTTTCATGGTTGTTCCAAGTATTTTTTGTTTTTTAAAGTGCGGGCGAGTGTACCCAGTTAAGCTATTGGCTGCAAAGGGGCTTCTTGCCAGACTGCCAACTGCTTCCGCTGGTTTTAATCAATGAGTTGTAAGTGAGGTTCTTGCAACGCCGCGAGCTGTTCACGTAAATTCAATATTTGCTCCGACCAATAACGTGGACTGCCAAACCAAGGGAAGGCCATCTTAAAGGCCGGGTCTTCCCAGCGCTTGGCTAACCAGCCGCTGTAGTGCATAAGGCGCATGCTGCGCAATACTTCAATTAAGGGTAATTCGTGGGCCGGGAAGGGTAGAAATAATTCGTAGCCGCGAGCCACGGCGGCCAGCTGGGCCTGCATCTGATCTCGTTCGCCGTGTAATAACATCCAGATATCCTGAATACGCGGAGCCAGAGAGCAGTCGTCTAGATCCAGCATGTAAGGCTGCTGTTGGTACCAAATTAAATTGCCGGCGTGCAAGTCGCCGTGCACCAGCTTAAGGCTGGGTGCATAGGTATCCCAGCGCTCTTGTAAAACGTCACATAAGTCTTTGCTGACGCTTTCATAGGCGGGCACAAACTCAGGGTCTAAAAAGTTATTTTCTAACAAATATGAGCGGCTGTCTTGGGCAAAGGTGGTGGGGGTCATCACCGGGCGCTGGTCTGATTCCATGCAGTTGGCGGTTTGATGCAGGCGCCCCAATAAACGGCCCATTTGCTCAAAGTCAGGCAGGTTTTCTATCTGCCCACTCTGGCCGCCCTGTTTAGGAAATAACGCAAAGCGAAAACCATGGGATTCAAACAGGGTCTTGCCATCAATCACCAAGGGAGCAATGACCGGCAGTTCGTCCTCTTTGGCTTCAAGGGTGAATTGGTGCTCCTGCAGAATACATTCATCACTCCAGCGCTGCGGGCGGTAAAATTTAACGATGACACTGCTGGGTTGTTCGTCACCTTCTTCTTCGATGCCAATCTGGTATACACGGTTTTCGTAGCTGTTTAATGCTAACTGATGGCCGCTGGTGAACTTGCCCTGGGGCACCAGAATCGTGTCGATGGCATTTAAGATGGTATCCGGGGTCAGCAGGTCGTAAGCGTGGGACATAGCTTGGCTCTATTAAATAATGCCCCTAGTTTACGGGTTTGAGCCGGTGGTGGCGAGGGGAGTGGTTGGCAAGCTCGACCTAGTCAACTCTTAGCGGGTGTTCTGGCCAGGCAAGCCAGGGTTATGCTCTGGGCGCCGGCGGCCTTTAATAGCTTGCTAATGTGATTGCAGGTGGCCCCTGTGGTGACCACATCATCCACCAACAGGATATTATTGTGTCTCAATTGGGGTTTGTATTTGGCCTTGAGCTCAAACACCCCACGCAGGTTCTGTAGTCTTTGTTTACGATCCAGACCTTGCTGGTCTTGCACAGGTTTAACCCGTATCACTGCATCTAAGAGCTGTGTATGCAGTTGTTGGCTAAGTTGTTTAGCCAGGGCTCGCACCGGGTTGTGGCCCCGCTTCAGCAGCTTTCTCCAGTAATAAGGCACTGGAATGACCCTATCAAAGGTATGTTCGGATAAATTATCCACAAGCCGCTGCACCAGCAATTCTACGCCCAGGGTGTGGGGGCGGTTTTTCCAGCGATGAATTAAATCACTCAAGGGAGGCTGGTAGGCAAAGGGGCAAAATACCTCATCAAAGGCCGGTGGGTTCTTCAGGCAATGGCCACATAACTGCCCGTGGTGGTTGGGCTCGCTGCATTTAGGGCAGTGCTGGCCCAGGGTGGGCAAGGCGTCCAGGCAGTCCGGGCATATGTTATTAACGCTGTCCTGCAGGCAATAAATACACTGTATATTTAATAGGCTCTTGTAAACCTTGATAATTGAAGTGGTTGACTGCCTGAAATAAGTGGTTAACATGGCCCCTCATATTAAATAGTCAATTTGACGATTTGTGTTTGCCCACACACTAGGCTTTGCCACAGCAAAAGCCGCGTAATGACAAGATCACCTTAAGTGTAGGCAATACGGCGTCGACCAAGAAATTAAAAGAGGTTTACCATGAGCGCCAGCCAAACCAACGTTCGTCACGACTGGAGCAAGACCGAAGTACAGGCTTTGTTCGATCTGCCATTCAACGACCTTATGTTTCAGGCACAGGTAGTACATCGCGAGCACTTCAATCCCAACGAAGTACAGGTAAGCACCCTATTAAGCATTAAAACCGGCTCTTGCCCGGAAGATTGCAAATACTGCCCTCAGTCGGCTCATTACAACACTGGCCTTGAAAAACAGCGCCTCATGGAAGTGGAAGCGGTACTGAATAAAGCCGCCGAAGCCAAAGCCAAAGGCTCCAGCCGTTTTTGCATGGGCGCCGCCTGGAAAAACCCTAACAAGCGTGACATGCCTTATGTATTGGATATGGTTAAAGGCGTGCGTGCCATGGGGCTAGAGACCTGCATGACGCTGGGCATGTTGGATGAAGATCAGGCGGGCCAGTTGGCTGAAGCGGGTCTGGATTATTACAACCACAACCTGGATACCAGCCCTGAATTTTACGAAAAAATCATCACCACCCGCACCTACGGCGACCGTTTGGATACACTGCAAAACGTGCGTGACAGCGGCATGAAAATTTGTTCTGGTGGCATCATCGGCATGGGTGAAACCCAAACCGACCGCATTGGTTTGTTAACCCAGTTGGCCAACTTACCGGTTCAGCCTGAGAGTGTGCCCTTGAACATGTTAATCAAGGTGAAGGGCACCCCCATGGAAAATGTGGAAGACCTGGATCACATTATTTTTGTACGCTGCATCGCCGTGGCCCGTATCTTAATGCCAAAATCCCACGTGCGTTTATCGGCGGGTCGTGAAGGCATGAGCGATGAAATGCAGGCTATGTGTTTCATGGCCGGTGCCAACTCGATTTTCTACGGCGAGTGTTTGCTGACGACCCCTAACCCAGAAACCCACAAAGACATGCAATTGTTTAAGCGTTTAGGTTTGAAGCCCGAACAAAGTATCGTGGCCAACGATGATGACGGTCAGGCCGATCAGTTAAGCAAACAGATTCAAAAGAACGATACACAACAGCCGTTTTTTGACGCCACTGTTTAATCTTTCTCAGCAGTCATGACATTTAATCTTCAGGCGGATTTGCAGTTACGCCGTGACCAGGGTTTGTTTCGACAAACTCAGGTGGCCCAAAGCGCGCAAGGGCCATTAATGAAAATTAATGGCCAGCCATATCTCACCTTTTGCAGTAACGATTATCTGGGCCTAGCCAATCACCCTTCGTTGGTGGCCGCGTTTAAAAGTGCTGCCGATGAATTTGGCGTGGGCAGTGGTTCGGCGCACCTTGTTAACGGCCACTCCCAATACCACGAGCAGTTGGAACATGCCTTGGCTGAATTTACCGGTCGCGAAGCCGCGATCTTATTTAGCACGGGTTACATGGCCAACTTGGGAGTAGTGGGTGCGCTGCTGGATAAACAGGATGCGGTATTTGAGGATAAATGGAATCACGCCTCGTTACTGGATGCAGGCCTGTTAAGTGGCGCCAGGTTTCAACGTTACCTGCACAACGATTTACTCAATTTAGAAAACCGCCTACAGCGCAGCGAAGCTCGTCGTAAACTCATTGTCACCGATGCGGTGTTCAGTATGGACGGTGACAGCGCAGACCTAACCAAATTAAGTAAACTTGCCAAACAACATGATGCCTGGTTAATGGTGGACGATGCCCATGGATTTGGCGTGTTGGGTGAACAGGGTGCGGGTTTGTGCGAGCAACAAAATTTAGGCCAGGATGATGTGCAAGTTTTAATGGGTACTCTGGGTAAGGGTTTTGGTACCGCCGGCGCATTTGTGGCGGGAAGCAAGGATTTAATTGAATACCTTACCAACTTCGCACGTCCCTTTATTTACACTACCGCTATGCCAGCGGCCATTGCCGCGGCCACCCTGACCAGTCTTAAAATAGTTAAAAATGAGCCTGAGCGCCGTGAGCACCTACAAGCTCTCATTAAGTTGTTTCGCGAGGGGGCCAATGAGTTGGGGCTAGAATTAATGCCTTCCAATACGGCCATACAACCTATTTTAGTGGGCGACGCCAAAGAAGCTTTGCACATGAGTGATCAGCTAAAGCAGTTAGGCATTATGGTTACC
>MAAD01000082.1 GCA_002162985.1 Bermanella sp. 47_1433_sub80_T6 | reverse complement strand
GCCAGCAAGGCGCAGGCAAGTTTAATGCTGTGGTTTAAGGCTGACATGGAGACTCCGAACTTAACGTTAAAAATGCTGACCTGGGCCAGTATTCACTGAATTTTAAATAGTTAGGGCGATAGTGTATAGCACCCCTAACATTGTGGGCATGCGACAAATTGTCGCAGGGAAATGTGCAAAAATTAAGCAAGGAGAAACCCCCAGGTTCCTTATGACATCTCACCCATTACTAAACGGAGGTGAGCCATACAAATTCATAACAAAAGTGAACTTGAAGCAACCTAATACCTATGTCAAAAACACAGTTCAATTGTCCGCTTGAAAGTTGAGTTGTGCTCACATGTTTAATGATATTTATTCCAGCATACTGCGTGAGCTGGTCAATATTAATCCACATTCCGCTGTTTCCGAATACTGCGCTGCCAGGGGTTCTAGTGGGAAAGTAATAGAGGCCGTTTATGACGTCAATCCAACCTCAAATCTTGGATTAAAATTTGGCCTTAAACTCACCGCCACCAAGCTATGTGACTTATCCCGTTTAATGGTGACGGCAAAAGATGTGACCGCCTGCATTAAATTAATCCCTAACCTGGCCCAATGGCAAAAAACACCCTTCTACCCCTTTGTTACGCATCAAGAGGGCATAATTTCTATTGGTGTAACCTTTCCCTATGGTAAGAAGCTGTCGCAGTACCAGCGACGATTTTATGTGGAGTCCTTGTTTGTTTATATTAAAAATATTTGCCAGGATTTTCTTGAACAGCCATACGCCCCATCCAGCATCAGTTTGGATTATGACGCTCCGCCTTATGCGCAAGAGTATCACCAGGTCTTTGACTGTAATATGTCATTTAATTGCCCGCTAAGTGTCATCCGCTTTAAGGTAGACAACCCTCACAACCCGTTCATCACCAGTAACGCATTTTTGCATAATATTTATTTAAAACGGGCCATGGAATATGCTCAAAAAAATAACGGTGTCGAGCACACCACATTCCATATTTCCAACACATTGATGCAGAAGCACCCTAAGGCTTTTAATAGCCAAAGCCATGCCGATCAACTTGAGATTAGCGTTAGGGCCCTGCAAAAACGCCTGCATAAAACCGGCAGCTCCTATTCAGACCTGTTAACACTCGCCCGAATGGAGTTAACTAAAATTTACCTGTATCAGTATAAGGGCGGCGTTGAACATAGTGCTCAGCAGCTAGGTTTTAAAACCGTGACCGGTTTTAAGCAATTTTTCAAATCAGCCTTTGGCATGCCCCTGAAAGAGGCCAAGTTAAACCACGGCTAAGACCTTACATGGGGTGACTTCAGGACCATAGCGTTGCGTCTGTTATTCCGCCTAAATGCGCAAGGTGAGATCAGAGAATAGTCCCAATCAAAATAAATAATCGGCAGTGACAAACGCATGCATGCCTTAGCCACGGTGGCTGGTGCTATTTGGGTCGCCACAGATTGGGAAATAGAGGCATTGCAGACTATATTGATAAGTGACGGGCTTTCACGCCGGTATATTGTAAGACACTACTCATGACTCACGACTACCATTCCAAACGACATGGAGAGGTTGAATTAGGCATCCAAAACGGGATAGTCATCTGCCGCCCTATGGGTGCCTTTAACCTGGATGGCGTGATGCATTATGAAGAGATTTTTGCAGAGAAAGTTAGAAGCTTTAATTCTAAAAAATGGGCGATACTGAACCAGTATAAAGAATTTGAAATATGTGGCCCGGAAGTGATCAAGCGTATAAGGAGTCAGCTTATCTGGAGCCAGGCCCATGGTTGCCATGTAATAGGGTTTGAAACCTTTAACACCGTTCAAGAGTACTTTGTAAGGCAAGTTACCAAAGACATTCCATTTAAACATGTACTGGTATTTAGTGAGCTACAAAGTACTGAGTTTCAAATAGCCGAATTACGCAACAAACTGGCAGACGCAGAGTAGAAAACAAGGGCAGGCCGAATGGCATGCCCTCTGAAAGTTTTATCAAGATAAAATAGTAAAATTAACGCCTGCGAATAATTAACGGTACCAGTAACCAGCACAGATAAAATACCCCGCCTAATCCCAGTGGTGAATCACTGTCATTGTTTTGTGCCGGGTTCCCTCTTGGGTCTGGAACGATAGGCGCATCAATTGCGGGCCAGTCATCCATTTCACCGTCTCCATCTGCGTCACCAAAGGTGCCTGCTGCCAATACCATAACCGGGGCTTGTTCGTTATTGCCAAATTCCCACAATGCTTGCCCTTGGCTGTTTACCGGTTCATCAAAACCGGTCAATTCCAATCCATTGCAGCTCGCTGCGTGGGTGGCACATTGAATGTCCACTAAGTCAAAACCTCGACCGGTAATATATTGAGAACTATTGCCATGGGCGCGGGTGCCCTGAGCCAGGTCTTGCGCCCAATAAACCTGATCTATGGTTAGCCCTTGGGCATAGGCCATAAGTGCCCCGGTGTTATGGTCTTCATCCGGGTCGGCGGGCATACGCATTAAGCTAATAACATTCTCTAAACTGCCATTTACTGCTCCACCTATAAAACCGCCAGCATTAGAATAGTCACTCAACCCTACTTGCTCATTCAGTGCGCCCGAAACCAGCACGTTACTCAGCGCTATATGTTCGGCCCCTCCCATTAAGGCACCCACATTTTGCAGACCATTCAAGTGGGCCACTGCCACCACGGATTGAACCTGATAGCTATTCAGGTCGCCTGCTAACGCACCAATAAAATTCTGACCGGTAATAGTGGCCTGAATGGCAACTTCATTAATTTGGCTATTGGCAGAACCATACGCCAGTCCAACCACGCCCCCTAACCAGTCCAAACCTGTAATGCTCGCCTTGAGTACAATGTTGTTAAAATCACTTTCATCGGCAACACCTACTATGCCGCCAATCTGGATGGGGTCACACTTGGCTTCGCAGACGCCCTCAACCGGCTCCCCTGCTATCATTACATCCAAATATAGATTTTCAAATTTGGTTTTCCAGCTATAACCAATAACGCCACCGCTTTCGGCACCTGTAATTAGATTGGCAGTAAGCGAAAAATCATGAATATGGGCTTGCTCACTATACGAAAATAAGCCTAACCAGGGTTCACCAGGGCGGTTCATGGCCAGGTTATGCAGGGTATAGCCATTGCCATTAAAATCGGCCACAAACTTTACCCAAAAACTACCGATGGGATCCCAGCCCTTACCTTCATTCCAGTAGGTGTCACCTTCATCCAATTCTCCATTACCATTGGTATCGAAATTTAAATCTTTAACCAGTTCGTAACCATTACAGCCATCCTGAGGGCAGCCGTCACTTACGCCATACAGGGTATCCCCTTTAAGCTCCTGAAAGGGGTAGTCGCCCACACCTATAATGGTGATGTTGTTGCCAATCTCGTTAAGGTCTTGCAGGTCCTCAATTTCGATCAAGCCGTCATCATCAACATCATAATCAATTCTTTCTGCCGCCAACGCAGGGGCTATATTCAACGCCAACACCATGGCGAATATTGAAAAGCGAAATGTGGTCATCATCCTTGCACCTTGTTAAACACAACCCGAAAAACAGTACGGTTGTATCGATAATTAGAGGGTATCTCTGATGCAGAATGGTAGTGTGAAAAATTCACACGTCAAGTGTTTTAAGCGGGACAGTCAATCCTACTGATCGCAACACCGACCCTGATCATAAAGGCTCAGTTCGCTGCCAGAGTGATTTTGAACTATATATAAGGTAGGGCGTTGTTCTACTCGTTAACGGTTCACGACGCTTTACTCCTTCCCTAGCCAGAGGCCGGAATATGCTATTAAGTCATGTACTTGGAATGTTCACCCACCCAGACGAAGAATGGAGCCATATAAAAAAGGAGCATAAAAGCCCGCTCTTGGTATATGGCGCCTATGTGGGAATCTTGGCGCTTATCAGCCCCATCTGTGCGTACATAGCCACCACCCAAATTGGCTGGCAGGTGGGCAGTGGCCCCCTGACTAAACTTACCCCTGAAAGCGCCCTGCCCCTGGTGGTCCTAACTTACGTTGCCATGTTGGTGGGAGTATTTAGCCTGGGCTGGGCCATCGACTGGATGAGTAAAAACTATGGCAGCCACCACGATAATTATTTTGCCTATGGCATCGCTCTTACCGCCTACTCTTGTACTCCCATGTTTTTGGCCGGGTTTATTCTGCTGTACCCTGAACCCATAGTGAATACCTTGGTATTTCTAGCCGCCGCCGGTTACACCGGCTACCTCATGTACGATGGCCTGCCTATCGTGCTGGGCATAGAAAAGGAGCGAGCCATACCTTTTAGTGGTGCCATCCTAACCGTGGCCCTGGTTTATCTGGTGATAACCCGGGTAGGTACGGTGATTGTTTGGAGCATGGGTTTCGCCCCGCAATTTGTGACCGGCTAAAGTTAAAACACTATTATTAAGTTAACCTAATAAAACGCCCCCTAAGCAGGGGCGTCTTGATTGCATTTATGCCATACCAATCAATGTAAGATGCGCGCTATCACTAATAACCTTAAGGTCTATTTCTTGTGCCCTAATTAAGTCTCCGTCCTGCACCATTTGGCCATTAACCATGGCCTCACCATTAACCACATATACCAGATGCTCCCCTTCTCTTTTCACCACATAATCCTTAGCCACCAGCCCGGTATCAATGGTGGTATGGCTATCAAAGGTGGTGCTTTGATTTTTGCCGCCGCCATAAATCCGATGTAGCTCACCGTCGTTGGTATCGTAGATTTTATAGCCTGCCCGGCTGCCCGCCGTTTCCGGTAACGCCCACAGTTGCAGTAAACGGGTGCGATGCTGCTGGGGGTTAATTTCGTTGTGGCCAAAGCCTTCGCCTCCGGCCCGTTGCACTTGCGCTTGATTGGCCACCATGGATTGACCATGTTCCATGGAGCCTTCGTGGGTGAGGCGCCCTTCCAGCATAATGGTAATCACATCCACCTCTTGGTGCGGGTGCATACCCGACTCACCAAAAGGCAGGTAGCGGGCATCGGCCAAATAAACAAAACTGCCAATGCCATCCCAGGTATCGCTGTTGCCACCTATTTTGGCGTCTTTAATGAGGCGGGTTTCCTTAATACCAG
>MAAD01000088.1:4143-5126 GCA_002162985.1 Bermanella sp. 47_1433_sub80_T6 | reverse complement strand
GTGAAATTAAAATTCAGGTGCAAAACTTTGCCCAAGCGGCGCGGCGGGCCATAGATGCCGGATTGGACGGAGTTGAAATTCATGCCGCCAACGGCTTTTTAATTGACCAGTTCACTCGCGACAGCAGCAACCAACGCAACGATGAATACGGAGGCAGCATAGATAATCGCCTGCGTTTTATGCGCGAGGTGGTGGCGGCGGTGTGCAGCGAGATTGGCAGTGAACGGGTAGGCATACGATTATCGCCCACCAACAGCACCTGGGGCATTAGTGATAGCCAGTATCAAGATACTTTTAGTGAGGCGGTGGAGCAGCTTAACGAATTTTCCCTGGCTTATGTGCATGTGTTGGAAAGCAAACCTAATGAAGAATCCAACATGGAATATTTAACGCCGCGGCTGCGTGAAAAATACAGCGGCGTATTATTGGCCAATGGTGGTTACAGTGCCGCCAGTGCCCATGAAGCGCTTAACAGCAACTTGGCCGATGCGGTGACGTTTGGCATGCCCTTTATTGCTAATCCGGATTTAGTGGCGCGCTTTAAAGAAAACGCCCCCTTAAGTGAGGCGGATTCAACTCGCTTTTATAGCCTTGGGGCTCAGGGGTATGTGGATTACTTGCCCATGTGATGGGCTTGCACGTTATGCATTGCCCCCATGTTCGTTAACATGGGGGCAAATTCTTTGGGTTGTGGATAACAGAAAGTTTCTGGCTCAGCTGAGCTTTTTCCATTAGTGTTTGGGTATTACATGACGCTACAGGAAATAATAATGAAAAAAATAATCGCCTTAACCAGTCTCGTGGGCCTAAGTGTGTGGGTGGCCAGCTTTCTAAATGACGCCGGCCAGTTTAAAGATATTAACCCGCACTTTGCTGGGCAGTGTGAGGTGGTGCCTGGCGTGGTAGGGGCCGAAGACATTAGTTTCTTGCCCAATAGCAACATTGCCCTGGTATCCGGTTATGATCGTCGCATCACTCAGGAT
>MAAD01000088.1:0-4100 GCA_002162985.1 Bermanella sp. 47_1433_sub80_T6 | reverse complement strand
GCAAACAATTTGTAAAAATCTCCCCTCAAATGGAAGACTTTAGACCCCACGGCATTAGCCTGTATCAGATGCCAAACGGCCAACAACGGGTGTTTGTCATCAACCACAGTCACCATGAACATTCGGTGAATATATTTGATCTGGTGGATGGCAAGCTGAATCTATTTAAAACCATCACCGGCCCCGGTTTAATTTCCCCCAACGATCTAGTGGCCGTAGGTGCCGAGCAATTTTATATAACCAACGATCACAAATACCGCACCGGTATCATGCGGGTGTTGGAAGATTACCTTAGCCTTAAATTATCCAGCGTGGCTTATTTTGATGGGGAAACATCCAAGCAGGTATTGAGCGGTATTGGTTATGCCAATGGCATTAATGTAAGTAGCGATGGCAGCACGCTTTATCTTAGCGCCCTTACCGAGCGCAGCCTGAACATTTATCAGCGTGACCCAGTCAGCAACGAGCTTACCCTGCAAAAAACTGTGGACAGTGGCACCGGAGTGGACAACATCGAGCTGGATGAAAACGGGGATATCTGGATTGGTGCGCACCCTCAGCTGCTTAAATTTGTGGGCCACGCCAAAGACAGCACAAAGCTGGCGCCCTCCCAGATATTAAAAGTGTCGGTGGCCGATGGTTCTTACAAGGTAGAGGAAGTGTTGCTGGACTCAGGTTCTCAGCTATCGGCTTCCAGTGTGGGCGCGGTGCAGGGTAATCGTATGTTAGTGGGGGCAGTGTTTGATGCCAAGATTCTGGATTGTGCCTTGCCGCAACAATTAACCGCCAACCCATAAAACTATTTTAGGTGCCCTTAATCGGCTGTTGAAGAATTATTGTTTTTCAATAGCTCGCTAAGTTCATCGCTGCTGATGGGCCTTGAAAATAAATAGCCTTGCCCGTAATCACAATCGGCATCCAGTAAAAACTGTCTTTGCTGTTCGGTCTCTATGCCCTCAGCAATGACTTTTTTACCCAACTTGTGGGCCATGCTGATGATGGTTTCACATAATATTTTATCGTAGGCATCGTCCTCGATATTTTTAACGAAGCTTTGATCAATTTTTATAAAATCGATTTGAAACTTCTTTAAGTAGCTTAAGGCGCTGTAACCGGTACCAAAATCATCCAGGCTAATCTGCATGCCTGATTGGTGATAATCATCTATCTTATCTTTCACCACGTTAACACTGTCTAATAATAATCCCTCGGTAATTTCTACTGTGATGCCATTACCGGCTAAATTAATGGTCTCTAAAAACAGGCTCCAGCTTTCTTCTGCGCTGGCATTGGTGTTATAGAACTGTACCGGGCTCTTATTGATACTCACCTGAAAATGTTCGTTGTAATTTTTACGCCAAATCTTGGCCTGCATAGCGGCCTGTTTAAATACCCAATCGCCAATCTCTATGATTAACCCTGTGTCTTCGGCAATGGGAATAAAGTCGGCGGGACTGATGGTGCCTTTTTGTGGGTGAATCCACCGTATTAAAGCCTCGGCTTTATATATTTCTCCGGTCTTTAAATTAATAATGGGCTGGTATAAAACCTTGAATTGGTTTTGTTCCAGGGCGATGCGTAAGTCGGCCCCTATCTTTCTTTGCCGGTTGGCATTTTCCTGCATCTTTTGGGTAAAAAAGGCAAAGCGATTTCGCCCGGATCGCTTGGCATCATACATAGCCTGGTCGGCGTATTTATACAGGTCTTCAACCACGACGCTGTCGATGGGGAATTGGGTGATGCCAATGCTGGCGCTGATGTAGGCATTTTCATCGTTGAGCTTATAGGGTTCGGCCAAGTGCGTGATAATGTCGTGGCTAATGCGTTTGATGCTGTTGATATTTTTTATGCCGGTTAAAATTACTGTAAATTCATCTCCGCCAAAACGCGCCACTATGTCAGAGGCACGCACACAATGTTGAATGCGTGCCGCCGCCTGGATTAATAACTCGTCTCCGGTTTTGTGCCCTAGGGTATCGTTAATTTGTTTGAAGTGATCCAGGTCAATGAATAACAATGAAAACGGAAACTGGCTCTTCACCGCCTGTTGCAGGTATTGAGTAAAACTGTGGCGATTAAGTAACTGGGTTAGGTTGTCGTAGTGGGCCTGTTTCCAGATCAGCTCCTGGGTTTGCTTTTGGTCAGTGATGTCGGTGAACAGGGCGATGAAACGCACGGTCTCGCCGTTATCGTCTTTCACCGCATTAATCATGATGGACTCGGCAAATTCCTCACCTGATTTTTTACGGCTCCATATTTCACCTGACCAGCAATTGTTTTTTTTAAGGGCCTGTTGTATGGAACGAATCAAGGCTCGTTCATTTCGTCTACTGTTGAGCAATAAAAAACTTTTGTTAAGCACTTCTTCCTGTTCATAGCCGGTTAACAGGCAAAAGGCCGGATTTACCGCCTCTATTTTGCCCTGGCTATCGGTCACCAGTATGGCTTCACTGCTTTGCTCAAACACAGTATTGGCCAGGCTGAGTCGGTCATGAGTGTGCATCTGTTCGGTGATATTAATTTGGCTACCGGCCATACGATAGGCCTGGCCCTGTTTATCCTTAAGTGCCTTGCCCTCGGCCTGATACCATTGATAAACACCATTTTTGTGGCGCATACGATATTGCACCCGGTAGGGAATAATGTCGGATGAAAAATGCAGGGCCACTGCATTTTTTACCCCTTCCACATCTTGTGGGTGCATGTGGGAATAAAACGCATCGCCGGTGTTAGGGAACTCCTCTTCGGAGTAACCCATTTCATTTTTTAATTCTCGCGCATAAAAGACTTTACCGCTGCGTAAATCCCAATCCCAAATGCCCACGCTACTGCCGTTCACGGCCAGGCTAAACCGCTCTTCACTTTCCTTGAGGGAGGTTTCTACTTTTTTAAATTCGGTGATGTCATACAGACTTACCGCGTATTTATCCCCCTGACTGTCCCTCAATCGAGTGGGCGCCAGTTGTACGGTTTTCACGCTGCCGTCCTTGCAGCATACCTGTACTTCAATGGGGTCTATGTGATCATCAGTGTCTTCAATCATATCCAGATTGTTTTGCCAGCGAGAGAGAACCTGCTGTCGGTACTGCTCATTTGGATAGGCTTTTAAGAACCAGTCATGGGAGGTGGGGATGTCCAGCAAGGTATAACCAAAGGTGTTACTAAAGGCTGGGTTAAGGTAAACGATGTCATCGTTGTCACCCCGTACCGCGTAGGGAATTCTGGATTGCTCTATGATGGCGCGGGCGCGACCTTCACTTTCCAGTAATTGTTGCTCGGTATCAATGCGGCGGCTAATGTCTTGCACAAAACCCACGTAGCCCAAGGGCAGGCCATCATCGTTGCTGATAATATTGACATCAGACTGCACATGGCGCACCTGGCCGTCGGGCAGGGTTAGGCGGAACTGGGCATGGAAATTCTGTTGTTTTTCTACCGATGTTTGCCATTGCTCCAGCAACCACTGGCTGTCATCCGGATGTAAATGCCGGCCCCAACCATTACCCAGGGCATCATCAAAACTCAGCTGGAAAATATCCTGCCAAGCCCGGTTGCTATAGCTGCACAGCCCAGACATGTCGGTATAAAAGATGCCCGCTGGGGCATGTTCAACCAACTGCCGGTACTGTTCATTGAAGCCGTTCATTAACGGGTGAGTCCATTCATCTGTTAAGCCTAGCCCGCTTGCTGGTTTTAGCCCACGGCATGGCGTATTGCGCCTAGAAAAAGATGCTAATTTTCATTGTCGAAGCTTTGCGGGGTTAATGGCTCAATTTCCTGCGGTTCCTTGAAACCCACATCCTCCAGAATTGAAAATAAGGCGGGCACCACAAACAGTACTAAAAGAGTAGAACTCATGAGGCCAAATACGATGCTGCACACCAACGGCACCAGTACCTGGGCCTGTAAGCTGGTTTCAAATAACAAAGGCATCATGCCGGCCAGAGTGGTGAGGGTGGTTATAAATATGGCGCGAAACCGGTCCTTGCTGGCCAGGGCCGCGGCTTCATGAATGGCATGCCCCTCGCTCACCCGAAACTTAATAAACTCCACCAGCAAGATGGAGTTGTTCACCACGATGCCGGCCAAAGAAACAAAAC
>MAAD01000039.1 GCA_002162985.1 Bermanella sp. 47_1433_sub80_T6 | reverse complement strand
ATTTAATGTCCATGGAGATTTACTGTAGCCTGAAAATGACGGGCACTTTGCCTTATTTCATTAATTTTCGCCACTACCCAGCGAAGCCTGCAGTCCTTGCTATGCTCAGTTAAGTATAGAAGGAATTGTTATGGCCGATTTGAGCACGATGCTCGCCAATAAACGCGTTCTTGCCGTCGATGACTTGGTAGAGTCGCGCAGTGCCATGAAAAAGATGCTCACCATTCTAGGGGCCGACAAGGTAGATGTGGCCATGGATGGGGACGAGGCCACCGATTACATCCTCAATAATGACTACGACCTCATCATCAGTGACTACAACCTGGGTCGTGGCCGCGACGGCCAGCAAATACTGGAAGAAGCCAGATTTACCCACCAAATTAAAGCCACCTGTACCTTCGTGATGCTCACCGGTGAAAACGCCATGGACATGGTCATGGGGGCCATAGAATACGAGCCCGACGACTATATTACCAAACCCTTCACCATCGATGTGATGCGCCAGCGCCTCACTCGGATTTTAGCCATCAAGGAAATGCTTAAGCCCATCAACGAGGCCATGGACAAACAAGACAGAAAAACCGTTTTGGCCCTGTGTGAACAACTGATACTGGCTCAACCCAGACTCAAGCGGCGCGTGGAACGCATTAAGGGTCGCACCCTGCTTAAGCTTAAAAAGTTCGAAGACGCCCTGGCACTGTACGAGAATATTCTGGAGGAGCGAGAGATCAACTGGGCCTTACTGGGTAAGGCCACCTGCCTCTTTAAACTGGAAAAATACCCCCAGGCCGAAAAGGTGTTGGCGCGTACCCTAAGGGAACACCCTAAATATGTGCAGTGTTATGACTTGCTGAGCAAGATTCACCTTAAAAACAAAGACCTTAAATCCGCCCAAAACACCCTCATTAGCGCCACCAATGTGTCACCTAAACAAGTACTAAGGCAAATGGAGTTGGGCCGCCTGGCTTACGCCAATAAGGACTTTGCCGTAGCCGAAAGCGCCTTCAAGATGTCGGTGAAACTGGCGCGCCACAGCTGTTATCGCTCGGTGAAAAATTACCTGTTTTTTGCCAAGAGCCTGCAGCACAAGATTACCCCGGCCAATAATCGCGACAGCCGTGCTGGCAGCACCGAAGCCTTTAAAGCAGTTGAGGAAGCCAAAACCCTCTACAAGGAAAACACCGACTACATCTTTGAAGCTACTATCATCGAAAGCACTACCTATACCAACCTGGGCAAGGAAGCCGACGCCAAGGCTATTGCCGTAAAAGCAGAAGAGCTGCTCACCCATGTGAATGAGCCCACCGGTGCCATGCAATTAAGCATGGTGAATGTATTTTTAGAGACCAGTCAACACGCCAAGGCCCAGGACATGCTGGCAGAACTAGGCAAACGCAAGGACTTGAGCCGAGCCGAGACCCGCGAATTAACCCGTACCCGCAATGAAATCAGCGAACAAGTAGTACGCGAATACACCACAGAGATTAACGACAAGGCCATCGCCTTCTTTGAGCGCGGCCAGTTACAGCAAGCCATCGACTTATTTGACACGGCCACCGCCTATAAAGAGGCGGGATACACAGTCATGGTTAACGCCATTCAGGCCAAGGTCACCTTCATGGATCAGCGTGAACCCACCCGTGCCATGATAAAAGAAGTAGATGAGTTGTTTGTGCGCATGGGGGACCTGCCCGCCCACGACGAACGTTATGACCGATGGATTCAACTTAAAAAGACTCAAACACGATTGAAGCGCGCCATCTAGCAATTGGGCAGAGCATTGCCCTAATACGTGCCATCCATACACTATCGTATAAGGCCGCCCGTGGCCGACCAACACATTTCTAGAGGTAAACATGGCCTTCGACTTCGACACGCTATTAAGCGCCGAACTGCATGACATTAAAAACCAAATGCAAGCTTTGTTAAGCGTACAAGAAGACCTGGCCGATGAACTGGTGGGCCACGACCAATACCAAATGTCCCTGGACAAAATTCAGCAACATAGCCAGGTATTGAATTACAAACTCATCGAAATGCTGTCTATCTTGAAGATTCAGCACCAGTCTTTTGAACCCAGCGAGGACGAGCATTGGCTCATCGATACCCTTAAACCCATTATTCATGAGTTTTCGAGCCTGCACGACATGAAGTTTGAGTTGGACTTCGATCAGGAATTTAACGCCTTTTACGACGAACAATTATTAGAGATTGCGCTGCATAACGCCTTCATGAATGCCAACCAGGCCGGCGCCCAGATGTTTAAGTTGCGAGTTGAAGAGTTTGATGACGGCGGCTGGATGATCAAAATTGAAGATAACGGCCCGGGGTTCAATGAAGAACAGCTGAAAAAAGGCGCGTTTAGTTTGCATGGTACCAAGAGTGGGCTGGGACTGTACCTTATCGAACAAGCCATTAAGGCCCATAAACGCAATGATAAAACCGGCAGCATCACCATTCAAAACAACCCCAAACAAGGGGCCTGTGTGCAGCTTATTTTCCCCTAGCGGCCTGGGAATAATTAATGGATAACTCTGCCAGACAGGAATGGTAATAGTGTAGACCCTCACCCCATTAGCGATAGGCCGCAAGATCGGGCACAGGGTACCCTCGTACTCAAATTACTTCAGGTACCTGCTCAAACGGGCTCAACCCTATACTAAGCTAACTGACACCTTCCCAAACTGGCTTAACCGCCGCCGGCCCAGTATAATCGGGCGTTTTTCCATCCAAATACTTTGTAATGGGCCACTGTTAAACCACAGGGCCATTAACATCCAAGGCAGGCCACATTGTCAGAACCAGCGTACGACGTAAAAACATTTCAGGGGCTCATTGCGACCCTACAAGATTACTGGGCAAAACAAGGCTGCGTGATTAACCAGCCAGTGGATATGGAAGTGGGCGCAGGCACCTTTCACACCTCGACTTTTTTGCGCGCCATTGGCCCTGAAACCTGGAATGCCGCCTACGTGCAGCCATGTCGTCGCCCCACCGATGGCCGTTACGGTGAAAACCCTAACCGCTTGCAGCATTACTACCAGTTCCAGGTGGCCATGAAGCCGGCCCCTATTGATATTCAAGATAAATACCTGCAAAGCCTGAAACTCATTGGCATCGACACCAGCGTGCACGACGTGCGTTTTGTGGAAGACAACTGGGAAAGCCCTACTCTGGGTGCCTGGGGTTTGGGTTGGGAAGTATGGCTAAACGGCATGGAAGTAACTCAGTTCACCTACTTCCAGCAAGTGGGTGGCCTGGAATGTTACCCGGTTACTGGCGAGATCACCTATGGGCTTGAGCGTATCGCCATGTACCTGCAGGAAGTAGACAGCATCTTTGATCTGGTTTGGAGCTATGGCCCGGATGGATCTAAAGTGACCTACGGCGATGTGTTCCATCAAAACGAAGTGGAAATGTCGGCCTACAACTTTGAACACGCCGATGTGGATTTTTTGTTCCAGGCATTTGATCAACACGAAAAAGACTGTGCTCGTTTAATTACCGCCGGTTTGCCTTTGCCTGCCTACGAAAAAGTTTTGAAAGCCTCCCACGCATTTAACATGCTGGACGCCCGTCATGCCATTTCGGTGACCGAGCGCCAGGGTTACATTTTACGAGTACGTACCTTGTCTCGTCAGGTGGCCATGTCTTATTTCCAAAGCCGTCGTAATTTGAAGTTCCCGTTAGCCCCAGCCGCGTTACGCGATGAAGTGTTGGCCCTGGCCGACGCCGAAGATAAAGCAGCTGCAAAAGCCGCCGCCAAAAAAGCCGCTAAAGCTGCCAAGAAGGGAGCCAAATAATGAGCACACAAGACTTTCTAGTTGAAATTGGCACAGAAGAATTACCCCCTAAAGCTCTTAAAAAGTTGGCCAAGGCTTTTCAGGCTGGTATTGAAGCTCACTTAAAGTCAAAAGAGTTGTCTTTTGAAAGTAGCAAACTGTTTGCCGCACCGCGCCGTTTAGCCCTACGCATTCACGGCTTACAGACCCAAGGTAAATCTACCAAGGTTGAAAAACTGGGCCCTTACGTCAACGTAGCCATTGACGAAAATGGTAAGCCCACTAAAGCAGCCCAGGGTTTTGCCCGCGCCAACGGCATCGAGTTTGATCAGGTGGGTCGCATCACAGATGAAAAAGGTGAACGCCTTTATTACGCACAAGATGTTGAGGGTGCCAACGCCGCCACTGAATTACCCGTTGCGGTCACCGATTCACTGGCCAAGCTACCCATCGCTAAACGCATGCGTTGGGGCAGCAGCCGCATTGAATTTGTGCGTCCGGTGCACTGGATCTTAATGTTGCTGGATAACAAAGTCATTGAAGCCAATATTCTGGGCATTAAATCCAACTACTTCACTAAGGGTCACAGATTCCACGCCAACCGTGAAATTGTCATTACCAGCCCAGCCGCCTACGAAGGCACCTTGAAAGAACAGGGTAAAGTACTGGCCGATTATGATGAGCGTAAAGAGTTAGTTCGCAGCCAGGTCATTGCCGCAGGCGAGAAGCTGGGTGGCGTAGCTGTAATTGATGAAGACTTGTTGGATGAGGTGGCTTCATTAAACGAATGGCCCACCGCATTGGCCGGTAACTTCGATGAATTGTTTTTGGATGTGCCCAGTGAAGCGCTGATCTCTTCCATGAAAGAGCACCAGAAATATTTCCACGTGGAAGACAAAAATGGCAAGTTAATGCCAAATTTCATCACCATTTGTAATA
Source organism: Bermanella sp. 47_1433_sub80_T6 (assembly GCA_002162985.1). Classification (GTDB taxonomy): domain Bacteria; phylum Pseudomonadota; class Gammaproteobacteria; order Pseudomonadales; family Oceanobacteraceae; genus Bermanella. Next base: position 472 of record MAAD01000039.1, on the reverse strand, counting down.
TCGAATCGAAAGATCCGCAGCAAGTTATTCACGGTAATGAAAAAGTAATCCGCCCTCGTTTGGCCGATGCTAAATTTTTCTGGGATACCGACCTCAAGCAAACCCTTGAGAGCCGCGTAGAAAAACTATCCACCGTGGTGTGGGTGCAGAAGCTAGGCACCTTGAAAGACAAGTCATTGCGCTTGCAGTCACTAGCTGGAAAAATTGCTGCTGCCATCGGCGGAGACGCCAAGCTTGCTGAACGTGCCGCGCTATTATGTAAAACCGATTTACTGTCCGACATGGTGAACGAGTTTTCTGACCTGCAAGGAATCGCCGGTTCTTATTATGCCAAGCAAGATGGCGAACACAGCGATGTATGTGCGGCTATGGTTGAGCAATACAAACCGTCTTTCTCGGGTGATGTATTGCCGGCTACAGTGACCGGTTTATCACTTGCCTTGGCTGACCGTTTAGACAGCCTGGTAGGGTT
>MAAD01000029.1 GCA_002162985.1 Bermanella sp. 47_1433_sub80_T6 | reverse complement strand
GTGTGGCGGATATTCTGGAAGGGGCAGTCACCCCAGGTAAGAAGATTGGTGCCAAGGCCAAGAAGGCCAAGGACATAAGCAAGCTTACCGTGGGTGAGCTTAACCAAAGAATTCATAAGGTGGAAGATGAGATGTTTGCCGCGGCCAAGGATTTGCAGTTTGAGTTGGCGGCCAAGTTGCGGGATGACCTGCAGATGGTGAAGGAGCAATTGATTAAGAATAGCTGAAAATGGTTGCGGATCGCGAGCAGGCTCGCTCGTACGGGTGCAGAAATGCTGTAGGAGCGAGCCTGCTCGCGACCAGTGCAAATTATACGAGGTGTTAAATGCTCAATGGCAAAGGATATGCTGAGCTTAGAAAAGGCAGGTACTCTGAAATTGGATGTGTCTATCATTTGGTTTTTTCTACCTCTAACCGAAAGCCAGTTTTTAATGACTTTGATAAGGCTCGGTACTTGATTGGTCTGTTGGGTGGGTGTCAGTGCCAAGGGTTTGCTCAAACTATGGCGTTTGTTGTGATGCCTGATCATGTGCATTGGTTATTTGAATTAAAGAGGGGGCTCAATTTCTGGGCTGATTCAGCGGGTGAAATCTTTTTATACTAAGTATGAGGGGCGCAATGTCTGGAATAAAGGCTTTTATGACCATGCTATTCGGGCGGATGAGGATTTGGCGAATGTTGCTAGGTATATAGTGGCCAACCCATTGCGAGCTGGGCTAGTGAAGAAGATGGGTAATTATCCTCATTGGGATGCTGTTTGGTTGTAGGAGCTCGCACCTGCGGGTGATGTTAAGGGCTGGCAGGCTTCAATTGAGGTGTTTGCTGGGGATGTATCGGGCGCAGGTGCACCCTTGTACGAACTCGCCCCTGCGAGTGATGTTGGGGTCTGGCAGGATTCAATTTAGGTGATTGATGGGGTGTGTCGGGCGCAGGTGCACCCTCGTGCGAACTCGCACCTGCGAGTGATTGAGCCTAGTTGAAATGAAGTCGGGTGCGTGCCTTTAGTTAAATTAGTACCTGTAGCAATCATTAAATAAACCCTCCAAAATCAACCCCTTAGCTTGCAAAGCAATAAAAACCCAGTAAAATCCCCGCATCTTAGTCGCGTAGCTCAGTTGGTTAGAGCACCACCTTGACATGGTGGGGGTCGCTAGTTCGAATCTAGTCGCGACTACCAAGAATTTGTTTGGGCGCTGTGCATTTATATGCACAGTGCCTTTTTTAGTTTACGCCGTAATGAAATGTTCGGGTGTTCTCGCTCGGCTATTTTGGTTTACGCTGTATTAATAATGGCTCGAATGTTCTCTCTGGGCGATGCAGGTAGCTGTACTTGGTAAGTACAATTGCGGTTGCATAAGCAAGTGAGGTTGGCATTTAAAGAGCTTTCACGTGGCCCTTTGTAGGGGTCACCACTGACTTAAGGAAATACCATGCCTGTTATAACACTTCCCGATGGCTCGCTGCGCGAGTTTGATTCTGCCGTATCTGTTTTGGATGTGGCCGCCGATATTAGCCCTGGCCTGGCAAAAGCCACTATTGCCGGTGTTGTAGATGGTCTGCTAGTAGATGCTAGTGACCTTATGGCGCAAGATGCCACTTTGCGCATCATTACCGCCAAAGACGACGAAGGTCTCGAGATCTTGCGTCACTCCTGTGCGCACTTGTTAGGCCATGCCATCAAGCAATTATGGCCGAATGTGAAGATGGCCATAGGCCCGACTATTGATGATGGTTTTTATTACGATATAGATGCCGATTTCCCTATCAATGAAGCCGAGCTTAAAGAGCTTGAAAAGCGCATGGCGCACCTAGTGAAAACCAATTACAAGGTCATTAAGAAGATTGGCTCTTGGCAAGAAGCCCGTGATGTATTTGAAGCGCGTGGCGAAGATTACAAAATTCAAATTCTGGATGAAAACATCCCGAAAGATTCCACGCCGGCTCTGTACTACCACGAAGAATACGTCGATATGTGTCGTGGTCCCCATGTGCCAAACATGAAATTTTGCCAAAACTTCAAGTTAATGAAGGTGGCAGGTGCTTACTGGCGTGGTAATTCCGATAACAAGATGCTGCAGCGTGTGTATGGTACCGCCTGGGCCGACAAGAAGCAGCTTAAGGGCTACTTAACCCGTTTAGAAGAGGCTGAGAAGCGCGATCACCGAAAACTGGGCAAGACCCTAGATTTGTTCCATTGGCAAGAAGAAGCGCCTGGCATGGTGTTTTGGCATGCTAAGGGTTGGAGTATTTTCCTCGAACTTGAAAAATTTGTACGTCAAAAGCTATCTCAGTTCGGTTATGACGAAGTCAAAGCGCCTATGGTGATGGATCGTTCTTTGTGGGAGAAATCAGGGCATTGGGATAAGTTTGCTGACGGCATGTTTACCACTGTGTCAGAAAAGCGTGAATACGCCATTAAGCCCATGAACTGCCCTGGGCACATTCAAATATTTAATCAAGGTCTTAAAAGTTACCGTGATTTACCCTTGCGCTTGGCTGAATTTGGTTGTTGTCACCGTAATGAGCCATCCGGTGCGTTGCACGGTTTAATGCGAGTGCGTTCATTTACGCAAGATGATGCGCACATTTTTTGTGCCCCAGAGCAAATACTGGCAGAGGTGAACAGTTGTATTGCCATGATCTTAGACACGTATCAAACCTTTGGCTTTGATGACGTGGCGGTTAAATTGTCAACGCGACCAGAGCAACGCATTGGCAGTGAAGAAGTTTGGGATGATGCCGAAAAGGCCTTGGCTGATGCATTAGACAGCAGCGAGCTGGACTTTACTTATCTACCAGGGGAGGGAGCGTTTTACGGCCCTAAAATTGAGTTTGCCTTACGTGATTGCTTAGGGCGAGAGTGGCAGTGCGGAACAATCCAGCTAGACTTCTCCATGCCAGGGCGTTTAGGTGCTCAATATGTGGATAAAAACGGCGATCGCCAAACTCCAGTGATGATTCATCGTGCTATTTTGGGTTCATTAGAGCGCTTTATTGGCATTCTGATCGAGCATCATGCGGGTAATTTACCGGCCTGGTTGTCACCGATTCAGGCGGTGGTATTGAATATTACCGACAATCAGGGCGAATATATTCAAAAAGTGGCCAATATTCTTGCAAAAAGTGGAATTAGAGTACAATCGGACTTGAGAAACGAGAAGATCGGCTTTAAAATCCGCGAGCACACTTTACAGAAGGTTCCCTACCTATTAGTTGCAGGGGACAAAGAAGTGGCTTCTAACATGGTGGCGGTACGTACACGTTCCGGTGAAGATTTGGGCACAATGAGCCCTGAAGACTTTGCCCAGTTGTTAAAAGACGATGTAGCCAGCCGCGGCCAAAACATTAGTTTGACGGAGTAATCACAATTAGACGCGATAATAGAAATAACCGAGCACGTCCTGAAAGGGCATCTATAAACGAAAACATTAAAGCTCGGGAATGCCGACTAATTAGTGCTGAAGGGGAGCAGCTGGGCATTGTGTCCATGCGTGACGCCCTTGAGAAAGCTCAAGAAGCCAGTCTAGATTTAGTACAAATTTCTGACGGCGATCCAATTGTTTGTAAAATTCTGGATTACGGCCAAAAGCTGTATGAAGAGAAGAAGCAAAAGGCCGCCGCTAAGAAGAAGCAGATTCAAACCCAGGTTAAGGAAATTAAATTCCGTCCTGGCACTGAAGACGGAGACTATCAGGTGAAACTTCGCAACCTGATTAAGTTTCTAGAGCATGGGGACAAGACTAAGATTACCTTGCGTTTTCGCGGTCGTGAGATGGCTCACCAGGAATTGGGCATGAAGCTACTGAAGCGAGTTGAGAATGATCTTTCTGAACTGGCTAATGTGGAATTGCGTCCAAAGATGGAAGGTCGTCAGCTAACCATGGTGTTAGCACCCATCAAGAAAAAGTAGGCAGTTAGGTCAGTATAAAGCGTTATTCAACTTCCTGGGCGTAAGTCCAGGAAACGTAATAGCCACCTTCTGTTGTTATATTAACAATGCGAATGAGATTTTATTAGCATGCCTAACAAAATTAAGAGTCATAGTGGTGCTGCAAAGCGCTTCAAAAAGACTGGTAACGGTTTCAAGCACCGTCAAGCACACCGTGCTCACATCTTGACCAAAAAAAGCACCAAGCGTAAGCGTCATCTACGTTCTCAGTTGCAGGTTCATGCATCTGATGTTCCGTTGATCAAACGTATGCTTCCTGGCGTTTAATTTTTAACTTGGTTTAAGAGGAGTCCAATATGGCTCGTGTAAAACGTGGTGTTGTAGCCCGTCGTCGTCATAAAAAAGTATTAAAGCAAGCTAAAGGTTATTACGGTGCACGTTCACGTGTATTCCGCGTAGCTAAGCAAGCGGTTATCAAAGCGGGTCAATACGCTTACCGTGACCGTCGCCAGAGAAAACGTCAGTTCCGCGCTTTGTGGATTGCACGTATCAACGCTGGTGCGCGTTTGAACGGTCTGTCTTACAGCCGTTTCATCAACGGTCTGAAAAATGCTTCTATCGAAATCGATCGTAAAGTATTGGCTGACCTGGCTGTTAACGAGAAAGGTGCTTTTGCAGCATTAGTTGAAAAAGCTAAAGCCTCTCTTTAAATTTAACAGGGCTTCGGCCAGTTAAATTAAGCAGTTCACAAGAAGCAGTGATAATTTTTTAGTTACTACTGCTGTCTTGTATCGAATAGGGGAAGGGCTTAATAGGCGCTTCCCCTATTTTGTTTGTAGTGTTGAGGATTGATTGTCATGTTTTATGGAACGCCCCTTTTTATTCTGGGGAAGCCACCCCTGGGGGCTTGATTCGGCATCCATGCCTCAGACACCCATAAAACATCACAATCAACCCTTTATTGTCCTGCAGGTTCGTCGCCTTAATTGGTGGTGAAGTCTGAGGTGTGAACCCTGAATATACGGGAGCATTTTTTAGGCTGTTTGCCGGAAAAATCTCTTTTGGAGCTGTAAAAATTGGAAAACCTACAAGAATTGGTGTCAGCCGCGCTGGCTAACGTAGAAAGTGCAGAAGGTGTGCAGGCATTAGATCAAGTGCGTGTAGATTACTTGGGTAAGAAGGGTCAGATTACTGCGCTGCTTAAAACCTTAGGTAAGTTAAGTAACGAAGAGCGCCCTCAAGCCGGTGCTAAAATCAACGAA
>MAAD01000002.1 GCA_002162985.1 Bermanella sp. 47_1433_sub80_T6 | reverse complement strand
TTGTTTCACTCTTTCTTTACGCTTGGACTTGTTAAAGATTCGATCTTCTTTGCGGTCACTAAACGGATTGTCACCGGATTTAAATTCGAATCGTATCGGGGTTCCACTAATGCTTAGCACCTTACGGAAAGTATTGCCCAAATAACGCTTATAGCTGTCTGGCAAGGAAGAAACCCGGTTACCGTGCACCACAATAATAGGCGGGTTAGTTCCCCCCTGGTGCGCATAACGCAGCTTAATACGGGCACTGCCTACCATGGGTGGCTGATGATCCATCACCGCATCTTCTAAAATTCGAGTAAGCTGACTTGTTGGCAAATTCATGTAGGCCGATTCAAAGGCGTCTTCTACCGAATCATAAAGGTGACCTACACCTGTGCCATGCAAGGCAGAAATAAAGTGCATGTCGGCCCAATCAATAAAGGTTAAACGGCGATCGAGTTCTTTTTTCACAAACTCTTTTTCTTCGCTTTCCATGCCGTCCCATTTGTTAACCGCCAGTACTAAGGCACGGCCTGCATTTAGTGCAAAACTTAGCATGGTTAAGTCTTGCTCTACGATGCCATCACGGGCATCTATCACTAAAATACATACATTACTGTCTTGGATGGCTTGCAAGGTTTTAACAATGGAAAATTTTTCCACCGCTTCAGAAATATTTTTACGGCGACGTACACCTGCGGTGTCAATCAAAGTGTATTCTTTGCCGTGGCGCTCGTAGGGAATATAAATACTGTCCATGGTAGTGCCGGCTTTATCAAACACCACCACGCGATCTTCACCTAGCATGCGATTCACCAGAGTAGACTTACCCACATTAGGACGCCCAATCACTGAAATCTTAATGCCTCGCACATCTACCGCTGGATCATCTTCTTCACGATCAAATTCGGCCGGTAATTCACCCAACACTTTTTCCATTAACTGGGTAATGCCGCGGTTTTGGGAGGCGGCAATCAGGTCAAAATCCCCAAGACCCAATTCGTAGAAATCGTTACCCACTAGATCGACGTTGAGTCCGTCTATTTTATTGACCACTAAATAGGTTTTCTTTTGGGTGGTACGCAGATGCCTGGCGATCATTGCATCGGCTGGGGTTAATCCCGCGCGACCATCCACCATAAAAAAGACCACGTCCGCTTCGTCCATGGCCTGATAGCTTTGATGGGCCATTTGTTCATCCAGGCCCTGCTCCATACCACTGATACCACCGGTATCCACCACGATATAGTCACGCTCGCCCACTTTACCGGCGCCGTATTTACGGTCACGGGTTAGCCCTGCAAATTCGGCCACCAAGGCATCTCGGCTTCGGGTCAGTCGATTAAATAAGGTGGATTTGCCAACATTAGGTCGGCCAACAAGCGCAATTACAGGGTTCATGAAAAATCTTTTAAATAATAATAGAAACAGGCCAACACGGCCTGTTTAGTCAATCGGTCTGCCATTAAGGATAGCTCAGAAGATGCCTTACTGAGCTACTTTAAACAGATTTAGAAAACCTGAGTTATTAATGGCTAACAGGTAATCGTCTTGCACCACTAAGTGAGTACGAATGCCTGCATCTTTAGAAAAATGGCGTGACGGGTGTTTTAAACCGTAACTGCCGGTCCGTACCCAATCCAGAGTAGGACGTACCAGTTGATCACGGCCCACAATCGCACCGTCCAACTGCTTAACCAAGTGTAAGTAGCCGGCAAAGTCTGCCACCGCAATGTGGCCCTTAAAGAACACGGCCTCACCCAGTTGACGCCCTTGCAAATCATCCATGAGCCAAACGTCGTTGCCGCTGCGCTCATCAAATGCTACCAGGCTGTCGTCGCTGGCGATCAAATATAAATTGCCCAGGCCATAAAGCGGCCCGTGATAGGAAGACGCTTCACGTTTCCACATCAGCTTGCCATTGCGTAAGTCGATGGCGGCCAGGTGCCCTTGATAACCGCTTACAAACAGCACGTCATCACGTACCAGTAAACGACCGTCAATATCCACCAAACGCTCCAACTCACTGCGACCGGCGGGAATGCCAATGCGTTCACTCCACACGATGCTGCCGTCGTTCACGTTTAAGGCCACTACCTTGCCATTGGCAAAGCCGCTAACCACCATGTCGTTGTAAAACACCGGACGCGAGGTGCCACGCAAGGTTAAGCTGGGCAGGTTACTGTCGTAGCTCCACTGACTTATGCCTTCCAGGTTAAGCATGTGGATTTTGCCGTCGATGGTTTGTACCGCCAGAGACTCACCCTGTACCACAGGCGCTGCCAGTACTTCAGAGTTAAGCGGCACGCTCCAGCGCTGGCTACCGTCTGCGGTATCCAGTGCAATCAAGTCGCCGTTGGCGCTGGCCACTATGGCTAGCTGGCCTGCCACGGTCACAGCCGCGGTCAGTTCTACTTGCAGGTCTTGTGACCAAACCAGCGCACCGCTCTCAAGGTCCATGGCCTGCATGACACCATAAGCATCGGCGGCATAAATTCGACCATTGGCCATGGCGGGCTGCAACTCGGCATAGGCATTGCCCAACCCTTGTCCAACCTGACGCTGCCATACGGCTTGCAGGGTTACCTCTTCGCTAAAACCCGACAAGGCTTTAGGACCAATTTCGCTTGGCTCTTTTTCAGGCGTACTGGAGCACGCGGTAAGCGTCGCCAGTAAAACTACCCACAATAAGCGCATTACTTGCTCACCGCCAAATCGTCTAGTTTCATTTGCAGTACAGGGTTATTGGCACCAATGCGCTGAGCCGCTACCACTGCTTTGCTGTAGGCATCGCGAGCGTTGTCTTGGTCGCCCTTGGCAAAGTAAATATCACCCTTGGTCTCTTCAAATTCGGCTTCAAAGGCCGCTGTGGTACTAGCTTGAACCAATTCCAAAGCTTCATCGGCTTTATCCATGGCCAATAACACGCGGGCTAAACGGGCGGTGGCCAGTTGGGTCAGTGCGGCATCTTTAGCGTTGTTCATCACGCTACGCAACTCGGTTTCTGCCAGCGCTAGATCATCGGCGTCTACCGCGTCTTTGGCATTAAAAAGGGCAGCGTATTGCGCGTAAACTGTGTCTTTATATTCACCGCTCAGTTGATCCAGTAACAAGCTGCGACGACCTTTATCGGCTTCATCGGTGCTTTCGTTAATGGCCAAAACTTGTTGGTAAATAGCAGAAGCCGCTTCACCGGTGGCTTGCTCCTGAGCTTTATAACCCTGAAAACCAAACCAACTGGCGGCCACAACCACTACGGCTACTACGGTTTGCTTGCCGTTTTCTTTCCACCAATTTTTAATGGCTTCGATCTGTTCTTCTTCGGTACGCATTTCGGTCATAATATCACTCCAATTTTTATTCTTAATTCCAATGTTACTTAATTTCAATTCATTGCCCAGGGCAATCAATATTTAGCGGGCTTATAGGTTTTGAGCCAGCCAATCAGTTAGATTATCTAGCGACAGGTTAATTTGCTCACCCCGTTCTAGCAAGGGTTTCACACCCACTTGCCCATTTGCCAATTTCTCTTCGTTAACTACCAGGGCAAAAGAGGCGCCGCTTTCCACCGCCTTTTTCATTTGTTTGTTAAATTTACCACCACCCATGTGCATTTGCAGGCGTAATTTGGGCAGTTGATCACGTAATTGGGTGGCCAATTTCATGGCCGGTACTGCCACATCTCCTTCGCTTACCAGGTACACATCCAGGGTTTTGGCGACCTGGGCGGGAATCACATCCATGGCTTCCAGCATTAAAATTAAACGCTCTATGCCCATGGCAAAACCTACCGCGGGGGTAGGCTTGCCGCCCAGCTGCTCAACCAGGCCATCATAACGGCCGCCAGCACAGATAGTGCCTTGCGCGCCTAATTCATTAGTAACCCATTCAAATACGGTCTTGCCGTAATAATCCAGGCCACGTACCAAACGAGGATTGATCTCGTATTCGACCCCCACCGCGTCCAGAAGTGCCCTTAACTCACTAAAATGCTGGGCCGATTCTTCATCGATATAATCCATGAATTCCGGTGCATCGTTAAGCAAGGCTTGAGTGGATGGACTTTTACTGTCCAGAATACGCAAAGGGTTAGTATCCAGACGACGTTGACTGTCTTCGTCCAATTGATCCTTACGAACCACTAAAAACTCTACCAAGGCCGCTTTAAAATTGGCACGGGCTTCACTGCTGCCTAGGGTGTTCAGCTGCAATACCACTTTGTCACGAATATTCAGACGCTGCCATAACTGGTGGGTCATGATAATTAATTCGGCGTCGATGTCGGCGCTGGCCATGCCAAAGGTTTCCACCCCTATTTGGTGAAACTGGCGATAGCGGCCCTTTTGTGGACGCTCGTAACGAAACATGGGGCCCATATACCACAGGCGCTGACGTTTGTTGTTGGCAATTAACTGGTGCTCTTCACAGGCACGCACACAACTGGCGGTGCCTTCCGGGCGCAACGTTAAGCTGCGTTCGCTGCGCTCGAAGGTGTACATTTCTTTTTCAACGATATCGGTGGCTTCTCCCACCGAACGCTTGAACAAACTGGTTTGCTCAACCAGAGGCATGCGAATTTCCTGGTAACCAAAACCATCTAAGGTGGCTTTTACCTGAGCTTCTAGAAAACGCCATACCGGCGTCTGACTTGGCAGGATGTCGTTCATGCCGATTAAGGCTTTAATTTTATCTTGTGCCACTTTTTATCCCTTAAATCCCCAACCTATATTGTGGGCATCATTTAACTGTCTATTACGCTTTAACGATTAAGGCCGCTTCACGGGCTTCTTTCTCGGCCACTTTTTCACGAATTAGTTTTTCCAGGTTATCTACTAACCCTTCGTTGCCCATCTTTGAGGCTGGCACACCATCTATGTATAACAAATTATTTGGGCTGCCACCGGTTAAACCGATGTCGGTTTCCTTGGCTTCCCCTGGCCCATTCACCACGCAACCAATTACCGACACGTCTAAAGGCGTGAGGATATCTTCCACCCGTGTCTCCAATTCATTCATGGTTTTCACCACATCGAAGTTTTGACGAGAGCAACTGGGGCAAGCAATAAAGTTAATGCCCTTGTTGCGCAATTTAAGGCTGCGTAAGATATCAAAACCCACTTTAATTTCATGTACAGGGTCAGCGGCTAACGACACCCGCAAGGTATCACCAATGCCGTCCATCAATAACATGCCCAAACCCACTGAGCTTTTCACGGTACCGCTGCGCAGGCCACCGGCTTCGGTAATACCCAAATGCAAAGGCTGCTCTAT
>MAAD01000052.1 GCA_002162985.1 Bermanella sp. 47_1433_sub80_T6 | reverse complement strand
AGAGCCGTCGCATGGACATGATCCTGAGCTCCATCGAACATGAAAAAGGCAGCTACCAGGAACAGGCCGACAAAGAAAAATCCATGTTCAGCAAACTCATGCGCATCTTCGACATGATCAGCGGTGAGATCATAGATAAAAATAAAATCGTCTATCGCAACGATGCCTTTGGCCATTATTTGGCCGGCGTGATTTACGAACAGCACAGGGAGTATGACGATGCTCGTGTGGCCTATCAAAAATCCGCATCCCTGTACGAATTGGGTTATCAGAAGCAATACGGCCTGGATACCGGCATGACCGAACAAGCCTGGTTCGATACCATTCGCATGATGCAAAAAGCCGGCGGCTGGGAGAACGAATGGCCGCTATTAAGCCAGAGCAAGTTAAGTAAAACCAAGCGCACCTCCTTGCGTGACTTTAACCGCAATGGTCACCTAATGGTCATCGAGCACTTAGGCATCGTGCCCGAGCGTGATGAAATGAACTTGATTTTAACCGCCGATCTGAATACCCGGGAAGTGGTGGTGTCGCCTATTTTAGTGGGAGATAAGAAACGCCAATTGGATCAACGTTTTTGGTTCTTTGCCCTGTATGCCGATAAGGGTATTAAAGATGTATTGAGCGCCGCCTACGAGCAGCGCATGGTGCCGGCCATCATGCAATTTGGTTTGGTGAAGCGGGAATATTTAGGCCCTCTATGGGATGTGGCCGATGGTCTGGGGTTAGTGGGCGTGCTTAAAGATGGCATGCGTATTACTGTTCCCTATTACCGAGTGAGTGATTTCACAAAGTCGGGCGCTTCAACCCTTACCGTGGATGGTGAAAATCACAAACTTATATTAGGGCAGTCGGTTTCTAATATGGCCATACAGCAGCAGCTGTTATCTTCCAGTACCGATTTACAAGAAGCCATGTCCCGTGCCGCCTTTAAAAACTTGTCGGCGGCTAAGGTCGCTTCCTTGGGCGGAGACGCCAGTGCAGTATTGGGTTTCATTGGCAAGATCGCCGCCAATGCCAGTGCCGCTGCCGAGACTCGCAACTGGTTGTTATTGCCTAAGCAAATCAAGATTACCCGCATTCCGCTATCGCCTGGGCAGCATGACGTGACTCTGGCCAGCGAACTCAGTGACGGCCAGTCGTCTAACCATAGCACCAGTGTCAATATTGAAGCTGGCAAGATGTCGGTGTGGAAGGTGCGCAGTTTTGCCACTAAGCCTGGGGCCAAAACTCAGCAGGCAGGCCTGTAACACTGGGCGCGCGTTCGAGAGTGGTCTAATTCGCTATTCTCGGGCAAGCTCCTAAAATGAATTAAATCCAGCATTTAAAATCAAAGAACAATTGGAAACCAGCACAAGGATCTTAGTATGAAAAAAATTATAGGTTTGTCATTGGTGGCGGTCATGTCTACCGGCATGTTAACCGCATGTGGCGGCACTCAAGTGAAGCGAGTGGACAGCAACAAAGAGATTGCCCTCACCGATAAATGGAACGATACAGACTCTCAGCTGGTCTCCAAGGAAATGATTGGCGATATGCTGTCGTTCCCCTGGATTCGTGATCATAAAGCCTCCAACGGTGGCGACAAGCCTACGGTGATTATTCAACGTGTGCGCAACAAGTCCCACGAGCACATCGCTGCCGATACCTTCTTAAATGATTTAAAACGCGCCATCATTCGTACCGGCGATGCACGCTTTATTGCTGCTGGCGCCGAGCGTGAAGATATTCGTGGTGAGCGTGCCGATCAGGAATTAAACGCAAAAAGTGCCAAGCAAATGGGCATCGAAATTGCCGCCGACTTTGCCTTGTCGGGCAGCATCAACTCGTTTGTGGATCAGGTGGACGGCGATCGTGTGACCACCTATCAAGTTGATTTGAAGCTGATCAACATGGAAAGCAACGAAGAAGTATGGAACGGTCAGAAGAAGATCAAGAAATTCCAGGAAAAATCCAGCTATGGCTGGTAGGCCCAAGTCATGATGAATATTAAATTGATCATCCCAGCTCTGGCAGCCAGTGTGCTGCTGGCCGCCTGCGGATCTAACCCCACTAAGACGGTGGCCGAGCCAGATTGGATAGTTAATGAACCAGTGAAGGCGGGCCATGCTTATGGAGTGGGAAGTGCCGAAGTGTACACCAACGACGCCGAGGCCTTGCAACGGGCGCGCGATGCGGCTCGGGTAGCCATGGTGCAAAAGCTCAAGGTCACCGTGACGGGCTCCTTCAGTCAGGATACCCAGGAAACACGCAAAACCGGCGAGCAAACCAAACTGGTGCAAACCGTACGCAATACTATTACCAGCAGTATTCCCCAGGCTCAGTTTGATAACCTGAAAGTGCAGGAAAACCATGTGAGTAAGGGTGTGGCTTATAGCCTAGTGGTTCTGGATCGAGTGAAGGCTGCAAGTTTGTTACGCCGTCGCATCAGCGAACTGGATCTGCAAGCCACCGATCTGGACGCCTCCGTGGCCAATAACTTGCCAACCCTTAAACAGTTGCAGGGTTTACTGCCGGCGCTGACTTTTATTGAGCAGCGTGAGCAGTTGGCCGAGCAGGCCCAGTTGGTGGATGTGAACAGTCGCCGTCCGCGCAAAGATGAGATGTTAGTGAGTGTTGAAAAGCGCATTCAGTCTTTGCTGGACAGTTTAGTGGTGACCTTGTCGGCCAGTGATAGTCAGGGCAAGAAGATTCGTTCCGGTTTGTCGCAATATCTAACCGACATGGGGCTGCGCATTAGTAACACCAATGGTGATTTGCAATTACTCTACGGCGCGCAATTGCGTGAAGTGGAAAAAGGCGGTCGCTTCGTGGTGTTTGCGTCCGGGCAAGTGCAAATTAAAGATGCCGGCGGCCGTTTGTTGAGTGAGTTCAGCAAGGAAGCCAAGGGTGTGAGCGGTGCTTCCAGTGCCCAAGCCCAGGTAAAGGCGGTGCATAATCTGGCCGAAAGTTTGGGCAAGGAACTGGCGGTGAGCTTGCTGCAAAAAATAGACTAGCCAACAGTGTTGGCGGTTAATCAATGACCCAGGTGGCAATGCCATTCTGGGTCCATTTTACTTTTTAAACTTCTGTGTGCTGCACTCTTATCTTTTGAAAATCATCCAGTAATTCCAACGCCATGGGCGCAAGCTCAGGATCAAACTGAGTGCCTGTTTGCTCCCTGATAAATTGGGCAATTTCTTGCTGGTTAAAGGCCGGACGATAACTTTTATCGCGCCCCAGTGCATCAATCACATCTACCAAAGAGACGATGCGGGCCGCGATATCAATTTGAGTGCCCTTTAATTGTTTAGGTTGACCATTACCGTCCCAGTGTTCGTGATGTTGAGCGGCGATGATACTGGCCATTCTTAATATGGGGCGTCGTGATACGCCCAGAATGGTGGCGCCAATATCGGTATGCAAGGCCATGGCGGCACGGTCCTCGGCGGTGAACTGTCCTTGTTTGGTGAGTAGGTCATCGCTGATGCCAATGGTGCCAATGTCATGCAGGGGGGCGGCCAGTTTTATGCGTTCACAGGCGTTGTCGTTTAGGCCGGCCTTTTGTGCCAGTAAAAAGGCCATCTTGCTGACCCGGCGCACATGATTAGCATCACTGGCGGAACGCTTCTCTATGGTTTCACTTAACACGTATACCAGCTCGGCACGGCTGCCCTGGATTTTGCTCTTTTGACTGAGGTTATGATGAGTAATGGCCACACAGCGAGTGTAGATGTCTAACAGGTGGCTGCCCATTTTATCCAGGGCAGAATTGGGTTTTACATACAGCAGGTTTTCACCCACTAAGGACGTGTTGTAATAACCAATATACACACTGTCTTCGCACAGGCTGTGATGTTCGTTCTTGGCTTTGTCAAAGTATTCAACAATTTGGCTAGGCAGGCTTTGATTGTTGTCCAGTTGCTCTTTAATCTTGCCGGTGGCAGCCAGAATGGAATACTTTTGCTGGGTGGCCTGGGCGGCGATGGCGTCTACCGGGGTGTGGGTGCAGACCGCATCTTCATCCAAATTTAGCAGCGTGCCTATTTCGGCCAACACCGCGCTGGCGAAGATGGGCAGCTTATGGGCGTCTACTATCTTGGAGGTCGCTTCGATGAGGTTGTATAACCCCTGGCGATTGGCGGCGATGGCACGGATATCACGATAGCTGCGTAAGGTACTGTATAACAGGGTTTTTAATTTAGTTGAGGTGAGTTCGGTCTTGTTTTTGTAATCGTTGATGTCGTACTTGGCGATCACGGTTTCTTCCGGTGCCTGACCTGGCTGGCCGGTTCTTAATACCAGGCGAATATCGTTATCTTTGAGCTCTTCACGGATATATTGTACTAAGCGTAAACCCGCGTCGTCGGTCTCCATGACGACATCGACTAAGGCCAGGGCAAACGGTGCCTGATCGTGTAATATCTTTTGCGCCTCCACCATGGAATAGGCATGCACCAATTCCACCGGGGCATGGTCAAAATGGCAATTACCCAACACCAGAGAGGTAACCTTGTGTACCTGCTCCTCATCGTCCACGATCAACAGGCGCCATTTTTTACCCGATGAAAAAGGCAATTTAGGCTCAATCTCTATTAGGGGATCATCTGCGCCAAATAGCAGATCGGAGTCCGACATATTTTCTCCAGCTGTATCACGCCACACATCCATTAATCACGATGGGGCCGTCATGGGTCCAAAGCCTATTGCTTAGTATTAGTTTAGACATATCTTCACAGTCTGCTGCTACTCTGTATAAATGAAGCAAATTATTTGGCGGGTGCCGGGAAATACACGGTGCTGGTGAAAGCACTAGTGAGTCAACCTATGGGATTTAAGGCGTGTATGCAGTGACGTATAGAGATAGCCGCTAAGGGAGTAAACCTGCATGAGGCAATGGTTTGCTCGCTTGGGGTTTGGGCAAAAAATCCAGCTGCTCATCAACCTGGTGAGTATGAGTGTCCTGACTATCGCCATTGTGGCCATCGGTCTGGGATTCTATGGGGAATTTAAGCGCAATTTGGAACACCGAGTGCTGCAGCAAAGTAACTTGCTGGCCGATGCGGCGGCGGTGGGGGTGGTATTCGATCAGGCCGAATCAGTGGCCATGTTAATTGGCTCGCTGGCGGTGGACGAAAATGTGCGTTCGGCGGTGGTCTATAAAAAACAGGGTTTGGCCGATTACCAGTATTTTGCCCACTACAGCCGAGAACTCAAACAAGCCGCCGACTTTGTATACCACAGCGGATTAGTGCAGGAGTGGTCGGAC
>MAAD01000010.1 GCA_002162985.1 Bermanella sp. 47_1433_sub80_T6 | reverse complement strand
ATGACCGCTAAAAATTCACTCTTGGCCTTGTTGGCCGCCTCCGAGGCTTCGCGAGCGCTGATTAAGCTTTCCACATAATGCTGCTGCACTTCTTCTGATTGCTGCAAGGCCCCGGCCAGAGTATTCACCCCAACCTGCAACTGTTTCACCTCACCACTGGCCAATTCATCGGTGCGCGCACTGTAATCCCCCTGGGCCATTCTATCCACGGTATTGGAAAGACGAGTGATAGGATTGGCTAAACGGGCCGCACTTAGCCAGGCAATTAAGGCAGAAATAAGCATGGCCACCATGGCGATCAGGAAAGCATGCATTAATATTTCATTTTGGCGCTCTTCCATGAAGGCCTCTGACAAACCCACTCGCACTTGTCCCAGCACCTTTTCCTGACTGTCTTTACCAAACCAGTCCTCATCATCACTGAGTACATCGTATTGAATGATATCGGCCTGATACCAACGCAACAGACCCTTATCATCTTTATGATCATGTTTAACAAAGTCTTCATCGCTGTGGCTGTATAACAAACCACCGGAAATATCTTCTATTTCAATGAACTGCACATCCTTGTCTTCCAGCAACACCCGAGTAAGGGGCGAAATAATAGAGGGGTTGCCGGTTAATACAAAATAATCAGCGGTGGAGGCAAGCTGCACGGCAATCAGCTGGCCCTTGTTATCCAGCTCTTGCTGCACATCCTGGATACGCGCATTAATAAAATAACCGCCAAGAATAATGGACAATACCAATGCCGGACCCAGGCCCAGTAACAGTATTTGCCCATAAAGGCCCCAGCCATTTTTTAGCTTCATGGCATGACCCCTTCGATGGCCTTGCCCACTTCCTTGGCATCTCCCACGACGATATTAAGTGAGCGAGCCACCTGGGCATTAATGCTCACATTAAAATAAGGATTACTAATGACTTCAGGCCAAGTAGCATCTGATTTTAATAGGCCTGTAATGGCCTTAAGGGTTTCTTGCACACCAGAGTAAGTACTGGCCACTGCACCAGCCCTTACGTAACCCTTGTCGGGCCCCACCAGCGGCCTGCCCGCGCGGTAGAGGCGCATGAGAATACTGCGAATATTGGTGGCGTTATAGATGGCACTATCATTGAGTGCCAATACCAAGTCAGCGTCTTTTAAGGTTTTTAACGCGTCACGCTTCCAGTTTAACGGGTCGTTTAGTTGAGTGGTTAGCAATTGAAAATTCAAACGTCTGGCAAGCACTCTCAGGTCTGTCAATTGCTCTTTAACCTGGGCAGAATAAAAAACCGCAATGCGTTTAGCGTGGGGAGTCAGCACTTTTATAAGTGACAATTGCCGCTCCAAACTGGGGGTATTATCCAGCAGCGAAAATACTCTATTGGGGAACTGTGCTTTTATTTTTTGCGCGGCCGCGGGGGTTAAGAATAAAGCCAGTATGGGTTGCTTAATTTGTGGGGTCGCCAGCAATTTTGCCAACGCCTTTGGCCCAATGGTTAACCAACGATCCACCTGAGGATTGCCTGCTAACTCGCTGACACTAAATAGGGAGATGGTTAATTCGGGCACTAAACGCACTAGGTGCTGGTGAAAGGATTGAGCCTGGTCACTTTTGCTGTCCACCAACAGACCTGCCGTTGCCCCCCAAGAGAGTGTGGGGCAAAGCATCAGAGTAAATATTACTCCTAACAGGTATCGTTTTATTTTCGAGCTTTCCATGCCCCGACGTATCACTCCTTATTGTGCAACTGGTTACACCGAATGGCCTATTATGCCCGCTTGCCTGTCATTGCGCTTGTACTAATCACAAACAGAGGCCTTTGGCATAAACTTTTTATTTAAATACATCACAATATCTTCAGACTCGTACAACCAGCGTGTGCCTTTCGAGGTTTCAATGCGCAAACAAGGCACCTGGGCACGACCACCGCCGCCAATCAATTCATTTTGGTATATATGACAGCGTTTAAGGTTTTTAACCGTAATGGCAACATTTAGATGTTTGAGGTGACGGCGAACTTTTGCGCTATAAGGGCAGGTGTTTAAGTCGTACAGGGTCAGGCAATTGGCCAGACGTTCAGCTCGATGCTGATCGCTAGCACTGCGCTTCACGGGAGCAGTAAAAACAGAGGGCAATGAAGCCAGAATTTCACGATACCAGGACATAACTACAGCGACGACTAAAGTTTTGCGCTATTTTAGCGCTGCACTTGTAAAATACCAGCATCAAAACCATTTTTTTTAAAATTGTTTTCAAGGCAACAGTAATTGCTTAACAGCAAAGAAGGCTACCGCCCCCATACATAGGCAGTACAGCATCATCCAGCGAACATAAATACATTTACGGCAAGCCTTCATACTGACTATCCCTATCATCAAAACGCTTAAGATAAAGTCAGTATAGCAGGCTGGTTATGAACGCTAGTTAATGGTCTTGTTACGAGAAAAGCTAGGTAGGCCAGTCCAGCTTTCCCAATGCATCCACACGGCAAAGGCTTTGCCCACGATATTTTTATCCGGCACAAATCCCCAGAAACGGCTATCACCACTGTTATCACGGTTATCACCCATCATAAAATAATGACCCTGTGGCACCAGCCATTCACCATCACCACGACTGGGGATGCCGTTGTATTGCTGAATGGGATAGTTATGTTCCTGGTATACACTGACCTTAGGAGCATTACTGGGGTAACGGCCAATCAACTTTTCATCCACCAAATTACCATTAATGGTCAAACGCTTGTTGCGATACTGAATATGATCCCCTGGCAGGCCAACCACTCGCTTGATGAAATACCGAGGGTCATGAGGCGGAATAAACACCATCACGTCACCACGCTTGGGATCGCTCATTTCAATGACCTTAGTGCCCAGTACCGGCAATCTAAAACCGTATGAGAATTTATTAACCAGAATAAAGTCGCCTTTAATCAGGGTAGGCTCCATGGAGCCAGATGGAATCTGGAACGGCTCCACCAAAAAGGAGCGCAACACCAAAACCAGGGCCAACACAGGAAAGAAGCCCTTGCTGTTTTCAATTAACCAGGGCTCACGTTCAGCACTTTCGATATCATCTTGCGAGGCCCCTTGAGACACTAAGCCCTCGCTAACCAATGCACGGCGATTGGCAAAAAACAGTTTGTCGGCCAGGCTAATTAAACCGGTTACAAATACCGCAATCACCAGGATTAAAGGGAAATCAATATCCATTGAACACTCTATTGTTATATTTAAAATAATGGGGCCATTCTAGCAAGCTGGCGGGGAATCTCACCCTCATTTTCCACCTAAACATAGAAATTAATGCTGCAGACCTCGTATGGCCTGGGCCAATTCCACCGCATAATCATCTGTCATGCCGGCAATGTAATCCACCACTCGCAGATACGCCTGATACTTGTCCCAACCGGGTTTGGGCGCATGCCGACCAATTAACTCTAATATGCGCTGCGACTTATAACTCACCTCCTGCCCGGATAACACTTCAGAGGCTGCCGACAGAAAAGCCGCCAACAAACTGCCCAGGGTGGTATAGGCACCTATTTCAATGAGGGCTTTTTTAGGATCTTTAAATATCTTTTGCTTGGCAATAGCCTTGGCTTTAGCAATGCAATTGGCTACCTCGGGGCTGGCCAATCTGATTAAATCCCCCTTGAGGGTGCCGGCCAATATGTCTTGCTCATGATCAATGAAGACCTGACTTACCGAGTTCACCATGATCTCTATGGCTTTGCCACGCAGAATGGCCAGCCGGCGACGTGCAGGATCCTCGCTCGAGGTATCAAAGTACGATGACGGCACATCTTCACCGATTAAATCCAGCAACAGACTCTCCACCTCACTGTATTGCAACAGGTTCATCTCTACGCCATCTTCCAGATCTATGATGGCGTAACAGATGTCATCGGCCGCCTCCATCAGATACACCAACGGATGACGGCAATAGCGCCCATCCGATATGGCAATTAAACCCAGCTCGGCCGCTATTTGATGCAGATACTCCAACTCTGCCTCGTAGACACCAAATTTTTCGCCTTTCTCCGGGTCCTGAAAACCACTGTGCCAAGGGTATTTAAGAAATGCCCCCAGGGTGGCATAGGTGAGCCGCATTCCTCCCTCAAACCTGTGGTATTCCAACTGGGTTAATATCCTTAAGCCTTGGGCATTACCTTCAAACACTTGGAAATCCCTTACCTGGGAAGGACTTAAGCCCTGCAGATACTCAGCATTTTTAGGGTCTCGAAACCAGTGCCGGATAGCATCCTCGCCGGTGTGCCCAAATGGTGGGTTACCTATGTCATGAGCCAGACACGCCGCCTGCACTATAGCCCCCATGTCGGCCGCCGCGATGGATTCGGGCAGCTTGCCCTGCAGCATCTCCCCCACCTGAGCTCCTAAGCTTCGACCCACACAACTCACCTCTAAACTGTGGGTAAGACGACTATGTATGTGATCATTTTCCCGCAACGGGTGCACTTGGGTTTTACGCTCTAAACGCCTAAAGCTACTGGAGAATACCACCCGGTCGTGATCCTTATGAAAGGGGGTCCGGGTACATGTGGCCTCGTCAAGCCCCGCTAGCCCGAAGCGCTTGGCATTCAACAATTTCGCCCATTTCATCTGCATAATGCCTATCCCTGCTTTATAACTGCACCCAAGGCTCCCACACTAGCAGACCAGGCTAGACTCAGTAACAAATTTGCATAGATTAGCGCCATCTAGGCAAACACATTCGATAACCTATCAGGCTTATCTATACTGAATGAGGATATGGAATATTGAAGAGTCATGTTAAAAAAAATCACCGTCGACCAGCTCAAACCCGGCATGTATGTGACCAACATTACCGACCAGGGTATTAGCCTGCATGAGCATGAGCGTGAGGGTCGCATTAAAGACCAAAAAACCATTCTCGCCCTGAGCAAACGCGGCGTGCGCGAACTCTACATAGACACCGAGCAAGGTGACGACAGCCCCCACGCGATCCCCATCGAGCAAAGCGAGAAACAGCTTGAAAGCAAAATCAAAGGTATCGCCACCCAGCAAAAACCAAAAGCCAAAGAAGTAAGCTTTGAGCAAGAATTCGAAAAAGCCAGCCAGATGCACCATGAGGCGATCGACATGGTAAGCCACGCCATGGAGGCCGCCAAAACAGGCAACATAGTGGACCTGGACAACATAGAAAACATGGCCGAAAACTTCATGGACTCGGTAGAGCGCAATCAAAACGCCCTGGCCTGCCTGTCACGCATCCGTGACAAAGACAGCTATCTAATGGAGCACAGCGTTAATGTGGCCGTT
>MAAD01000155.1 GCA_002162985.1 Bermanella sp. 47_1433_sub80_T6 | reverse complement strand
GAGCCCTTCATTCAGGAAATGGTGCAAGAGCACCAGTACGACCCTAAGGTGTTGCGCGATGTTTTGTCTCAGGCAGAACGCAAAGACAGCATCCTCAAGGCCATCGCGCGCCCGGCAGAAAGAACCAAGGCCTGGTATGAATACCGCGCCATCTTCATGCAGGAAAAAAGAATTAATGCCGGTAAGGCATTTTTGGTGGAATACAAAACCATCTTCGATCAGGTGGAAGCCAAGTACGGTGTGCCTCGGGAAATCATTGCTGCCATCATCGGCGTAGAGACTTATTACGGACGTATCACCGGCAGTTATCGAGTGATTGATTCCCTGGCCACGCTGGCGTTTGATTACCCCAAGCGCTCTCTGTTTTATCGTGAGCTAAAACATTACTTTTTGATGGTGCGTGATAACGAATTAAACCCTCTTGAAATTAAGGGCTCTTACGCAGGTGCCATGGGTTTGGGGCAATTTATTCCCTCCAGCTACATTAGCTATGCGGTGGATTTTGACGGCGACGGTAAAAAAGATTTATGGCATAACCGCGGCGATGCCATCGCCAGTGTGGCCTATTACTTTAAGCGTCACGGTTGGAAAAAAGGCGGGCCTGTTGCCGATCGTGTAACCCTTCACAATACCGATGCTGACAAGTTTGCCAACGAAACCCTGTCCCTTAAAGGCACGTTGCAAGACTGGAAAAAACGCGGCGTTAACCTGCCCAAAAAACGCAGTGAACAAAAGGCCGCCCTGTTTCGTTACAAACAGGAAAACAGCCAGGAATACTGGTTAGCCTATAAAAACTTCTATGTAATTACCCGCTACAACCACAGTCGTCTTTACGCCCGTGCCGTGTATGAGCTTAGCCAGGCACTGGTTAAATAAGCGGTGCCATTTCGTATTTTTGTTTGGGTCTGTTGCATATTATTGCTTCAGGCCTGCAGCCACTCTCGTTATCAACAAGCCATCGACAGTACCCCAGTATTTGATGATCGCATTAAATTGTTGAAAGAACCCAAGCCCATTAGCGAGCCCTTGAGTCGAATTGGTAATCCAGACCAGTATGAGGTGTGGGGTAAAACCTATCAGGTATCCAAGGGCTTAACCCAGTACAGTCAAACGGGAACCGCCTCCTGGTATGGTCAAAAATTTCATGGCCACGCCACCAGCAATGGCGAGTTGTTTGATGTTTACGCTTTCAGTGCTGCTCACAAATCCTTGCCGCTACCCAGTTATGTACGTGTCACCAACCTTAAGAATCAAAAAAGTCTGATTGTGCGAGTCAATGATCGCGGCCCGTTTCACGGGGACAGATTAATAGACCTGTCGTACGCGGCGGCGGTGCGCCTGGAGTTTGATAAACTGGGAACGGCGCAGGTGAAGGTAGATTTACTGGCGGCGCCGTTAAAGGCAGTAACTCCCGCAGCTAAAGATGCCCGGCATCTACAGGTGGCAGCCTTTTATGCCTATCCATCGGCATTAAAATTACAAAAGAGTTTGTCGTTGTTAGTGGGGGAGCCGGTGTACATCAGTAAAGTCGAACAAGGCGGCAAGACCCTGCACAAGGTAAGAATTGGTCCGCTCAAGGCCCAGCGGCTGGAAGCCATTCAAGGCACGCTAATCGATCAAAAGCTCTCTCCAGGATTGCTATTACCCTAGTAATCTATGGCGCCGGGATACACTGTACGAGGCCACCCCGTGGCCGACTCAAGAAACTACCCGTTTTTCCAGCACCGCAATACCCAGTAAGGCCAGGTTTTGTAGGGTTTTGTGTACTTGTGGACTGGCAACTTAACAAACCGCCCTAGCGTGCTACAATGCCTCCCAATTTCACTCAGATTTATTTGTACCATGCGAATTGTCATTGCCAGCACCTTGTTACTCATCGCCCAGTTGTCCGCTGCGGCCCCGAGCATTATCCCTAAGCCACCGGCATTAGCGGCCACCTCTTACATCTTAATAGATGCCAACAGTGGTGAGGTGATAGTAGAGAAAAACGCCGACAAGGTTTTGCCCCCTGCCAGCCTCACCAAGATGATGACCAGTTTTGTGGTCACCGAAGAGCTGGCCTACGGCAATATTCAGGAAGATGATTCGGTGCGCATCAGTGTCAAAGCCTGGAAGGCCGAAGGCTCGCGCATGTTTATTCAGGAAGGTAAAAGCGTATCGGTGGGAGACCTGCTGAAGGGCGTGATCATACAGTCAGGCAACGATGCCAGTATCGCCTTGGCAGAGCATGTAAGTGGCACCGAAGAAGCCTTTGTAGATGTCATGAATCAATATGCCGCGCAACTGGGCATGACCAGCACTCAATACAACAATGCCACCGGACTGCCGTCCAAGGGGCACCGCAGCACGGCCCGCGATTTGTCCAAGCTGGCCCATCATATTATTTACGATCACGCCGAATATTACCCTCTGTATAAAGAAAAAGAATTCAAGTTCAACAATATCGCGCAGAAAAACCGCAATCTGCTGCTGTTTTGGGACCCAAGAGTGGATGGTTTAAAAACCGGCCATACCAATGAAGCCGGTTATTGTTTGGTGTCCAGTGCCACCGAAAATGGCATGCGTTTAATTTCAGTGGTCATGGGGGCCCGTTCCGAAAGAGCCCGTGCCAGGGAATCGCAAAAACTACTAACCTATGGCTTCCGCTATTTTGAAAGCCATAAACTGTACGCCCAGCAAGAAACCCTGCAGACCTCGGATGTGTGGTTAGGTGAGACAGATTCTCTGAATTTAGGGGTGAACAACGGCGTTTACATCACGATTCCCCGTGGCCAAAAAGGCAACCTGGATGTGGTCAATAGCGTTGATGAAGTGATTAAGGCGCCGGTTACTAAGGGTATGGAATACGGCCAGATTAAAGTGTCACTTGACGGCAAGGTCCTATTGGAAAAGCCTTTAATTGCTCTGCATGACGTAACCGAAGCCGGGTTTTTGGCTCGTTTATGGGATTACATCGTGCTCTTCTTCTATTCTTTATTTAGCTAGTTTGAAAATACCACTGCCTTAAGAGCGCTTAAGGCAGTTAATCTCCATTAAGTAAGCAGTTGTTCATATGGCCCAGAAAGCAGATCCAGCTAAAATTCAATTTCCCTGTCCTAATTACCCGGTAAAAGTACTGGGTGAAACCAGTGCAGACTACCAGGAATTTGTGGTGGAAATTATGGCTAAACATGTGGCAGATTTGAATCTGGATAAGTTGAAGGTCAATGAAAGTAGCAATGGTCGCTTCACCTCCATTACCTTTTTTATTACCGCCACCGGCGCGGATCAGCTGGAAGCCTTGCACAAGGACTTGATTCAGCATAAACGCATAAGAATGGTGATGTGATGCAAGTGGGCGTGCGCTATCTGGGGCAAGAGTTGGATTATGAGCCTGTGTGGCAGGCCATGAAAACCTTCACGGATACGCGCGATCAAAACACTCAGGATGAGATCTGGATACTAGAGCACAAACCTGTGTTCACCCAGGGGCAAGCGGGTAAACCCGAACACTTGCTCTTTACCGGCGACATTCCGGTGGTGCAGGCCGACCGCGGTGGCCAGGTGACCTATCATGGGCCTGGCCAAATCACTGCTTATATTCTGGCTGACCTTAAGCGGCTCAATATGGGCCCCAGGGCGCTGGTCACGGCCATCGAACAAAGCCTGGTCAATTTATTAGCCAAGCACGGCATTAACGCTCACCCCAAAAAAGATGCGCCGGGTGTGTATGCCGGAGACGAAAAAATTGCCTCGCTGGGACTGCGCATTCGCCGCGGTTACAGTTTTCATGGATTGGCTTTAAATGTGGATATGGATTTAGAGCCTTTTCATCGCATTAACCCCTGTGGTTATGCTGGCATGGTCATGACCCACATGGCCAGCCTTACCCCTAGCCCCAATTTACAGGTCATCGGCCATGAGCTGGTTGACCAATTAATCGATTGTTTGTCTTACCAAGGCATTCAAGAATTAGGTAACGAATTGCCATGAGCAAAGATCAAGTCAGCCAAGCACCAGTGGCTCCAAAAAAAGTGCATAAAAAACAAGGTGTGAAATTACGCGGCGCCGAAAAATTGGCCCGTATTCCCATCAAGGTGATTCCCACCGAAACCATGTTGCGTAAACCCGACTGGATTCGAGTGCGCATCCCGGCCAGTGCCAAAATCACCGAAGTAAAACAGAAGCTGCGCAAACACAAGTTGCACACTGTGTGTGAAGAGGCGGCCTGCCCCAATTTGGGTGAATGTTTTGGGGGTGGTACCGCCACCTTCATGATCATGGGGGATATCTGTACTCGTCGCTGCCCATTTTGCGATGTGGGCCATGGTCGCCCTAACCCGTTAGCCGAAAATGAACCCAAAGAGCTGGCTGAGGCCATTGCCGACATGGGCCTTAAGTACGTGGTGATCACCTCGGTGGACCGTGATGACTTACGCGATGGCGGTGCCCAGCACTTTGCCAACTGCATTAGTCATTCTCGTGATCTCAGCCCCAAGCTTGAAATTGAGGTGTTAGTACCTGATTTCCGTGGTCGCATGGACATAGCGCTGGATATCCTCACACAAACCCCGCCGAATGTGTTTAATCACAACCTGGAAACCGTGCCCTCACTTTATAAGAAAGTGCGCCCGGGTTCTGATTACCAATGGTCTTTGGATTTGCTGAAACGCTATAAAGAGGCGTGCCCCGAGGTGCTTACCAAGTCGGGTTTGATGTTGGGCATAGGCGAGAGTCGGGAAGAGGTTGTTCAGGTGATGCAAGATATGCGGGATCACAATATTGATATGATTACGCTTGGGCAATATTTACAGCCCAGCAAACACCACTTGCCTGTGGATCGATATGTTCACCCTGATGAATTTGATGAGTTAGGGGAGCTTGCTAAAGAAATGGGCTTTAAGAGAGTGGCCAGTGGGCCCATGGTGCGTTCTTCTTATCATGCCGACCAGCAAATGAAAGGCGAAGAGTTGGTCTAAAAAGCGGCTTTTTTACCCGACCATCATCTAAGAATACTCGGCAGTTGATCAATAGTTAGACTAATATTTACCTGAATAGCGGTTTATTTAGCTAGGATATTGCCGAGTAAATTGAGGTTTTACCCCAGTTTACGGCGTTAAATAAGCTAAATAGACCGGTATTTAGTGAATTAACTGTATTAGATTTGGCCTATTGCGTGAAGTTGGGTACAATAGCGCGCGATATTTAGACACATTAAAATTTTCTTCAGGACCGAGCATCTGATTCATATGGCTAAACCTGGCAAGCGTTCAAAAAATTCAAAACGTCCTACCTACAACAAGATTCTTAAGCAGCAAGAACAAGCACAAGAAGGTGAAGGCATTGTTGACCAAATAGCAGCTCTAGAAGCGCTAATGGGTGGCTTGTCTATGTCTGACGATGAACCTCAAGACGACCCGGAAGAAAAAGCGCGCATTCAGGAAGAGCGTGCGGCTCGTAAAGCCGAGCTGGAAAAGCTTGAAGCATTACGTCTTAAGGCTCGTAGCGAGCGCAGTGACGGCCGCGACGATCAGCAAAAAGATCTGGTTAAGCAGCAAGAAGACCGTGAAGCACGCTACAAGGAAGAGCAAGATAAGCTGAAAGAAGAATTCCAGGGTAAAAAAGAACTTAAGAAAGAAATCGCAGCAGCGAAGAAAGATCTTAAGCGTCTGCAGAACCTAAACAAAATTGGCAAACTGGATGCGGCTCAAAAGAAGCGCATGGCAGAGTTGGCTGAGTTTGTTAAAACGGGTGTGCGTCCTGGTGAAAAAGCTGAGAAAGCGCCTGCGGCCAAAAAGGCTGCCGCTAAAAAAGCGGACGAGAAGCCGGTAGCGAAGAAAGAAGCTGCGGCTAAAAAGACGACAGCTAAGAAAACTACGGCTAAGAAAGCGTCTGCGACGAAAGAAACAGCTGCTAAGAAAACGACAGCTAAGAAAACGACAGCTAAGAAAGCGTCTGCGACGAAAGAAACAGCCGCTAAAAAGACGACTGAAACAGCGGCTAAGAAAACCACTGCTAAGAAGACGACAGCTAAGAAAGCGTCTGCGACGAAAGAAACAGCCGCTAAGAAGACTACAGCTAAGAAAACTACAGTCAAGAAAACTACAGCTAAGAAAACTACAGCTAAGAAAACTACGGCTAAGAAAACGACAGCTAAGAAGACTACAGCTAAAAAAGCAGAGAAGTAATTCTCCTTTAAGCTGTAAAAAAAACCTGCTTAGGCAGGTTTTTTTATGCCTGCAGATTGGTGGGGAGTTAAAGGGTGTGGGTGCAGCTGCTCGGCAAGTTAGCTTATGTCTGGCGTAGAAGTTGGTTATCGTTTGTGGGTAAGTCATGGTGATGTTTCAGTGTAACCGGCAAACCACGCTTCCCTAGGCATAAAAAAACCCTGCAAGGCAGGGCTTTTCTATTAGTACTTGCTCGGCCGCCTACGGATCAAACTGATCAAGGTGCTGTAAAAAATCTTCTTTGCTAATCTCACCCAGTACCTGGGCATCTTCTATGATGTTGCCATCCAGGCCGTAAAATAATAAGGCGGGCGGGCCGAATATGCCTTTCTCTTCCAGGTAGCTTTTGTGAAACTCATTAAATTCGGTGATATCCAGTTTAATGCTTTCAAATTTTGCCAGCTCGGTTTTGACCTGCTCATCGGCAAATAATGTCTTTGCCATGATTTTGCATTCAATGCACCAGTCGGCGTACAAATCCACCATCACTATCTTTTCTTGAGTCTTGGCAGCACCTAGTAAGGTCTTTAATTGAGTCTCGGTGGTAATGGTTTTAAATACCGAGTCACTGGTTGTGTTGGTAACCTGTTGGCTTGCGCCGCTCATTGCTGGTGTCGCAATATGTGTGGTGTTGCCCATCACCAGTTTAAACATGAGCATCATGGCCAAGGCAAAGGCTAGTAGGGCAAACCCTTTTACCAGCCTTTGTTTACCGGACTCGGCCGCTTCGAAAGCACCCAGAATAACGCCGTAGCTGCCCAATAAGATTACCCAGCCGGCCAGGTAAATGTCTTCGGGTAATACACGTCCCAAAATCCATAAGGCCACCGCCAGCAATAACACACCAAAGAAACTCTTAACCTTGTCCATCCACATGCCAGCCTTTGGCATAACCGAGGCGCCCGTGGTGCCAATGGCAATCAGGGGTAGTCCCATGCCTATACCTAGGGCGAACAAGGCAAAGCCACCCAGTACGGCGTCTCCGGTGGTGCTAATGTAAACCAGTGCGCCTGCCAAGGGGGCCGTCACACAAGGGCTTACTACAATGGCGCTTAAACCGCCCATTAAAAATACGCTGATGAAACCGCCACCTTTTTGGTTTTGATTCAGTTTGTCTAATGGGTCTTGGATAAATCTGGGCAGGCGAATCTCATAAAAGCCAAACATGGATAACGCCAGCAAAACAAATAGTCCGGCAAAGATGCCCAGTACCCAGGGTTGCTGCATGTAAATTTGAATATTAAAACGCGCACCCAGCACACCCACTAATACACCGGCCAGGGCAAAGGTAATGGCCATGCCCAGCACATAAGAGGTAGACAGCATGAAGCCTTTGCGTGGGGTTAAATTGTCGTGACCGGCAATCACGCTGGATAAAATAGGCACCATGGGCAGCACGCAAGGGGTAAAGGTCAGGCCAATGCCCAGCAGTAAAAAGGTCGCGATAACTAATAGTGTGCCAGCATTTTGCAGGAAGCCCTGAATGCTGCCTGCGTTATCCAGTTCGTTAATCGATGTGGTCTGGGTGGTGCTTGTTTGCTTGCTTACCGCTTTATTAGTGGGTATATCCAAAATCACCTTTTGTGGTGGATAACACAGGCCAATGGCCTTGTCACAACCCTGATATTTCATGGTGATTTGGGTGGTGTTGGCAGGCAGTGCGCTGGTATCAATCATCAGCGTGGCCACGTTAAAAAATACGGCAACTTCACCAAAACTCGGGTCCTGGATGACCTCGGGCACTTCAACGAATTTAGCCTGTTTAAATGGGGTGCCGTCTTTAAGGCTGAGCTTAAGCTTGTCGCGATACAGGTATATGTGATCGGCCAGAGTAAACAAGACCTGTAACTGCCCATCCATTGGCTGGCTTTCATATTGAATGGCATCGGACGCCGAAATAGCGGTAGTGCGTTCCTGGCTGCTATCAAAAATACCAGCCCAGCTCATAGAGGCCATGAGCATGCTGCTTAGCAGGATTAATCGGGATAGTTTCCGTAGCATCATATTTCAGGGTCTCGGGGTAATTATAATAAGGCCATAATGGGGCAATTGCTGGAAATTTGCACTCTGACTTAGGGGGGAGGTATGTGGACCCAGGGTCTTGATTGCTCTGGGTCTAAGAGTTCAAAAAGAACAAGAAGTTCTCGTTCCTTGTTAGTGGGTGCGTTCCACTGCCAGGTCGGCTAATCCGGCCAGTGCCTGTTTGGCTGGGGTGTCGTCTAAAATGGCAATGGCCTGTTTGGCTTTTGCCACATGTTCGCGGGCCACGTCATTGGTGTAGTTGATGGCACCACATTGCTGCACAATTTCAATGATCTGGGGCAGCTCTTCTGTGCCGCCCTTACGGATGGCTTGGCGAATAAGTTGTATCTGTTCTGGTTGGGCGTGTTGCATGGCATATATAAGCGGCAGAGTAGGTTTGCCTTCGGCCAGGTCGTCACCAACGTTTTTACCTAATTCTTTGGCATCGCCCACGTAATCCAATACGTCGTCCACCAGCTGAAAGGCCATGCCCACGTGATGGCCATATAAACGTAAGGCTTCGGCCTGGGTCTCACTAGCTTGCGCGATCAAGGCGCCCGAGTGAGAGCTGGCCTCAAATAACATGGCAGTTTTGCCTTGGATTACATCCATGTACTTGGCTTCGCTCACGTCCGGATTTTTCACGTTCATAAGCTGTAGTACTTCGCCTTCGGCGATAACGCAGGTGGCGTGGGATAAGATCTTCATAACGGGCAGTGAG
>MAAD01000143.1:4550-10536 GCA_002162985.1 Bermanella sp. 47_1433_sub80_T6 | reverse complement strand
AATGCACAAAAAGGCGCTAGCCAAGCCTTAAAAGGCGTACGCAAAAGCATGGCGCGGGTTATGAGTAACAGTCACGAACAGGTGGTGCCGGTAACCCTGCATGATGATGTAGACATTTTTAAATGGGGTAAGGGAGAAGATGCCAGTATGCGATTGGTACACGCCATCGCGGTGGCCTGTAAACAAGAACCCGCGTTAAATGTTTGGTTTGACGGCGAGCAATTGACCCGGCGCCTGTTAAACAAGGTGGATCTGGGCATCGCGGTGGATACCGAGCAGGGTTTATTTGTACCTGTGCTGCGCGATATTCAAACGCGCAGCTTAACGGAATTACGCGAGGGTCTGGATGCTTTGCGGGGGGCGGTGCAGAGTCGAAAAATCCCCCCTCAGGAAATGCAGGGGGCAACCATTACACTCTCTAATTTTGGCACCCTGGCGGGTAAGTATGCCAACCCCATAGTGGTGCCCCCCATGGTGGCCATAGTGGGGGCAGGGGGTATTCGCGAGGAAGTGTTGGCTTATGAACATCAGGCGGTGCTGCATCCTGTTATGCCCTTGTCGTTAAGCTTTGATCACAGGGCGGTAACCGGGGGCGAGGCCGCACGTTTTTTAAAGGCCATGATGGATGACCTGAAGAAAGAAAAAGTAGAGTAAGTTAATAGGCCTCTTTATGCGCTTTTATTCACTGGGGTAAATTACCTGCCAAGGACCCATGCCGGTAATTTGCACGATGGCAGGATTGTCCTTAGTAAAAACGTAATGATTTTTATTTTTTGGGTTCAAGTAAAAGCTGCCGGCTGTAAATTTGGTGCCCACTTCTTTATTAAAGGTATCACCAAAACCCACAAATATTTCCCCCTCAATAATGGTGACCCGCTCTGGCCCAGGGTGCTGATGCACCGCGAGTCGCATATTTTTTGGGGTTTTTAATCTTAGGGTGAACATGCCTGTTTGTTTGGGATTACCTTCTAATACGGCAATTTTTGTCCCCTTGGGCAAATTGGCCGAAGCATCTTGCCACTGAATGTTTTGTGGCCAAACTCTTAAGGTGCCCTCAGGTACTTCCTTTTGCACATCTTCGGCCTGGGCCAGTGGGCTTAGCAAAGTAGCGCCTAACAACAGCTGAAAAATATTCATGTCTATCCTTGTCTTTATTATTGTGGAATAAAAATAGTCGGACCTGACTGGCCATTTAGGCAATTAAACCCGACAAAAAGTGGTTTTTAATATTTTGTATTATATATAAGTCTATTAATAGCGCTAAAAAGCATTTGAAAGGGCTTGTTCATTTAACGTATGATGGCGCCAGCTCACGGGGTGCCCTGTTTTAATGATGTTATTATCATTTACTCGGCTGAGATGTACGCAAACCCGTTGAACCTGATCCGACTAGCATCGGCGTAGGAATGAGTCTGGTTTGTGTTAGGCCGTGTATTTTTTGCGGTTGCCACACGCCAATACCATCATATAGATCATCATTTGATCCACACGTCTTTGTTAGTGGTTACTTTTTTAAGGACCCACTATGAACAATCCAGAATCCAAAGCTGCCGGCATCGCCGTGCAAACCCTGCCTGAAATAAATGCCGGTACCATTACCCGTGAGCCATTGGCGGGCAGTGAAAAAGTCTATGTGCAAAGTGAAAATATGCCTGAAGTGCGTGTGCCCATGCGCAAAATTAACCTTACAGACGGCACCGACATCACTATCTATGACACTTCCGGTGCTTATACAGATACATCTGTGGACATCGATGTTCACAAAGGTTTGGAAACGGTTCGAAGCTGGATCGAAAGCGACGGTGACAGCGAACTGTACCAGGGTCGTGATACCAAACCGGAAGACAATGGTATCGAAGATGAAGGCAAAGCCTTTCAATTTTATAACCCACATCTGCAACGCCAGCCCCGTCGTGCCAAGAAAGGCAAAAACGTTTCGCAAATGCATTATGCTCGCAAAGGCATCATCACGCCGGAAATGGAATTTGTGGCCCTGCGTGAAAACCAAAAGCGCAGCGAGCTGGAAACAGAATTTAATACCCCTGAGCGCACTAAACGCTTAAAAGGCAACCACATGGGCGCCAGCATTCCAGCTGTGATTACCGCCGAATTTGTCCGTGAAGAAATTGCTCGCGGCCGTGCCATCATTCCTGCCAATATAAACCACCCTGAGCTAGAGCCTGTGATCATAGGCCGTAACTTTTTAATTAAAGTGAACGCCAACATAGGCAACAGTGCGCTGATTTCTTCCATCGAAGATGAAGTAGATAAACTGGTTTGGTCATTACGTTGGGGTGGCGATACGGTGATGGATTTGTCCACCGGCAAACACATTCACAGTACCCGTGATTACATTATTCGTAACAGCCCTGCACCCATCGGCACTGTGCCCATGTATCAGGCCCTGGAAAAAGTAAACGGCGTGGCCGAAGATTTAACCTGGGAAATTTTCCGCGATACTCTGATCGAACAAGCCGAGCAAGGGGTGGATTACTTTACCATTCACGCCGGTGTGCGTTTGGCCCACGTGCCATTAACCGCCGATCGTGTGACCGGCATCGTGAGCCGTGGTGGTTCTATCATGGCCAAGTGGTGTATCGCTCACCACGAAGAAAGCTTCCTGTACACTCACTTCGAAGACATCTGTGAAATCATGAAAGCTTACGATGTTAGCTTCTCGTTAGGGGATGGCCTACGCCCGGGTTCTTTGGCCGACGCCAACGATGCCGCACAGTTTGCCGAGTTGGAAACCTTGGGTGAGTTAACGCAAATCGCCTGGAAACACGACATTCAAACCATGATCGAAGGCCCGGGTCACGTGCCCATGCACATGATTCAGGAAAACATGGATAAGCAGCTGGAGTGCTGTGACGAGGCGCCGTTTTACACGCTTGGGCCACTGACCACAGATATTGCCCCAGGCTACGATCACATCACCAGTGGCATAGGTGCCGCTATGATTGGCTGGTTTGGTTGTGCCATGTTGTGTTACGTGACCCCTAAAGAGCATTTGGGTTTGCCTAACCGCGACGATGTTAAAACCGGCATCATCACCTATAAAATTGCTGCCCACGCAGGTGATTTGGCCAAGGGTCACCCGGGCGCTCGTTTCCGTGATGACATGCTGAGTAAAGCCCGTTTTGAATTCCGTTGGGAAGATCAATTTAACCTAGGCCTGGACCCGGATACCGCCCGCGAATTCCACGATGAAACCTTGCCAAAAGACAGCGCCAAGGTTGCGCACTTTTGTTCCATGTGTGGCCCCAAGTTTTGCTCCATGAAAATCAGTCAGGAAGTACGTGACTATTCCAAGAATTTAACGGCTAAAGAAATTGAACAAGGCATGAAAGAAAAAAGTGCCGAGTTTAAAGCCTTGGGTTCTGAAGTGTATGTGAACGCCGCCGCCAGTGAGACTGAGGTTTAGTAATGACCTCGGCTACTATGGCCGCCCCAGCGTTTAAAAACTGGCGTGGCAAAAAAATAGCCGTGGTGGGCGCGGGCATCTGTGGCAGTTTAACTGCCTGGGTTGCCCAGCAAGCTGGCTGTGAGGTGCATGTTTTTGAGCCCGACCGGGACAAAAAAAGTTGCTCCTTCACCGCCGCTGGCATGCTGGCTCCCATGGCCGAGCTGGAAAGCAGTGACGATAATATCTATAAGCTGGGTTTGCAGTCGGTGAGTTTGTGGCCGCAAATTATCAAAGCCCTGGATTGTCCGGTATTCCATCGGCATAACGGCACTCTAGTGGTGAGTCATCGCCAGGATGTGGGCGTGTTCAATCAGTTTGTGAATGTATTAAAAAACAAACTTGGGGAACAATTTTCCAGCAGTTGCGAGTTATTGGATAGACAAAATCTGGAGCCTGAATTGAAAAATTTGGGCACCGCTTTGTACTTAAAAGATGAAGCGCAACTGGACAGTCATCAGACCTTGGCAGCCTTGCATCACAGTTTGCAAAAAGGCTCCCATTGGCACTGGCAGCGGTCCGAGAACATTAGCCCTTACAGGGTAAATGAGCTTGAGTTTGACTGGGTGTTTGATTGTCGTGGTTTGGCGGCGGCGACAGATATTCCAGGCTTGCACGGTGTGCGTGGTGAAGTGATTATGGTGCACGCCCCTCAGGTGAATATTGCTCGCATGGTGCGGGTGATGCATCCCAGGTATAAAATTTATATTGTACCCAGGGAAGATAATCGCTACATGATTGGTGCCACCGAAATTCAAAGTGATGATGCTGGCCCCATTAGTGTTCGATCGACTTTGGAATTATTGTCGGCGGCTTTCAGTGTGCACTCGGGTTTTGCCGAGGCGCGTATTCTTAAGCTGGATACCAATGCCAGGCCCGCCACTATGGATCACCAGCCTATTATTGACCACCAAGCGGGTTTAACGCGCATTAATGGTCTTTACCGTCACGGATATTTGTTGGCCCCTGCTGTGGTGGAAAAAGCCCTTGGTGCGTTGGGCATTGATGTGGCCAGTATATTAAAACAAGGTGTATATGCAGATTGTATTTAATGGTGAGTCTGTTCAGCTAACCACCCCATGTAACCTGTTAGAGTTGCTAGAGCGCAAGCTTAGCGATACTCACGCGTCCCTGGAAAACGTGGTGGTGGCAGTGAACCAGGACTTTGTTCATCGTCATAATTATCAGTCGTTTAACGTAAGTGACGGTGACATGATCGAAATGCTCAGCGCAGTGGTGGGAGGGTAATGAAGGTGAAAAGTATGCTTAATATTGCCGACACTCTGCTGGAGAGTCGATTTTTCATTGGCACCGCTTTGTACGATTCGCCTGCCATTATGCAGCAATCTATTGAGGCCGCCGAGTCTCAAGTGGTAACGGTTTCCCTACGTCGCCAAATGGCGGGCGGCAGCGATAACCAAGTGTTTTGGAAATTTTTACAAAGTTTCCAGCAAGAAAATACTCAGCGTAAACGTCATATTTTACCCAATACCGCCGGCTGTCATACCGCCAAGGAAGCCATCACCTTGTCCTGCATGGCCCGTGAGTTATTTAAAACCAACTGGATAAAGCTGGAAGTGATTGGTGATGACTATACCTTACAGCCGGATCCATTTGAGCTGGTGGATGCCGCCAAGGAACTGGTGTCGCAAGGGTTTGAAGTATTTCCCTATTGCACAGATGATTTAGTGCTGTGCGAAAAATTATTGTCGGTGGGCTGTAAAATTCTCATGCCGTGGGGCGCTCCCATAGGTACGGGCAAAGGGTTAATTAATCCTTATGCTTTGGAGACCTTACGTAAACGAATTCCCGATGTGCCATTGGTGGTGGATGCTGGCATGGGCTCGCCCAGTCATGCTGCCCAGGCCATGGAAATGGGGTTTGATGCGGTGTTATTAAATACAGCCGTGGCAAAAGCCCAAGACAGTGTGGCCATGGCCCGTGCCTTTAAGCTGGCCATAGAGGCCGGGCGTTTGGCCTTCGAGGCGGGCGGCATGGTACAACAGGATCGCGCCAATGCCAGTACCCCTGTGGTGGGCACGCCTTTTTGGCACAATAACGATTGCTAACTTTTCAAATAAAAAATTGAAGTACCCTCAATGATTCAATCACTGCCCAGCGTATTAAATATCAGTGCCAATGACCCCATGGGGTTAGCAGGTAACCATGCAGACTTGCGTGCCTTTGCTGCCATGCAGGTGCACGGAGCCTCTGTGATCACCGCTACCACCGCGCAAAATCAACATAAATTTTGTGCGTTAAATGCGGTGAGTGACGACGCTTTTTTAAGTCAGCTATTGGCGGTTAAACAACAGGATATTTTCCAGGTAGTGAAAATTGGATTGATTGCCAATTTATCGCAAGCGCACCTGATTTTAGAAAGTGGACTCTTAAACAAAAAATTGTGTGTATTAGATCCGGTTTTGGCCGCCACCTCGGGCAATATTTCTCAAACTCAAGATCGCATCGCCGCCATTAAATGTTTAATGCCTTTGGTAAATGTGATTACACCAAATCACGATG
>MAAD01000143.1:0-4542 GCA_002162985.1 Bermanella sp. 47_1433_sub80_T6 | reverse complement strand
CCAAATCACGATGAAGTCCTGGCCATATTAGGCCTGGCTGTGGATGGACATGAGGCATTGGTGAATGCAGCCCTTGGTTTTATTAAGTTAGGCGCCAAGGCCGTTTTGATAAAGGGCGGCCACGGTGAAAATGTAGCTGAGGATTTCTTTTACACTGAAGAAGTATCTTTTTACTTGTCCCATAACACGTATTCAAAAGAATACAGTCGTGGCACCGGTTGCGCCATGGCGTCTTTAATTGCAGCAAGCCTTGCCCAAAAAGCCAGTGTGCAAGATGCGGTGGTGATGGCCAAGATGCAGATTGAAGCGGGTTTTAAACACAAATTTAAAATTGATGATTCAAGCGGTAGCCTGGGGTTTCAGCCTTGGCAAAATCATCTGGATTATAATCCAAGCCAAAAACTACAAGTTCAGCTGCCGACTCTTTACGGTAAACCATATGAAAAATCCCTGAGCTTCAAACCCTGTGAAGGTGAGCTAGGTTTATATCCTGTGGTGGATCGCGCCCACTGGTTAGAAACACTTTTACCTTTGGGCATTAATATTATTCAGCTTCGGGTAAAAGATTTAAAAGGGGATGAATTAAAAAGTGAAATTCAGCAAGCCATAAAAATTGCACGCCAATATGATGCCAAGTTATTCATCAACGATTATTGGCAACTGGCCATAGAGTGCGAAGCCTATGGTGTGCACCTGGGACAGGAAGATTTAGAGGTGGCCGATTTACAGGCCATCAGTGATGCCGGCGTACGCCTAGGATTAAGCAGCCATTGTTTCTTTGAGGTGGCGCGGGCCAAAACCATCAAGCCTTCTTATATTGCCTTTGGCCCTGTTTTCGAGACCCAAAGCAAAGACATGCCGTGGATCCCTCAGGGGCCTAACGGCTTAAAGTATTGGCGTGCACATTTACCAAACGTCCCCATGGTGGCCATTGGGGGGATTCATGGAGAGCGTTTTGCCCAAGTTAAAGAGACGGGTGTGGATTCCATTGCCATGATTAGCGCCATCACCGAAGCTGAAAATCCTAAACAGGCGGCTTTGGATTATATGGCGCTGTTTAAATAATTTAGGTAGCAGGCAGCTTTGAAAAATCGGGCAGGGGCTGCCAAAAGATTCGGGCAGAGGCTGCCCTCGTACGAGGCCACCCCGTGGCCGACTAGTCCTCTCGCAAGGGAGGCATGTTTTGTTGGTTAAAAGGCAACTGCTGATAACAATTTTTTTGGTAATGCCCAAGCTCGATAGCCTCTTCACGAACAAAATTCCCCACCGCATCGTGAAACCCCTCATGAGTTAAATGATGCAAGGAATAACAAAAGCTGGGCTCAAACCCTCGGCTAATTTTATGCTCTCCCTGAGTGCCCGGATTAAAATGTTTTAAACCGTGTTTAATGCAATATTCGATACCCTGGTAATAACACAGTTCAAAATGCAGCCCTGTTATTTCCTGGGCGCAGCCCCAATAACGTCCATAAAGGTTTTCCTGATCTTTAAAATATAGTGCGCAAGCCAGGGGCTGGTTTTCATGGCTGGCCTTAATCAAAATCATGTGTTCCTGCATCGTGGCGGCCATCATCTTAAAGGCATGGAGATTGATATAACCCTGCATGCCACGCTTGGCGTAAGTGGATTGATAGCAGTAGTAAAAGAAATTCCAATCGTCTTCACCTATTTCATTGGCACTCAGCGTGGTAATTTGAATGTTGGCCTGCTGAATTTTTAAGCGTTCTTTTAAAATGGATTTGCGTTTACGAGATTTAAAGGTACTTAAAAAGTGCTCAAAATTTGTATATTGATAATTGTGCCAGTGAAATTGTACCGACTTTCGCAGGTGCCAGTTATGGTCTTGTAGCAGATTTCGTTCTGCCTGGTTGCAAAAAAGATAATGCACTCCGGACAATTCTTGATCGCGGCAATGCTGTTGCAAGGCGCTACTGATCTCTTGGCCATTAAGTCCAGGCTCATTGGTAATGAGTCTGGGTCCGGTGACCGGCGTGAAAGGGGCGGCTATAATTAACTTGGGGTAATAGTTCAGGCCATGTTTTTGGTAGGCTTCGGCCCAGCCCCAATCAAATACATACTCCCCGTAGGAGTGTTTTTTGATAAAGGCGGGCAGTAACACCTTTTGCTCTTCTAATTGCAGATAATGACTCTGCCAACCGGATTCCCCATTAATGCAGGCATTTTCTTCAAGCGCGGTTAAAAATTCTTTTTGTAAAAAAGGATAAGAGTTGTGCCATGAATAATCCTTGGCAAGTGAAATACTGTTTAGCCATTGCATATTATTGGCTCGAACTGACTAGTAAATTATGCAAAACTCTCTCACTTAATGGTTTGCCTGGCAGGCTGAATATTGCCTAAGCCTGCGGTAATTGCTTAAATAACACCAATGTTTTAGATTTTATATATTACACCAGCAGGAGCTTCATTATGTACGTTCTGGATAAACAGCTACAACAAGATACCCGCATGTTAGGGCAATTTTCTCTGTGCGACGTATTGTTAATGAACGATAGTCAATATTCCTGGGTGATACTGGTGCCAAGACGAGCCAATATTCGTGAGGTCTATCATCTGTCTCAGGAAGAACAGCATTTATTAAGCAATGAGTCGGCGTATGTGAGTCAAAGGTTGGCTGATTTTTTTGAGGCTGACAGCATGAATGTGGCGGCCCTGGGTAATGTAGTGTCGCAACTGCATGTACACCATGTGGTGCGCCATATTGGGGATGTTACTTGGCCCAAACCTGTATGGGGAGCGGTACCTGCCAAGCCCTACAGTTCAGAGCAGTTAACAAAACTGGCTGAAGACTTAGGCCGTTTATTTAGTGATAAGCTGGAGTCCCTTTCCCCTAGTTCTGATGGCAGCGAATTGTATTAACGGCAGCCCTTAAGGCTTATGTTGTGAGTAGTGCTGCAAAATGCTGGGGCCGATGCTGTTAGCCCATTCCTGATAACCTTGCTCCGATGGGTGGTAACCATCTTCAGCCATTAGGTGTGGCTCTATGCTGGGCTTGCTGGATACGTAGTGGGCTCGGTTGTGATTTTTGCACACTCGTTGTAATTCCACGTCCAATAACTTGGCCCTTAACCCCAGTAGGTACTTTAACGGCGCTGGCAAAGCGGGAAACTGCGCCATAGCCGGAACCTGAGTGAATATGATGGGGCCCTGGGTCAGGGTTAGTAATTGGTTAATGGTTAATCGAATTTGCTCTCGCCATTTATTTAGGCTGGTGAGTTTAGTGGTGTCGTTCACCCCCATGGTGACCAAGGCAATATCACACTCGTTTAGAGTTTCTTGTTGAAGTTGATTTAATAGCTCTCCAATCTTAATGCCATTGACCCCTAATACTTGCCAGTGTATCTGTTGCTGGGAACTCTGATTCATGCTGCTGGCCAGGTTAGCGGTAAACCCTTGCTGCATATCCGATACACCTACACCGGCCACGGTGGACTCCCCCACATGTAATAGGCGAATACCCGGGCCCTTACCTAATGTTTTGCCATACCGGGGACCTGTCGCCTCCATTAATCTTTTAGTGGTGCGTTTAACATATAAGGCTTGAGGCAGCATCAACATCAGTAGCGGTATAGATAAAATCCAGCCGGCTCGTAATGCCATTAATATGAGTAGGGGCTTCATCTTGGGTCGCTCTTAATTGTGTTGATTGCATTGATTAGGTGGGGCAGTTAGGGATATTTATGAGGTAACTTAAAGGATATTAGCAGGGAATTTGGCAATATTCAGAGAAGAGATTAAGTACCCAGGCGGGAGCAGCGCTCCTGACACCTGAATACTTTAATAAAAGCAGTGGCTTATTCGGCCATTTCTTTTAATTTTTTCAAAGGACGAATCTTCAAAGCAATAGATGCAGGCTTGGCCTTGAACATAGTCTCTTCGCCAGTGAAAGGGTTGATACCCTTACGCGCCTTTTTGGCAGGCTTTTTAACGGCAGAGATTTTAAGCAAGCCAGGCAATACAAACTCACCAACCGCACGCTTTTTGATGTGACGTTCGATTACATCTGACAATTCGTCCAATACAGACTGAACCTGCTTTTTGGTCAATTCAGTGTTATCGGCAATTTCGGTCAAGATTTGAGTCTTGTTATAACGATCCGCAACGGCGGTCATTTTTTTGGCCGGAACCTTTTTTTCAACTGCTTTCTTAGCCGGGGCTTTCTTTGCAGCTACTTTCTTAGCAGGCGCTTTTTTCGCAGCTACCTTCTTAGCGGCTACTTTTTTAACAGGTGCTTTCTTTGCAACTGCTTTTTTTGCTGGTGCTTTCTTTTTAGCGGCCATGGTCTAGTCCTTTTCATAACGAAAGTTTGGTTTCAGGAATATACAAATAAGTGGCTGGCACAAGCAAGTAAAAAGTGGAAAAAAGCCTTATTTTTTAGCTTTTTTTACATGAAGGCGCTTAACGGCCTGGTTAAAGTGCTCAACCCAGCGGGGGCAATAGAGGGTTCCGGAGTACTGATTAATCTCCATTATGGCGCGAATCATGGGTCTTTGTTGATTGTCTTGATAAGAACGCGGCTGAGTA
>MAAD01000204.1 GCA_002162985.1 Bermanella sp. 47_1433_sub80_T6 | reverse complement strand
TGTGCGGAGAGGTGGCTGAGTGGCCGAAAGCACCGGTCTTGAAAACCGGCGAGGGCTTATACCCCTCCAAGAGTTCGAATCTCTTCTTCTCCGCCATTTATTTAAAAGCCAAGACCCCTAGGGTCTTGGCTTTTTTTATGGCCAGGGATGGCAAAGAGCGGCAATGCTCAGGGATAGCTGTCCTGTTTAATTGCTTTACAGCAGAAGCAGCCGGCTAGTTGCCGCTAAGCGCCTGTAGATGCTGATGGCTGCTCAAAGCCAGGGCTTCCAAGTTATACCCTCCCTCCATCATGGAAATCAGCCTGCCTTTGGCATAGGTGTTAGCCAGGTCCATGCTCATTTTGGTTAACCAGTAATAATCCTCCTCAATTAGATCCAGCCCTCCCATTGGGTCATCCGTGTGGGCGTCAAACCCTGCTGATAAAAATATTAGATCGGGTTTAAATTTGGATACTGCTTCCATAACCGGCTTTTCGGTCATACGCCGAAACATAGTGCTGGCCGTTTGGGCTTCGATGGGAATGTTGACGATGTTCTCTGCCTGATTGTGCCAGTGAGAAAATGGGAAGTGGGGGTGTTGAAAGATACTCACAACCATCACATCTTTTCGATGTTTAAAAATTTCTATGGTGCCGTTGGCCTGGTGCACATCAAAATCAAATATGAGTACTTTATTGATGCTTGGGTCGGACAACGCAAACTGAGCGGCTAAGGCAATATTATTAATAAAGCAGAAACCCATGGTTTTACCTGGTTCGGCATGGTGTCCTGGCGGGCGCACGGCACAAAAGGCATTTTTAAAGTCGCCGCTTAGCACCTGCTTTACGGCTTGAATACCGGAGCCAGCCGCTTCAGCCACTGCAGATAAGGTATTGAAGGTCAGGGGTGTGTCCGGGTCGGCCAGAATCATGCCTTTGGCTGGCGCTATCTGGTAAAGCTGATCTATGTACCCCGGGTTGTGAACCTGCTTAAACATTTCAGGGTTCACGCTCTGGCAGGTCTGAATATTTAAGTCCTGCCATAAACCCGTTTGCCTCAGCCGTGTTTCCACCGCGAGACTGCGCAATGGGCTCTCTGGATGGGAAGGCGGCACCGAATGCTGGTCAAATTGTGAATGCTGTATAAATAATGTAGATGACATGTACGAATAACTTGAGGGTTGCGTAATAAAACTATATAACTCAAATAAATGTAGTTTACACCTTTTTATTAGGTATTTATGGGTACTCGCTGGTTAGAGAATTTTTTTGAGCCTTCCAAAATAGCTGTGATTGGCGCGTCGGAGCGTCCGGGCAGCATGGGGGGCTCTGTTGTACAAAACCTTAAGGCGTCTTCATTTAAAGGCAGTCTCTATGCTGTGAATGTACGTCGCTACAAAACGGTTCACGGTGTGTCGTGTATCTCCAAAATTGGGCGATTGCCCAAGGACGTGGGCCTGGCGATTATCTGTACCCCCACTCACACCATTGAAAAAATCATTAAACAGTTGGGCCGGCACGGTATACATGCGGTCATGATACTCACCGGCGGCATTTCTCGAAAGCGCTCGGAACAGTATGACCTGGGCAAACACCCCTTAAAGAAGCTTGCCCGCGAACATGGCATACGCATCATGGGGCCAGATTGTCTGGGCATTTTGGTACCCGACTTAAACTTAAATGCCAGTTATAGCCATATTAATGCCTTACCAGGCAAGGTTGCCTACCTGGGACAGTCGGGCACCCTGGCCAGTGCCATGCTGGATTGGGCCTATGCGCGCGGCATTGGCTTCTCTCACTTTTTAACCATAGGCAACAGTGCCGATGTGAGCATGGCCGACACCATTGACTATTTATCCTCAAAGCGCGATGTGAAAGCCATAATGCTGCACATCGAACGGATCACAGATGCTCCCTCTTTTGTGCGTGCCGTGCGAAATGCTTCCCGAGGTAAGTTAGTTTTA
This sequence comes from Bermanella sp. 47_1433_sub80_T6, assembly GCA_002162985.1. Classification (GTDB taxonomy): domain Bacteria; phylum Pseudomonadota; class Gammaproteobacteria; order Pseudomonadales; family Oceanobacteraceae; genus Bermanella. Next base: position 12,922 of record MAAD01000204.1, on the reverse strand, counting down.
TCCATTAAAAGCAGTCGTTTCCCGCAATCGCAAACCCCAGTGGAAGCCATTCCCAATGGCCTTAGGCATAAGGATATGGTGTACGACGCGATCTTACTCCGGGCGGGGGTGTTGCGGGTGGACAGTACTGAAGAATTGTTTGAATCGGTGGAGTCGTTAACCCGCATGAAGCCCTTCAAGGGTGAGCGTTTGGCGGTGGTGGCGAATGGTATCGGTGGGGCGATTTTGGCGGTGGACAGGCTCATGCACGAAGGCGGGCAGCTGGCGCAATTGTCTCAGGATACAGTTAATCAGCTATCCATGGTGTTGCCGGATTACTGGTCACAATCAAATCCAGTGGACATTACCCCGGAAGCCAATCCGGCAGTTTACAAGCAGGTACTGCAAATTATCGAGCAGGACCCGGGTGTGGATGCGATTTTGGTATTATTTTCCCCCATTAGCCTAGTTAACAGTCAGGATGTGGCCAATGTAGTGGCCAACCACAGTAAGCTAAATCGTAAAAACCTGCTCACCAGCTGGATGGGCGGTGAAACCGTAGAGCGTAGTCGTCACCTGTTTGATGATTTTGGTATCCCCACTTACGACACGCCAGACAGGGCCATCAAGGCCTACATGAACATGGTTCGTCACCAAAGAAATCAGGCCTTGTTACGGGAGACACCTTCATCCTTATTGCAGGATGTGACGGTGGATCGCAAGGCGTGTAAGCGCTTGGTCGATAATGCAATGAGTCAGGGCCGTGACTACCTAACCGCCCAGGAAGCCCATGAAATCATCGCTCATTACGGTTTCAATGCGGTGGATACCGACTTCTTTTCTGAAAAATTTGGCTCCGATGCCATTAATGTGAAATATCCGGCCGCCATAAAGGTGATACATCAGGATTATTGCCACCCATTTGCCTATGGCGACAACCCCAGGGATCGTTGGCGCGGCGTGGTCACGGGCATTAGTAATCAAGATGAATTGGTGGTTGCCAGTAAGGAGTTAAGTGCCCAAATACGCAAGCGCTTCTCCCAGAGCCGGGTGCATGGTTACAGTGTGCAGCCCATGCATGCTGGAGAAATTAGCGTGCAATTCAGTTTGGGGATTACCCGCGATGAAACCTTTGGACCGGTGATTCTTTTTGGGGGTGGAGGTGCCGCCGCTAATGTGATGGCCGACAGGGCAGTGCAATTTCCGCCCTTAAACGATGTGTTGGCCCGTCAGCTAATGAATAAGACTCATATATTTCGGGTGATGAATGAACGGAGTCGCGATCTGGAGCGAGACGTGGCACAGCTTTCCAAAATGCTCATTGGATTATCACAAATGGCGGTGGATCTGCCCAACTTGAAGGGGTGTGAGCTCAATGTTATTTTGCATTCTGCTCAAGGGGTGAAGGTTCTGGGTGTGGCCATGGACCTGGGTCAGGAGCACCAGTTGTGCATACGGCCTTATCCGGTTGAGTTAGAAGAACAGGGGCACTTTAAGGGAGGTAAAAAACTGAATTTACGGCCGGTACGTGGGGAAGATGAGCCGGCTCTTAAACTGTTTCATGAGACACTAAGTTCAGAATCTCTGCGTTATCGCTTCTTCACTGCCCGCCGCAATTTTCGTCATCGTGAGCTTGCTCGCTTTGCACAAATTGACTACCAGCAAGAGATGGCCTTTGTGGCTGAGGATAAAGAATCGAAAATATTGGGTGTGGTACGTACCTGGACCGACGCCGATCAGGTTCAGTCTGAATTCTCGGTATTGGTGGGTGATGATGCTCAGGGCATTGGCCTGGGCTCCAAATTAATGCAAAAAATGATACGTTACTGCAAAGAGCAGGGCGTTATGGAAATGATGGGTACAGTATTGGCGGATAACGGCCCCATGTTGAAATTGGCCAAGAAACTGGGGTTTAAGGTTAGTCGTCGTTTGGATGCTGACATCGTAGAGATTGTGCTGTCGTTAAATGATCCCAGTGAAGAGTGGCAAGAAATACGCCTAAAGCGCCTTCATGAAGGTAAAAAGTAGTGGTATAGGCTGCGTGATTTGCTAGCATGTGCTGAAAATTAGAATAAACAAGCGGTAAATCTTTAGGGGTGGTGGTCTTGATTCGAGTATTAGTGGTAGACGACCATGATTTGGTTCGCATGGGCATAGTTAGCCTGTTGTCTGATAGTGATAAAATTGAAGTAGTGGCTGAGGCCAACAGTGGTGAAAACGCCATAGAGTGTGCCAAGCAATGCGAGCCCGAGGTTATCTTGATGGATATTCGCATGCCGGGTATGGGTGGCTTGGAGGCTACTCGTAAACTGCTGCGTCTAAATGAAGATTTACGCATCATCGCCGTTACCGCCTGTAGTGAAGACCCTTACGCTAATCGGTTGTTGCAGGCAGGTGCTGCTGGCTATATGACTAAGGGGGCCACCGCAGAAGAAATGGTGATGGCCATTCTTAAAGTAAAATCTGGCCAGCGTTACATTAGTCCTGAAATTGCCCAGCGCATGGCACTGAAGCCTTTCGACAGTCCGGATTCGGGTTGCCCGTTTGACCTGTTGTCTGATCGTGAAATGCAAATTAGTATGCTCATTGTAAACTGCGAAAAGGTGCAAAGTATCTCGGATCAATTATTTTTGAGTCCTAAAACGGTTAACACTTATCGCTATCGAATTTTTGAAAAGCTTTCCATTTCAAGTGATGTAGAGCTGACTCGTTTGGCCATACGCCATGGCATGATTGATACCGAGTCTCTCGTCTAAATTTTATGAGTTTCGATGCAAAACCATTTCTTAAAACCCTGGCAAATAAACCCGGGGTTTATCGTATGTACGGCAGTAAAGGTGACTTGCTGTATGTAGGTAAAGCCAAAAACTTAAAAAACCGCGTCTCCAGTTACTTTAATAATCGTGGGCTAAATGCCAAAACTCAGGCTTTGGTGTTGCGCATCACAAGTGTTGAGGTAAGTATTACCGGCAGTGAAACTGAAGCGTTATTGCTGGAACAAAATTTAATAAAAAAGAATAAGCCGCCTTACAATATCCTGCTTAAGGATGATAAGTCCTACCCCTATATCTATTTATCGACCCATGAATTTCCATTGCTCACCAATGCCCGCGGCAAAAAATATAAAGAGGGGCAGTATTTTGGCCCTTACCCCAGCTCAACGGCAGTTAAAGAAAGTTTGAGTTTTTTGCAGCGCCTGTTTCGCTTGCGCAATTGTGAAGATAGTTACTTTAATAACCGCAGTCGCCCCTGTTTGCAACACCAAATTGGCCGATGCAGTGCGCCCTGTGTTGATTTAATTAGCAAGGAAAGTTACAACGCAGACATTCAGCATGCGGTTATGTTTTTGCAGGGAAAAAACCAGGATTTACTGGTTGGTCTGCAGCAGCAAATGGAAGTGGCCGCCGAAGGTTTGCTGTTTGAAGAGGCGGCGAGAATTCGCGATCAAATTACCTATCTGCGCAAGGTGCAGGAACAGCAATCCATAGATGCCCAGTACGGCGATGTGGATGTTATCGCCATTGTGCAGGGGCAGGGCATTACTGCTGTACATGTGGCGAATGTAAGGCATGGCCGCATGTTGGGCAGTCGTTCTTACTATCCTAGGTTGAATATGGATGAATCTCCCTCGCAAGCCCTGGCTGCCTTTATTTCCCAGTTTTACCTGGTGATGAACCACGAGATAACCGATGAAATAATTACCTCTGAAAAAATTACCGATGAAAGTTTTATTCAAGGGGTGTTTACCCAGCAAAAAGGCAAGCCTGTTAAGTTTTCTCACGCGGTGCGTGCGCAAAGAATGCGCTGGCTTGAGCTGGCAAAAGAGAACGCCGTAGAAGCTTTGCGACTCAAAAGTGAAGACAAACAACATAGAAAAGCGCAATACCTGGCCTTAAAAGATGCGTTACCCCTAGCTGAAATACCGCTGCGTATGGAGTGTTTTGATATAAGTCACAGTCATGGGGAAGCCACCGTGGCGTCCTGTGTAGTATTTAATCAGGATGGCCCGTTAAAAAGCGAGTATCGTAAATTTAATATTGAAGGGGTGGAGCCGGGTGATGACTATGGCGCCATGCGCCAAGCCCTGACACGTCGATTTAAGAAAATTGTAGAGGGTAAAAAGCCGCAATTATTATTGATTGATGGTGGCAAGGGCCAGGTTGGTATTGCGCTTAAGGTGCTACAGGAATTACAAATTAGTGATATCCAGGTATTAGGCGTGAGTAAGGGCACTACCCGTAAGGCAGGCATGGAGGTATTGATCTTTAAAGAGCGCTCATTTGTGCTGGAGCTTGCTTCTCCGGCATTGCACTTAATTCAACAAATTAGAGATGAATCTCACCGCTTTGCCATTACCGGGCACCGCGCGCGTCGCGCTAAAAGCCGGGGGCGTTCGGTGTTGCAGGATATTCCGGGTATTGGTCCCAAAAGACGCAAGGAACTGTTAAAATTCTTTGGTGATGCCGGGCAGGTGACGGCGGCCAGTGTCACAGAGATCGCCAAGGTTCCAGGAATAAGTCGTCAACTAGCTCAACAGATTTACCAGGCTCTTCACGCATGAACGAAAAGCCCATAATAAGTATTCAAAAAAAGTAGACAATTGCTATGCCATTAAATCTTCCCAACATTCTTACCTCTATCCGAGTACTACTGATTCCCTTGATGGTGGTAGTGTTCTATTTGCCTGTGTACTGGTCAAGCTTTGGCGCGGCAGTGGTTTTCTGGGTGGCGTGTGTCACCGATTACTGGGATGGTTATCTGGCCCGCAAGATGAACCTTATGACACCGTTTGGTGCTTTTCTTGACCCGGTGGCCGATAAGTTAATTGTGGTTATATCCTTGATGATAGTGGTGGAACGGGATCAAACCTTGTGGATCACTATTCCTGCCCTGGTCATTGTGGCTCGCGAAATTATTATTTCGGCCCTAAGGGAATGGATGGCTGAAATGGGTAAGCGCGCCAATGTGGCAGTAAGTAATCTAGGTAAGGCCAAGACGCTGTTACAGATGTTTGCCATTACCGGCATGTTAGGTATCGAACCTAGCGACAGTGGTGCCTTTATCGCCTCGGATGGTTGGTATGTGGCAGCGATATTTTTCATCGTGGCAGCGGCTGTTTTAACCTTTTGGTCTATGCTGTCTTACCTGCGTGCAGCCTGGCCAGAATTAAGCGCCAGTAATAAGTAAAAGTGCGCTAAGTAATTCAGAAATAAGGAAAAAAACCGTTGACTCTGTCGGCGTAAACATTAAAATACGCCTCGTTCTCTGGGGACACTCAGTGAAAAAGGATTGCGGGAATAGCTCAGTGGTAGAGCACAACCTTGCCAAGGTTGGGGTCGCGAGTTCGAATCTCGTTTCCCGCTCCAAATCATTCTAGTAATAGAGTGTTGTCAGCTCAAAAGGCTGATGAAGTTTTAGTTTGAAGAGTTGCTTTGGTTTTCGAACCGTATTCAAATTAAAAATGCGAAGGCGCGATGGTAGAGAGGCTATGCAGCGGACTGCAACTCCGTGTACGCCGGTTCGAATCCGGCTCGCGCCTCCATATTGATAAATTTGCTATGCAATATTTGTCCGCCCGGGTGGTGAAATCGGTAGACACAAGGGATTTAAAATCCCTCGACTTATGGTCGTGCCGGTTCGATTCCGGCCTCGGGCACCAACAGTAGAGACTGGGGTATGCAAATACTCCAGGCGAGAAACCCAAAGGGTCGACTAGAAATAGTCGGCCTTTTTGCATTCTGCAGTATTAATAAATAACAGCGATAGTGTTGTTATTTAATTTCCAGAAGATCAGTCTCTTGGCTCCTCAAGTAAATCCAGTTTCATTTTAATGCTGTTATTAAGCGTGGCGGGTTGAACCTCTAGCCAGGCACCGTGGGTCATTAAAATAAACTGATTCTGCAGGTTTTTTTTAGTTTGGGTTTCTATGAGTAGTAGTGACTGGCTTTTATTTCTGCGTTCAATCTTGTAATGGCTTCGAGAATTGGGGCGGCTTCGACTGGAGAATTTTCCTTCGAGCAAGGTGAGGGTGTGAGGTAAAGTCTCGGTGGAATAGTGGTTTTTGCTGATGCGTTTAAAGCTGAGTCGATACAATGCCGGCCCTTTATCCAAAAGACTTAATAATTCAAGCGTCGTATTCAATTCATTTTCACGAGCAAAAAAAATGATTTCCTGGCCAGCTATTGCAAATTCCACCCCACCGCCAAGGCTTTCCTGGATAACCTTTTCAAGGGAGGCGGGGTCTTTGAAGTGCAAGGTGACAATGGTTTTGTTTGTGGGTTGGCCACAGCCGCTCAAGCAAGCAATAAATGCTAAATTGATAAGCGCCTTGCAGATTGAATGGCTCTTGCATTTTGCCACCATCGATTAAATTTCTCCGTTTCAGTTCTTACTTCCCCTCTGGCTGCATAGCAGGCTCTGCTGGACGCGTTGTCAGCTGTAAACCACGCAGTGTTGTCAATCAGCCATAGGTTGCTTGTGACTTCCTGATTAAGGCGGATTTCAATGAATGAGGGCAGCTTGGTCATTAATTTAAATAATGCATGGTCATTGTTACTGGGATGGTATTGGGCCACCAATACCTGAACCCTAAAGTGTCGGTTATTTTTAATAAGGAACTTTATTTTAGATATTAGCCCATAATCTTTGCTGAGGGGGTGCGAAAGATCGTCGTAGCACAGCAGTATTTTATTGCCGCACTGGCTTAATAGTATGTCTAAGTAGCCTTTGGCTTCCATAGTGGTTTTGCCAGTATAGAGGGTGCTGTCGCTTGCAAGGCTGTATTGGGAAGGTTCTGTGCCCTGGCTGAATACCCTGCATTCCATGTCAATATGAGGGATGTCGGCATCTTCATAGGGTGTTGAGCAGGCATTAAAGCCGCAGCGCCGATAAAACTCAAATGCATGGCACTGTGCGCTAAGTTGCAACAGTGTATAGCGTTTTTGGCTGGCGTAACGTTTGATGTGGTCGATTATTTTGCGGCCAATGTCCTGGTTTCGATGCGCTTTTAATACCGCCATGCGGCCAATTTTTTTATGCTGTATGAGGCGAGCGCAGCCCACGGCCTCGCCACCTGCGTAGGCAATGAAATGTTCAGCCTCTTCATCTAAGCCATCCCACTCCAGGTTTTGCGGAACGCCTTGCTCTAATATAAATACTTGTTCACGTATTTGTCTTAAAGCCCCGCGTTCTTTTTTCCAGCTGGCGCCGATGACTTTAATGTCGTGCATATCATTCCTTGAAATCAGCCTTCAAAATAAAGATAGTTCCCGTTGATTAAGTCTAGCAGTAAATCCTGGCAATCAGTCTCAGACAGATAGCTGGTTATGTCTTCGATATTCACATGGCGCTGATTGGCCAGGCTTTGGGCCAGTTCCTGAGCGCCTTTAGATTCAGGTACTCTCTGTGGTTGGCCATTGATGAATAAGCATACTTGTAGATCGTCTTTAAAATAGGCCCAACGACTGGTTTCGTTTTGAGTTAATACACTGGCTTCTTTAAACAGGCTTTCAATATCCTGCCATTCCAACTCTTCTTCCAGGGGTTGGTGTAACTCATCATATTTAGGTTCGGTCATGGTCTGTGCTAACCACTTTTTAAGTTGGCCTGGTTGGGAGATGTTTTCCTGCAGTATTTGGCTAAAGCGCTGGATGGCATCTTCATCGATTAAGGCTGGTGAGACTGCAGCGCTTTTAAGGTCCGGGTCGGTATAGCGTTTGTCATTGTTTAACTCGGCTGCCAGGTGATCGGTAAATCCCTGCAGGACATCGGCTTCACTGGGGGCCCTGAAGCCAATGGAGAATGTCATGCAGTCGTTAACGGCTACCCCGTTGTGAGCATAAGACGGGGGAATGTACAGCATGTCTCCCGGGTTAAGGGTCCATTCATGCTCAACATTCATGGTTTCGAGTATTTTAACGGGCAAGTCGGGCAGGGTCTTAGTATTGTCATCGCATCTTGGACCCAGTTGCCAATGGCGCTGTCCCATGCCTTGCACTAAAAACACATCGTACAAATCGTAATGAGGGCCCACGCTGCCACCTTTGGGGGCAAAGCTCACCATGAGGTCATCACGACGCCAGCTGGGAATGAAGCTGAATTGTCCCAGCAAGTCAGCAAACTCCGGGATCCATTGGTCTACCGCTTGCACTAATAAGGTCCAGTTTTCCTTTGGCAGGTCGGTAAAACTCTCCTCACTAAAAGGGCCGTGCTGTACTTGCCAGCTTTGATTGGCCATATCTTCAATGAGTATGCGTGACTCCACATCTTCATCCAGGGATAGGCCGGCTATGTCATCAGGGTCTACCGGGGATTCAAATTCAGGAAAGGCGTTGCGAATGAGTAATGGTTTTTTTTGCCAGTATTCACTTAAAAAGGTTTCAGTGCTTATATCGCCTAAAATATTCATTTAGTGATGTCTCTAAGAAAGGAGGGGCTAAAAAATAAGACCGCCAGGTGGCGGTCTTGAACTGTTGCAGGGTGTAGCAGTTATTGCAAAGCTAGATGGCTTTGGCTTGTTCGGTAGCTGTACCAATATAGGTCGCTGGCGTTAACGCCTTCAAGGCATCTTTTTGTGCCTGCGGAAGCTCCAATGAATCAACAAATTCCAGAGTCATTTCCTTGGTGATGGCCTTGCCACGGGTAAAGGCCTTAAGCTTCTCATATGGCTGCTCGATACCGAAACGACGCATAACGGTTTGAATAGGCTCTGCCAGTACTTCATAGGCGTTGTCTAGATCGGCGGCGATATTCTTGGCATTAACTTCCAGCTTGCTGATGCCTTTAAGGGATGCCTGGTAAGCAATTAGACTGTAGCCCAAGCCAACACCCATATTACGTAAGACAGTGGAGTCCGTTAGGTCACGCTGCCAGCGTGAAACCGGCAGTTTTTGTGATAGGTGATTCATAATGGCGTTGGCCATGCCTAAATTGCCTTCGGAGTTTTCAAAGTCAATGGGGTTTACCTTGTGTGGCATAGTGGATGAGCCCACTTCGCCGGCAATGGTTCTTTGTTTGAAGTAACCATTGGAAATGTAGGCCCAAATATCGCGATCAAAATCAATCAGAATGGTGTTGAAGCGGGCGATGCCGTCAAAAAACTCGGCGATGTAGTCGTGGGGCTCGATCTGCGTGGTGTAGGGGTTGAAGGTTAGCCCCAGGTCAGCAATGAAGGTCTGTGCATGTTGTGCCCAGTCTACCTCTGGGTAAGCAGATACGTGAGCATTGTAGTTGCCTACCGCGCCATTGATCTTGCCCAGCATTTCCACTTGTTTGATCTGTTTAATTTGGCGACGCAAGCGCGCTACCACATTGGCCATTTCTTTACCCAGGGTGGTGGGGGAGGCGGTCTGGCCGTGAGTACGAGACAGCATGGGCAGCGCGGCATTTTCATGGGCGAGATCGGCGATGGCCTGGGTTACTTGCTCCAGGTAGGGTACCAATACTTCATCACGGCCGGCGGTTAACATTAGGGCGTGAGACAAATTGTTAATGTCTTCTGAGGTGCAGGCAAAGTGCACAAACTCGGTGATTTTTAACAGTTCGTCATTGCCTTCGATTTTTTCTTTAATGAAGTATTCAACCGCTTTTACATCATGGTTGGTGGTGGCTTCGATTTTCTTAACGCGCATTGCATCTTGCTCGCTAAAATCGGCAACAATGGCATCCAGCACGCTATTGGCTTGAGCGCTAAAGGCAGGAATCTCTTTAAGCTGTGGATGTTGAGCCAGGCTTTGCAGCCAGCGTACTTCCACTAGTACTCGATATTTGATCAGGCCAAATTCGCTGAAGATACCGCGTAAAGATGCTGTTTTGCTGCCATAACGGCCGTCAATTGGAGATACCGCGCTAAGTGCAGAAAGATCCATGAAACCCTCGCTCATGTGGTGTGCGTAAAATTTGGCGCAAATTATACAAGATTCTAGTCCATTGAGCAGTTTTTAGTGGGCCATTGGGTTAAAGAGTTTTAAATACCCCCCTATACCCAGGCAGGCGCTACGGCTAAAATGGACCACTTTTTACTGGCGGGCTATTTTCATTGTTATATTTACATAAAGTTTGGTTGGCGAATCGCTCGGTCGCCTGGATGCTTGGTCTTAACGTGTTGTTATTAACGTTGGTGAGTTTAAGCTTTACCGGTCGTTTTCCCGCCCCAGACAATGCCCTGGATATCTATTACCAGCTGGCCATTTTGCCCAGCGTATGGGGTTTGTATGGCTTGTTGGCGCTCTTGTTGTTTATGCCACTTACGCTGCTGCCTAAAATCCGTTATGTGTTGATGCTGATGTGTGCCGTCATGGGCGGCACTCTGGCCGTGACCGTCTTTATCGACGATTTCATTTATGAAATTTACAATTATCATATTAATTGGTTCTTTATCGAGGCCTATTTGGCCGATGAAGGCGGGGAGTTTTTTGATATATCCTTAAAAACCTACCTCACATTTAGTTTCGTGGCCTTCCTGGTGCTGTTGTGCGAGTTGTGTTTTTTATGGTTAGTGGTAAAAAAAATCACCATTAGAAAAAAATACCGGTTCGCAGGGTTAATCTTTGGCTTGTCGGTATTTGCGCTGGTATTAACCGCCAACCTTACCCATTCCTGGGCCTATGCAAAAAATTATGCCCCTATCACTTCCATGGATGCCCATATTCCATTTTATTTTCCGCTGCATTCTCGTTCTCTGGCAGAAAGCTCCTGGTTAACCAGTCTAACGGGTACCGAGGGTGGCGCTAAAGCGGTGGCGCAAGCAAATATTTTTTACCCTAAAAACGAGATGCAATGCGGTCGACCAAAAAATAATCAGCCAAATGTAATTATGGTGGTACTGGAAAGCTGGCGGGGGGATATGTTTGATGCCGAAATTGCCCCCAATACTCATAAATTAGCCACGGAGTCTCTTTGGTTTAAGGATCATTATTCCAGTGGCAGTGTTACCACCCGAGGGATCTTTGCGCTTATGTATGGGTTGGCTCCTACCTATATGGACAATGTGGTGGCCAATAATGGCGCGGGTGGCCCTGTTTTATTAAACGAAATGAAAAAACGTGATTACCGGTTTGGTATATACCCAAGTGGTGATATTACGCGCATGAAATTAGCAGATAGCAGCTTCCTACCGGTCAAGCCATTTATTGAACACGGTGAAGGCAAGGGCACCATCGAAAAAGATTTTGATGTCTTGGCCCGAATGACCAATATGATTAAAACATCCACTAAGCCATTTTTTGGTTTTATGTTTTTTAACTCAACTCACCATCAGTATTACTATCCTGAAGAGTTTGCCAAATTCAGGCCTTATAAAGCCCCTAGCATCATTGATTACAAGCAAGGTAAAGACCCTAAGCCCTATTTAAATCACTATAAAAACAGTTTGTTATTTGTGGATTCATTGGTGGGGGAGCTTATCGAGACTCTAAAGCAAGAGGATAAATGGCAAGATACTATTTTAATAGTGACGTCGGATCATGGTGAAGAGTTCGCTGATACTCGTCCTACCCGTTTTGGCCATGGCAGTAACTATACCCGCTACCAAACACATGTGCCTTTGGTGATTCATTGGCCCGGAAAGAAAGCGCAGCAATATAGTCATAGAACCGCCAGCGTTGATGTTGCCCCTACATTATTACAGGACGGGCTGGATTGTGAAAATGATATGGATGATTACGCCAGTGGCGAAAGTTTATTTAATTTAGAATCGCGGCCGGTGCAAATTATGTCGAGCTATTATAATTATGCGTTTGTCACTCCTCAGGGAAGCTTCGTACAAAATCCTATTGGTTTGTTAGAGAGCAAGGATAATCAGGATAATTCAGCGCCGGAATTATCCCTGAGTCCTAAATTGGCCTTCCTTGCGCTACAAAAAATGAAATGGTTTTACACTAAACCTGAAGAGGCGAAGCCCCAGGAGTAAGGTTTTACTCCAGATCTAGCAGGGCTTCTTTACAGGCCTTGTTTAGCTTCTGGCGATTAAATAATAATTGCCAGCGGCGTCCTCCCACCTGACGCCACAAGATTGCTGAACGTATGGAGCACAATAGCAGCGCGCGTATCTTGTGAGCAGTTTGCGGGGTGCGTAAGTGCTGGGCGTTGCCGGTCACGTGGATTCGAAAACGAAACGTACTGATGGTTTCCTGATAAAGGCCCGATAAATTACTGATGAGGTTTTCGTGGCTGCTATGGAAGTGATCCAGCTGACGTTTAGCACTTTCAATACCGCTGCCCACCTTATTCAGCATAACCTTGTTTTTTCGTATTTTGCTTTCCAGGTGTAAAATACCCAGTGCATAGCGCATAACATCCGGGCTAGAGCCGGTTCTGGATTTACCATCGGTTAAAAACCTAACTTCCTTAAACCCCAGCTTTAGATTATCTGTGCTGCCACCAAAGACATCGGTGATGTGTTTGGGGTCGGTCTCAAACAAACTTTCGATGCAAATTTTGAAATCCTGGTCATTAACCTTGCCGGTTTTGGCCAGTTGTTCAACCAGATGTGCCGCCTGAAATAAACCGGCCAGAGCGATGCTTTGATTTTTTATGCTGGCCTTACTCATGGTTAAACTCGGTCTGGTTTTTGTAAGTTTCTTCAATGACGCCGCCACCCAAACAGATTTCGCCATCATAAAATACTGCAGATTGTCCCGGGGTAGCGGCTCGTTGTGCTTCGTCAAATACCACTAGGTATGAGCCGTCCTGCTGGTGAATGGTGCAGGCCTGGTCGCTTTGGCGGTAGCGTACTTTAGCCACGCACTGGTACGGGAAACTGGCAGGAGGCGAATTGATCCAAAAAATTTCTTTGCAGCTTAAGGCCTGGCTAAAAAGCAGCTCATGTTGCGCCCCTTGACCAATAATCAATACATTGCGTTTAAGGTCTTTCGCCACTACATACCAGGGAGCGGTACCATGGTTTTTGCTGCCGCCTATGCCAATGCCCTGGCGCTGCCCAAGG
>MAAD01000335.1 GCA_002162985.1 Bermanella sp. 47_1433_sub80_T6 | reverse complement strand
ATGCCTTCTGTTGAAGATTTCCCTTACACAGTTCGTATGGTGTCTGAGATTACAGAATCTAACGGTTCTTCTTCTATGGCCTCTGTATGTACTGCGTCTTTGGCCATGATGGACGCCGGCGTGCCGCTTAAAGCACCTGTTGCCGGTATTGCTATGGGTCTGGTTAAGGAAGGCGATAAGTTCACCGTTCTTACCGACATTTTGGGTGACGAAGATCACCTGGGCGACATGGACTTTAAAGTAGCCGGTTCTGAAGAGGGTATTACCGCTCTACAGATGGATATCAAGATCCAGGGCATCACCGAAGAAATCATGGAGATTGCACTAGAGCAAGCTCTGGACGCACGTATCACTATCTTGAAGCAGATGAACGAAGTGATGCCTAAGCATCGCGATCAAATGCCTGATAATGCTCCAACTTACCTGACCCTTAAGATTCCTTCCGACAAGATCGCTGAAGCAATCGGTAAAGGCGGCGCGACTATCCGTGGTATCTGTGACGAAACCGGTGCCGATGTTGATATCGGTGACACAGGTCTTATCAGCATTTTCGCACTGACTAAAGTCGCTGCCGAAAAAGCCAAGGGCATGTTCGAAGCAGTCACTGCCGAAGCTGAAATTGGTACTATCTACAACGGTAAGGTTAACAAGATTGTTGACTTCGGTGCGTTCGTAAACGTATTGCCTGGTAAAGATGGTTTGGTTCACATCTCGCAAATCTCTGATGAGCGCGTTGAGAACGTATCTGACTTCCTGAAAGAAGGTCAGACCATCAAGGTTAAGGTACTGGACGTTGATAACAAGGGTCGCATTAAGTTGACCATGAAGGGTATTGAGTAATTAGCTCTTTGAGTTAACGCTCTTTTACCAAACAATAAATCGCAGCTGGTCTGCGATTTATTGTTTTATGTCCAGGACGGACGGTACCTTAAAATCGCACGACTATAGGGATGTAGTTGATAGGGCGACGCAGGATGCTAAAGCCGAGCAGCAATATTTTAAGGCCACGAATATGTTTTAAAATTTAGAGATTGTATTTATGACTATCGCAGACAAAAAAGTCGTTACCATAGAATTCACTGTAAAAAATGCCGATACCAACGAAGTAATTGAATCTTCAGTGGGTGGCGAGCCGTTAATTTATTTACACGGTTTTAACAACCTAGTGCCGGGTCTTGAAAAAGAGCTTACGGGTAAAGAAGTAGGTGACAAGTACGAAGTTAACGTAACCCCTGAAGAAGGATACGGCGTTCGTGATGAAGCCTTAGTTCAGGAAGTGCCTAAAGCGGCCTTTGAAGGTGTTGAAGACGTGACTGTGGGCATGGAATTCACTGCTGACGGTCCATCTGGTCCTGTAGTGGTTGAGGTGACTAAAATCGAAGGTGAGATGGTGACCATAGATTCAAACCATCCGCTTGCCAGCATTCCATTGGCGTTTACTGGTGAAGTCCAGGAAATTCGCGATGCCAGCAGCGATGAGTTAGAGCATGGTCACATTCACGGCCCTAGCTGTAACCACTAATCTGTTTAGAGCAGGTCGCTATACTAAGCACCACCACGTGGTGCTTAACCCTCCCTTCTTGTTAATCCCCTCTTATTTTCTGAACTACACTCAAGCTAGAACCTCACTCTCATTGAGTTAATCATGTGCTTGTACCAATTTCGTGATGACAAACAGTGCCAGCTGGAAGATGCCGGGCAGGGCTTTTGCTATTGGCACGACCCCACCATAGACAAGTCCGGTGAAAACCTCTGCGCCAAACTCGAACAGGTCATAAAAGGCGGCCACAACATGGAAGGGGCTTCCCTTAAACGGGCCAACCTGGAAGGCTTAAATCTGGTCTGTCATGGTCAAAAAGAGGGTTACTCCCTGGTGCGAGTCGATTTGTATCGAGCCAATTTACGCAATGCCCACCTGTTCCATATTGATCTTTCCGAAGCTTCTCTCATGAAGGCTGATTGCCGCGAGGCTAACCTGCATTTTGCAAACCTTGAGCGGGTGAACTTATTGGGTGCAAGGTTGGAAGGCGCCAAAATTGAAAACGTTATCTGGGGTAAAAAGCTACTGCATGAGCTGAAAGGCTTTGAGGCCTATGGGGAAAAGCGTCACAAAGAATCCATCGATTATTTTGAACAGGCCGAAGAGATCTGTCGCAACCTGCGCAAGGTGAGCGAGATGCAGGGGCTATTTGAATTGGCCGGCCACTTTTTTTATGAAGAGATGCTCATGCGCCGCTACCAGATGGCCAAATGGTCTTTCTCGCGGGGCATATCCAAGTTAGTGGATGTGTTTTGCGGGTATGGCGAACGCCCCCTACGGGTAATATTGTTTTCTTTGGGCTTTATTCTGCTGTGTGGCTTTGGCTACTTTGCCTTGGGTATATCCGATAGCGGTCACATGGTGGCGTTTGACTCAAACCACACGATCGCTGAAAACGGTATGACCCTTATTAAACTTATGTATTTTAGTGTGGTGACCTTTACCACCCTGGGTTATGGGGATCTGGTGCCGGTGGGGCCCAGTCGTATCATCGCCGCCATCGAGGCTTTTGCTGGCAGTTTTACCCTGGCTTTATTTGTGGTGGTGTTTGTAAAAAAGATGACGCGCTAACCCCTAGGCTGAAATAAAGTGGCAGGACAATCTATTGGCATTATTGGCCAGTTTTGTCGCTCTCTATTGGCACGGATTCACTAAGTGGTTATGCTGGGCCCATAAAAATAAACACTTAATTTTCTGGGGTAAACCATGGAAGCCGATCTGCTTATAAAAGTAATTCTGCCTGCGTCTTTGTTTGTCATCATGCTGGGCATGGGCTTAGCGCTTAAACCCTTAGACTTTAAGATGGTCATGGTGCGTCCCAAGGCGGTGGCACTGGGAGTTTTTGCGCAGATGGTGATACTGCCATTGATGGCTTACCTTATTGTGACCGCCTTTGGTTTAAGCGGAGCAGTGGCCGTGGGGGTGATGATTCTGGCGTTATGTCCGGGTGGCACCACCTCTAATTTATATACCTATCTTGCCAAGGGAGATATTGCCCTGTCGGTAACGCTTACCTCTGTGGTGAGTTTGCTCGCGCCTTTCACTGTACCTGTGATGATTGTATTGTTCATGGGTTTGCTCATGGGGGATGGTCAGCAGGTGGAACTGCCTGTCATTAAAACCATTATTCAATTGATCGTGATCACCATACTACCCATTAGCATTGGCATGTTCATCCATCATAAAAAACCTGAATTTTCGGCCAAGGCCGAGCAGCCAGTGAAGATCTTCTCAGTGTTGTTTTTACTGTTTATCGTGATCCTGATAGTGGTTCAAAACATCGATCAGATGGGGTCATATTTCGCCCAGGCAGGGCTAGCGGCCTTAGTACTAAATATTGCGTGTTTGTCGGTGGGTTATGGCATCGCCAAGCTGGCCAGGTTAAATGAAGCACAAAGCAAAGCCATCGCCATCGAAGTGGGGTTTCAAAATGGCACCCTGGCCATCGTGATCGCCTTGAGCCTATTGCAGAATACCGAGATGTCCATTGCCGCCACCTGTTACTCGCTAATCATGTTTGTCACTGGCGCTGTCTTTGCCTGGCTATTAAATCGTAAAAACGGTAACCCGGTGAGTGCGCAAGCCTAGTTTGCGGTAGCTGCTAAACGGTTAAGAGAAGCCAGGTTATGCCTGGCTTTTATTTGCATAGTCTAAAATTTCAGGGGTAATATATTAAGGCGTAATACAGGGTTGCGCATTATTGTCCTGTAATGCAAGTAAGGGGTCCTAAATTGCAACTGGCGAACTTGCCAAATGCTTGCATAATAAAAGGGTCTAATAATTAAAAAAGAGGGTGGGCTAATGTCAGAACTAGCAGATTTTAAGAGCTTTAAAGAGTTTTATCCGTTCTACCTGAGCGAACACAGCAACACTGTGTGTCGTAACCTGCACTTCGTTGGCAGCACCATACTATTGTCGGTATTGGCATACGCGCTGGCCACTGCACAATATTCCCTATTATGGACGCTGCCGGTTATTGGCTACGGGTTTGCGTGGGTGGGGCACTTTTTCTTCGAGCACAACAAACCAGCCACGTTTAAATACCCGCTTTACAGCTTCATGGGTGACTGGGTGATGTTGTTTCAGTTTTACACAGGTACTCTGCCTAAAGAGCATTTTAAGCCTCAGGGTAAA
Source organism: Bermanella sp. 47_1433_sub80_T6 (assembly GCA_002162985.1). Classification (GTDB taxonomy): domain Bacteria; phylum Pseudomonadota; class Gammaproteobacteria; order Pseudomonadales; family Oceanobacteraceae; genus Bermanella. The sequence goes on along the minus strand of MAAD01000335.1, from coordinate 1,263 downwards.
AGCGCTGCTTAAGTTAGGTGTAATAAAAAATAAATAAAAAAGCCCGCATTTGGAAACACAGGCGGGCTTTTCTATATATGGCTAAAACTAATCAATTAGCCGCAGTTTGTGCCTCTTGGCTGGCCAGAGACTTTGCTATGGTGCGATAAGCCGCTAATGCCATGTCGGTATGCGCATATTCATTATCCATAAACTCACGGTCGGCACTGTTTTTCACGATCACTACATTGTATTGGCGGTTAATGTAGATGTGTTGGCCATAAATCCCCAGGGCCATAAATTCCTGGTTAGGGTTATCTGGCAGCCACCACTGGTAGCCGTAACCAAATTTACTGGATGAGGTATCGCGTTTGCCCGGCATTAAGTGAGGGGCATCCGGAGTGATGCTGTCTTCAATCCACTGGGCGGGAATGACTTGCTCACCGTTGAGCACACCCTTGTCTCGGTACAGAGTGCCCATGCGAGCATAGTCACGGCTGATTAGGTTCAAGCCTCCCAATACCATGGGCTGGCCGGTGCTGTCGGTAATGTAGATAGCATCACGCTCGGTGCCCAGTTTAGACCATAGCTTCTGCTGAAAATATTCTTCTATGCTCTTGCCGGTGGCGGCTCGCAACACCATGCCAACCACATGGGTATCCAGGCTCACGTAGTGCATGTACTCACCTTGTTCACGTTCGGTGCTTAAAGAGGCCGCGAACTCATCGAAGCTGCCGCCCAGGGCCATCACACGGCCAAAACGGTTAATGTCGCTGTTAAAGTCGCCGTAGTCTTCGTTGAAAAGCACACCGCTGGACATCTGTAATACGTTTTTAATGCTGACACCATCGTAGCCACTGCCTTTCAGGCTAGGCACGTACTCGGTGACACTTTGGTTTAAATCTTTAATCAGGCCTTCTTCCACCGCTACGCCAAAGATGGCACTCAGGAAAGACTTGGCCATGGACCAGGAAATGCGTTGATCCCATTGGCCGGTACCCTGGTAATAATCTTCAAAGGTGATGGTGTTGTCTTTCACCACCACTAAAGCCGTGGCACTGGTATCGCTTAAAAACGAATTCATAGTGCGGGTTTCACCTAAATACTGGAATGTTGCCGGCAGCGCCTGGGGTGTGCTGGCGAATTCATTCACCGTACCCGAGCGTTTAATGGTGATGCTGGGGATGACATCGCTCATGTTGGAGAAGTTTTCCACAATCACATCTTCGTCAAACAGGTGAATCGTGTGGTAGAGCTGGCGCAATTGGGTCCAGAAAAGCGTGC
>MAAD01000101.1 GCA_002162985.1 Bermanella sp. 47_1433_sub80_T6 | reverse complement strand
TCACGACAACCTGGTAGAGCATGTAGTGCTGGGGCAGAAGGTAAAAGTTAGGTCGTCAGCGCTTTATTTTTATGGGGGAGATCTACCCGATGAATCAAGTGAGTGCCATTGGCGAATCTCTCGATGGTGGCATTCATATGGGGATTTACCTTGGTGTATTACACGCCAAAATTGTCCGTGTGATGATTGTGAGAAATACCGTGGTGCAGCGAAGGAGGAGGCTGCTCGTAGGTTGCGGAAGTCACGCTACACAAGGTTGGTAAACTCCTTTAAGAATGCTGTGCGTGAGAATGTTAATGGGCGGTGCCAAGTTTGTAATGAGTCATTTGACCTGCGACCGCCACACACTAAACGGCATAGTTATAGGTGTATTCCACTGTTTGGGTATGACGATGAATTAGAGGACATTGGTTTCGAAAATTTTAGGGCCATATGTAGCCTGTGTTCCCGCAGAGGGTTATGAGTCTACAGGGATAATTTTTGACGTATTGCTTTTGTGGTAAGTAGGAATGATAATTCCCGCAGGTTTCAGGGAAATCAAGCTTAGTTGGTTCTAGAGGGTACGTTGCATGGCACTATCAACAAAATTAGAATTGGCATGTCGTGAGTATTTAATTGACCTTAACTGGTCGAAGGCAATGCAGCGGGCTGGTTATAAACAAAGTACAGCTGAAAATAACGGCAGTAAATACTTTGAACGGACTGAAATTCAGACGTTCATTAACGAGCTTATGGGCGCTAGGGTAGAGCGCCTTGAGAGGGACGGCGACGACGTTGTAAAAGAGTTGGGGCATATTGCGTATAGCAACCTCATGGACGTTTACGAATATAAGCAAGCCAGTGAGGAAGATCCGTACGCTGCCAAAGAGTTAGTTTTAAAAGATTTGGAAAAGTTACCACGCTCAGTAATGGCAGCCATAAAAGATGTAAAAATAACAGCGGCCACCGCACTAAGTCCATGCAAGGTAGAGGTTAAGTTTTACAACCGATTACAAGCACTGGAGCTGCTTGGTCGCCACCATAATATATTTGAGAAGGATGCCAATAGTGGTATAGAGTTTCATATGAGTATGGACTTAGGCGGTGGTGTAACTTAGGTGTAAGCGCTTTTATTCATGCTGCCTGCAAGGTGGTTGTAAAGGCCATAAGTTGTCGCCTGGGACTACCCCGCTGTTGTAATGCTTATTGGGTAAAACCTTTAACTTATAGTCTAATATAGTCTCAACACGCCCACGCGTTTTTTCACAGCCCAACAAAAACCTACTTAAACCGATAATATCGGTATGGATTTACCACTGCGTAGTCCATACCGTTTATGGTATTAACATGGTTCATGTAAATATTTTTATTTCGCTAGCAGATCGGCCTCGTCATATTTTTTTGTAATCATCTCAAGCAACTCAGGAAAGGTCTCAACATACCAGCGTACTCGAGTTTCATTCGGGCTCTTGAGACTGACACGATTAAGGCCGTATCGGCGGCCATTATCCGTTACCCCCTTATATTTCTTTTGTTTTCCGTTGCTCGACAGGCGTGTTCTCACTTCAATCAGGCCTAGCCTAATTAAAATGTCATTAGCCCTAATGGCTGAAATTGAGCTGTGGTTTTTCCTGAGGAGTTCCGTCAAAGAATCATGGGCGGGGGGAGCATCTACTTCTTCGGGCAAATAGTCCATGCTATGGCCCCGATCTTCACCGAATTTTTTCAACATTGCTATTTTTGACGCTTGGTCTGGATTAATTGTATTTATAGCCATCTCAAAAATCATCTTATCTGCGGCACTGAATATTGAGGTGTGAGCTGAATATGACCCGTTATTTCGAATGCTTGGGAGTACCTCACTGGTTAGCCATTTTTTAAATACTTTGGCAGAGGTTTTGTCTGAGCGCAGTATCACGGAGAAGAGCCCAGATTCGTTGATAAGCAATTGATCTACTCGCAACCCTAAGTCTGGCTTAGGGTTGCTTTTTTCATCGTCGTCCAGCCTATCGGCTACAGCTGAAGGATTGGTTAGGTTTAGGGCCTTACAAACATCCGAAAGTACAAACCAAGGCTGGCCAGTGACATCATTAATAATTCGAATTTTGTGGTTATTAAAATTAAACGGGATAATATTACTCATACAGTTTCCTTTCTAACTGGTCTGTGAAAATAGCGTCATATAACCTGGTTAACGACCCTAGCTTTTAGGTATTAAACGGCTGGTCGAATAGTTATTGGTGTACCGTTGTTTATTGCCCTTGGTATAAACTTTGGCTAGGTAGGATAAACGCTTTCTGGCGGCAGCTAGTGTTTCTCTGTCGGTGGATTTAATTAAATAATACTGATGCTTTGGCAAGTAAACATGGGCTTGCCCTAGCCGCTCCCATATGTCCGTCACAATCGCGTTTATCTTGTCAGGGTGTCGCACTTGGTTGCCATTAAGCATGATAGCGCAGTGATAGTGCTGTGCTTTTGCTTGTCCCCTACTTTTATTCCACTCTCTGGCCCAAATGTAGCCAACGCGTTTAAAATTGTAGTGGGGCTTTAGCCGCCGTTTTAGTTTCCTGATGAACTTCGACATGATGGTATTGCACTCTGTATGGTCATACAGGTGGAAATCGTAGCGAACCACCAATACCTTGGAGTGGTGCGACATCATTGCCCCTAATTGCTCGTAACACCGCTGCAATATTCCAGTATAAAAACCATTTGATAGCGGCAGCAGATTTATCGATTCGCCGTTAAATGAATACCGTTGTTTTTTTAAAATCAGGTTTGTTGGTGGCGCGTGTTTATTTCCAGGTGTTGAGGGTTGATTATGTTGGTTGGATGATACCCAAGCATGCATATGTAAAATATTATTTATATCCGATATCTCTTTAGCTAACTTAGCGAGCTGCAACCCGCACTGCTTAAGCGGATTACAAGTTACCGGTTTTAAATAACAGGGGGCTAATAATGGATTGAATATGGCTATCATATTTACCGCCCTGAGCTTGTTTCAATAAAGTCTAAAATTTCCTTAGCGATCCATACGGTGATACGTGGACTTAACTTTATTGGTTTTGGGAACATGCCTGCGGCACAACCTTTCCACCAGGTGGACTTGCCAATTGGGATTAACTCTAGGACCTGTGGGAGGCGTAGATAGCCTTCAGGAGTTCTCTGTGTTCTTCTTTGCTTGGTGCCGGCCATGTTGGTACCTCGTTGGACAATTAAACTAACCGGCACCTATTATCCACATAAATCTGTGTATTAGAGGAGTCAACGGGAGTTCTCAACCAGCAGAATGGCCTAGCTATTGGGGGGGGATGGATTAGTTGTCCAATAGAGTGTATCTACGTCCAATGCTATGAATAAGTTGGGCTTAAGTGAAAATCAAGCAAAAATAATGGCAAGGCCTGTCCAGTATAAGGAGGTGAGTTCGTAAATCAGTTGTGTTTTAACGAAGGACTTTTGTTTGTTCTGGCATTGAAATATCTGTGGGCTTAGTTCAATGCTTTGGTGTGGTTTACCATTCAGTCAAGAATTGGTGCCATGTGATTGGGGTGGCTTCTTCTAGGTCGAGTGGTATTTACCGTTGATAAGGAGGCTTACTTCTTTTTCTGTTCAATATGGTTCGACCACCACGTCATCATGGCGCGTCTACGCTCTATATATTCTGCACGATTGTACGCAGCTCGAACTTCGTTTTTATCCACGTGGGCTAGCGCCACTTCAATAATATCTCCATCAAATTCTCGCTCGTTCAAAGTTGTACTTGCTAAAGCACGCATGCCGTGTGCAACCAGGCGGCCCTGGAATCCCATGCGCTTAAGGGCAACATTGGCGGTGCTTTCATTGAGGTGTTTAGACTTTGTCCGAGCGGAATGAAATACGTGTTTCTTTTCACCGGTGATTGGCTTTAGCTCCAGCAGTATGGCAATGGCTTGCTCACTGAGAGGAATGGTGTGGGGGCGTTTTTTCTTCATGCGTTCGGCAGGAATTATCCATAGCCTTTCTTCGAGGTCTATCTCTTGCCATTGTGTGCCTGCAGCTTCACTGGGGCGAACCATTGTATGGAGTTGCCACTCAATGAGCTGTCGAGTCATGTGGTTGATGGTTGCTTCTTTCAGTGCCGCCAATAATTCAGGCAGCTCGCTTGGTTTAAGTGTTTGGTAGTGTTTCTTTTGAGGGGGTTTGAATGCTTTGCCAATACCACTTAATGGGTTGTGTTCAATCAACCCGGTATTGAGGGCGAACTCCATGACCTCGTTTAGGCGCTGGGTGAGACGCTGAACGGTGTCTAGGCTACCTTTGTTGGCAACAGGTCTTAGGACGTCAATGACCATGGGTGGGAGGAGTTTTTTCAGCGGGCAATGGCCCAATGCTGGAAATATGAAGTTTTCAAAAGATCGGTAGATGTCCAGGGCGTGATCTTGGGTCACTTTACCGCGTTTAATTTCCATCCACTGGTCTACGGCATATTTGAGAGTGTCGTTCAGGGCGGCTTGTTGCTGGCGGATTTGTTCCTTTCTGTGGTCCCTGGGGTCACTGTTTTGGGACAATAGCGCTCTGGCTTTGGCTCGTTCGTCCCTGGCCATCGCTAGGGATACATCTGGAAATACACCTAAGCTGAAATTTGCTCTGATTTTTGTATAGGGGCGGTAGTAGTTGAATAGCCAAAGTTTTGAACCGCTGGGCTTTATTCGTAGCATTAAGCCCTGGCCGTCAGCCAAGTTGTATTCTTTGTCTTTGGGTTTGGCCTTTGTAATCTGTAAGGCCGTTAACGGAGTGGTAATTTTGGGCATAGGAAAAGGCTGTTAGAATCCCGATCTCGATGTTACCTCCAGTGTTACTAAAAACATTGGACTGTGCAAGACTTCGTTGGACAATCGGGCACAAAAAAGCCCAACCTGTGCAAACCAGAGTTGGGCTTTTTGATGGTCTTTGGTGCATTAAAGACCGGATTTTGGCTGGTTCAGTACAAGTACTGTCCCGTAGTGTCATCAAACTTCACTTTCAAAAAATCTTAAAAGCAAGAATTTGGTGGAGACGGCGGGGTTCGAACCCGCGTCCGCCAACACTCCCCTATCGGCTCTACATGTTTATTCTCTCTACTAGATTAACCCATCACGGCCCGAGAGACAGGGCGTTTAGGGCGAGCCTAATACTTATTTAACGGTTCCGCCTTAGACAAGCATCCCGCGCGAGCTTATGTTGCGTGCCCTCGTCATCTGTCCATAAGCATCCAGAATCGGAGGTTAGCGGGCAATTAAGCCGCTAGTGCGTAGTTTTCGTCGTTTGCGACTATAAAATGTAAAACGGGGATTTAGGTGATCGCTTTACCCTCACCACATGCACCTCAAGCTTCATCATCGGCGTCGAATCCAAAATCGTCCCCAAAAGCTTTTTGGTTAACTGGAATTATAGGGGGGCGTAGGCTGGCTTACAAGCCCCAAGGGGAAATGAAATCAAACATTGGGCCAACTCCCCTGGTTAGTAAGTGCCTGAATCCATTGAATTTAGGGTAAAGAAGTCATCAAGCTATTAGGGCAAGTGTTTATGAGTTAATACCATAATCAACTGGGCTGTTTCCGTGGTGGTTTTTGGGCTGTGTTTTATACTTACATTGTTCATTTGGTGTTGTTCCCTTTGTGGCCACTCGGTAAGGAATGTCGAGGCTACCAGGCTGGTGAGTCATGATTCGTTCACGCATGTATTTTGTTGTAGAGCTCACGCTTTTTGCCCTGATTCTTATCCTGTTCGCCAACAATGTGCGTGGTGCTGGTATGTCGGCAGACAAAGCGCAGGTGATCAAACATTGGACCGCCCAAAAAATGCGTCAGGCCATGCCCCGTGATTTTGTGATGGATCAGCGGGGGCTGGGTTATATGCGTAAAGCCGATGGCAGCCTGATTCCTCATGGGCATCAACGGCAGGCCCAGAAACCTCTGCCAAGCCCCACCGGCAAACCGTCTGGCGGTCAGGGTGACGCTAACGGCCCCATTATTTCCAATATGAATCCGTCCGCGGGTGATGAAATTACCGACAGCCACACCTTTGCCGCCACCGTGACGGATGTAAGCGGTGTACGTTCCGCTGTGTTTTCTATTCAATACCCCGATGGCAGCACCACCCAGGATTTCAGTGCCAGCCCAGCAGGTAACGATGTGTGGAGTATTAACCTGCAAGGCTTTACCTCGGGCAATTGGAGTTGGTGGGTGACCGCTAAAGACAGCACCAAGCGCGGCGGTAATGCCAGCACTTCACCTGCGGTGGCGTTCTCGGTAAATGCAGGTGGTGGCGACCCTCCTGAGCCACCGGCGTCGGGTGTGATTACCAATGCCATGTGGAGTGGCGGTGGTGCGGTGCAAAGTGCAGCAGGGCGCATCTACTTCGAAATGCCTGCTAACAAAAAATGGAAAGGCCCTTGGAATGGCTATGTGTGCAGCGGCACGGTGGTATTTGATGATACCAGCGGGCGTTCTACTATATTAACCGCAGCCCATTGTGCTTTTGATGATGTCAGCGGCGCCTTTGCTCGTAACGTACTGTTTATTCCTAATCAGGCGGGTACCACGGGTTCGGCCACCGACACCAACTGTAACAACGATCCCTTGGGTTGCTGGGTGCCTTCGTTTGCCGTGGTAGATGAGAACTGGAGCCTGTCGGTGTTCCCCGAAAATATCCCCTGGGATTACGCCTTTTATGTGGTGGATGACAACGGTGCCCACGGCGGTACCACGACCCCATCCGACAGTCTGGAAGCCGAGGCAGGTGCTTTGGCATTGAGTTTTGAGGTGCCCTTCGTGAATGACACCGTGCCCGGTAACGTAGAAGGCAGTGTCGATTTCACACATGCCCTGGGTTACTCCTACAGTGATGACCCCAATTTTATGGTGTGTGCGGATGACATGACGACAGAAGGAGGCTTCAACTGGTGGTTACCGGGTTGTGAGTTGTCTGGCGGTGCATCTGGTGGCCCTTGGCTGCAACCGGTACAAGCTGGTAATGGCCCGGTTATTTCAGTGAACTCGTGGAGTTATAACTCGCTGCCAGGCATGGCGGGCCCGGTATTGTCGGGCACATCGGCGGAGTGTTTATTTATTATGGCCATTGGCAGTGACTTTTCTGCCGTGCCCACGTCAAATGGGTTAGCGGGTATCGTGCAAAGCTGTCCATTTGATTAAAACGAATATGCATTACACCTAGCTCGGCGCTAGGGCGTGTAGCCTTCTTATATAGGTTGCTAGATTTTCATTGGGCTGAGAGCCCTAGCGCTGAGCTAGATGTATGCATTTATTTAGAAGGAATTTTACCAGGGAGGGTAGGCCAAGTGGCTTGTACTTGGCCTAATGCATCAGGGTTCGCTATTAGCGGAAGTTCTTCTTCATGATGCTTTCTTTTTGTTTGTTCCAGTCTTTTTGCTTGTCGGCTTCACGCTTGTCGTGGGCTTGTTTACCCTTACCCAAGGCGATTTTGCATTTCACATGGTGACCTTTCCAGTACATCTCAAGCGCCACTAACGTGTAGCCTTTGGCGTTAGAAGCCATCTCAAACTTGTCAATTTCTTTACGCTTTAAAAGTAGTTTACGCTTACGCGTAGGGTCGCAAATTACGTGAGTACTGGCAGTATTTAACGGCGTAATGTGGGCGCCGTGCAAATACGCTTCACCCTGGTGAATAATCACGTAGGCCTCAGATAGTTGTGCTTTGCCGGCGCGAATACTTTTAACTTCCCAACCCAGTAAAGACAAACCACATTCGGTTTTGTCGTTTAACAGGTAGTCGTGACTGGCCCGTCTGTTTTTACAGATGCTGGATCCAGTGGGTTTTTTCGTTTTTTTATTACTTTTAGCCATGGCCGGATTATAAGGAGCCCTTGGACAAAAAGATACGTCAAAAGCCTCTGCGTGATTGCCTGCTTGAGATGCTTGGGAAAATTGTCGACAATGGCCTTTAAACTCACAAATAACCTTAAGGCGCAGGCATGGCGGAACAAAATAGCATTCACGGATTGTGGCGCAGCCGCTGGTTATTTATTTTGGCAGCCACTGGATCGGCGGTGGGTTTGGGCAATATTTGGAAATTCCCTTACATCACCGGCGAAAACGGTGGTGGTGCCTTTGTGCTGGTGTACTTGTTGTGTATTTGCCTAATCGGTTTACCGGTAATGATCGCCGAAGTGTTGCTGGGCCGAGCCGGACGCCAAAGCCCCATTAATACCATGACCGCCATCGCCAAAGATCAGCAGGTGAGTTCTGCCTGGGCTGGCATCGGTTGGATGGGGGCCATGTCGGGTTTTTTAATTCTCTCTTTTTATTCTGTGATTGCCGGGTGGGCGCTGGATTATGTGTTCAATACCGCCAGCGGGGCTTTTAGCGGCGTCACTGCGCAGCAGTCCGGTGAGATGTTTTCCAGTCTATTGGCCAGCCCCTTAACTCTGTTGTTTTGGCACAGCGTGTTTATGTTTTTAACCATGGCGGTTGTTGCTCGCGGGGTTAACAAGGGATTGGAAAAGGCTATTCAGGTGCTGATGCCCTTACTGTTTATTTTGTTGGCGGTGTTGCTGGCGTATGCCTATACCCTGGATGGTTTTGGGCAGGGTTTTGATTTCTTATTCAGTTTTGATTTCAGCAAGCTTTCTAGCGAGAGTGTAATTGTGGCCTTGGGTCACGCATTCTTTACCCTGAGTTTGGGCATGGGGGCGATTATGGCGTATGGCGCCTATATGCCGGGCAATGTGAGCATAGGTAAAACCGTATTAATGGTGGGTGCGTTAGATACCTTAGTAGCGTTAGTGGCCGGGTTGATTATTTTCCCCATCGTATTTACCAATGGTTTGGAGCCCAGCGCGGGCCCTGGTTTGTTATTTCAAACTCTGCCGGTAGCCTTTGGTCAGATGCCGTTTGGCATTGTGTTTGGCAGCCTGTTTTTTATATTGGTGGCGTTTGCCGCCTGGAGTTCGTCCATTTCACTGGGAGAGCCAGTGGTGGCATGGGCAGTGGAAACCCTTGGCATGGGCCGGATAAAGGCGGCCGTTATCGTGGGGCTGGTGGGCTGGGTGCTGGGCATTGGCACTATCTTGTCTTTTAACCTGTGGTCAGACGTTACCCTGTTTGGTAAAACCATCTTCGATACCCTGGATTTCCTAACGGCTAATATCATGCTGCCCTTGGGCGGATTATTAATAGCGGTGTTTGTGGGATGGAAAATGAGGCAGAACGATGTGATGGCCGAGGCGGCCATGGGGAATCCGTTGTTATTTAACATTTGGCACATCACCGTGAAGTTTATTGCCCCCGTGGGTATCGCCTTTGTATTGTACAATGGCTTAAAATAGCCATATTCAATTTTAGTTAAGGTTTTTAGATGCCCCGTATTGAGCGCTCGGCGCTGGTGATGCACAGCGCTCAAGCCATGTTTGACCTGGTGAATGATGTGAAGCGGTACCCTGAATTTTTACCCTGGTGTATTGCCGCTAATCTTATCTCCGAAAACGAACAAGAGCTGGTGGCTGGGTTAACCATCAGTAAGGGCGGCATCAAACAAAGTTTTACCACCCGCAACAAAAAGCAGGGCCCTGAATGGATGAGCATGGAGCTCATAGATGGCCCCTTTAAAAAACTCAACGGCATGTTTAACTTTAAAGCCCTGTCCGAGGAGGCCTGCAAGGTCACTCTTGAACTGGACTTTGAGGTGGCCGGGAAAATTTTAGGGTTAACCCTTACACCGGTATTTAAGCAGGCCGCCAACACTATGGTGGATGCCTTTGTTAAAAGAGCCGATGCTCTTTATGGTGAGCATAAATTATGACAGATAAAATACAGATTGAAGTGGCCTACGCCACGCCAGACAAGCAGCTAATTTTGTCCCTGCATGTGGCGTTGGGTACCACGGTTTACCAGGCAGCCGAGCTGTCGGGCATTGTAAATGAATTCCCCGAAATTCAGCTAAGCGAGGCCAAGATGGGTTTGTTTGGCAAGGGTGTGCGCAACCCGCAAGAAGAAGTGTTACGTGAAATGGATAGAGTGGAGATATATCGTCCCTTGACCATAGACCCTAAGGTGGCACGGGCCAATCGTGCGGCCACAGCAGCCAAGAAGGCAGCTGCCGATAAAGAAGCGCAGAACATTGCCAAGAAAGTCGTTGATGACACAGAAGTACAGAACCTAGCCAAGAAGGTCGTTGATGAGCAATAAATTGTAGAAGGTTGCTGTTGATAAAAGAAAAGGGCCATTAGGCCCTTTTTTAATGTTTACAAACTAGGTGGTCGGCTAAACCCTATTTAGCTTGCTCGTCAGCTGTAGCGGGTGCTGCTTCTAGAGCCACTTTCATCTTGGTTTTATTAGCTTTTTTATGAATGCCTGCGGGCAACTCACCTTCAAAGTGGCTATATTTCTGAGCCTGATCAAAATTCACACGAATATGATACTGCTTTACGTTATCGGCACGGCGTTCCTGGCGATACACGTAATCCCAGTGGCGGGTGCTAAAGGTGTCCTTAAGGACCGGGTTGCCCATGATATAAGCCACCTGGCGTTTATCCATGCCAGGTTGAAGCTTGTCCAGCATCTCCTGGGTGACGATGTTGCCTTGCTGTACGTTCAGCTTGTAAACCTGCATGGTGCAGGCAGAAAGGAGTGTTAAAAGAGTGGCTGTGATAATAAAGCGGAACATGTACAATAACCGTTATAAATTAATTGAAAGTATAA
>MAAD01000019.1 GCA_002162985.1 Bermanella sp. 47_1433_sub80_T6 | reverse complement strand
TAGGTAAGGCTGTCGCCATTGCTTAACGGGGTTTGGTAATAGTTTTTAACTCTTTTTTCCAGATCCTTGGCATCCAGGTCATAAAGGGAGCCAAAACCCAGATCGGTGTTTTCTTCTTTGTGACTAATAGCAAAGATAGCCGAGGTGCCGCCGGGCAAGATGGTATCGAACAATATAGCTTGGTTATCGTAAGAGCCTTCAATGCCCACGCCTCCAGCCAGGTCTGGTTCGTGTTGTAAAAAATCGGACTCTTCACCCAGTTTAATTTCCACACTGTCTTCGGCGCCGCTGGCAATTAAGCGTAAGTTACTGCGCCCGCTTACACGCCAGTGGTATTTAAACTGGTAGTCGGAGTTTTTGGGTACTTCGGTGAAGGTGAGTTCGTCTTCGTCGATGAAGTTCTCTACATAAAACTCCAGCATGCTGCGCCGGTAAGACACATAAAAAGCGCTGTCATCGCTTATGGCCCCTTCCACTAGGCCGCCCACGCGTAATAAACCCAAATCCAGTGTGGTGGTGAGCTTTTCAGGGTAAGGGTCGCGCAGGTGAGTACTCATAACCGAACCCAGGGCGTTGTAATATTCGCTGCCCCAGGCACCGGCCATGAGTTTAAAGTCTTCAACCAGGTTGTCGTTATAGGTGCTGCCGCCATCGTTGTGGAAAACATAACCCACAGGCACAAAGTCGGTGATGTAAATATTATCTTCCGGACTTGCGCCACGCACAGCCGGTACACTGTAGGAGCCGTATCCTCCTAGTACTACCCCTGGCAAGGCTTCGATAGCCCGCAACGGGTCGCCACCAGCACCGGGTACTTTTAACAGCTTTTTAGTGCTGATTTTGGGGGTGTTGGCTTCTTTGCCACGAATATTAATGGTGGATAATTCGGCGACATCTTTTTTTTCAAAGAATGTGGAGCTTTGAACTTCTTCGCCAACACTGACGGAGGAGCCAAGCACACACAGGCTTAACGCGGTAAAACGAAACATGGTATTTCTCTTATTTATTATTATATTTTACTATTTTTTATTTTTAGGTGAGCTTTATGTAGTTTACGAAAGTATTAAGTAAGGGGGCATTCCTCCAAGGAACCATAGGTAAAGACAAAGTGTGATTTATATCACACTTTTCTGTTTGTGCTAAATAGGGTGGGAAGTGAAAGTTAAAAGGTTAACTTCATGCCAAAGTTAAATAAGGTGGGTAAAGAAACCACATCTTCCTTGGTTTGGTATTTCTCATCGTATTCGTAACCGCTCACGTTTTGCTGGTTGTATAAGTTCACAATTTCAAAATAGTAGGTGGCATCAATCTTGTGTTCGTAATCAATTCTAAAGTCTAAGCGGTGCGAGGCGGGTAGACGTTGGGAGTTAATGTCACCATTGATGGGGGCGTATAAGTGTACGTCGGCCAGGTTGTCTGGAATATTATTGTTATCCACATCAATATTTAAGTCTACAATATTACCCGCGCTGTCCACAGGGTTGGCCCCGCTAATGGGCGTAATCAAGGCACCGCTTTGATAACGCCATTTCCAGCCAATGGTAGTCTTGGGACTGTATTGATAACTTGCAACTAAATTAACAATCCAGGGGCGATCCAATTCGTAGTTAAAGCTAGTATTGGTGAGTTCATTGGTACGTTTAGTTTTACTGTAGGCCACCGACAACCAGCCATACCATTTGTCGGTGAGGTTTTTGTTAATCAATAACTCTAAACCGTAAGCCTCGCCGCTGACTTCATTTAAATAACGGTCTACATCGTCAGTGACGCCTTTTTCGTATGCCGGATTGGAAATTACTAGGTCATTGATGTCTTTGTAATAGGTTTCCAGTTTGGCGCTAAGAGAATCCCCTTGGGTATATTCAAAACCTAAAACATAATGGTCGCTGGTGGGGATTTTTAAATCTGGCGTGCCCACTTCTTTATCGATGAAACGAATGTCGCGGTGAAACTGGCTGTGGCGGCCCACAGCGGCGGTAAGTTTCAATTGTGGGCTCACTTCATAGCGGCTGCTGACTCTGGGTTGAAAGGTGGCGTCATGGGTAAAGTCGTTATAGCTGGAACCGACCCCTACAGACACTTCTAAAAAGGGTGTGGCTAGCCACTCATAGTTTGTAAACAGGTAAGTGCTGTTAACGGTAATGTCATCCTGAGTAGTAAAATCCAGGCCTAACGAGGCCGGTTGGCAGGTTTCAAATTCCTCGCTGCAGGGAATGTCTTTACCGGTCACATCGTACTTAATGTTGGTGCTATTGCTGTCTAAACCGTAGTGCAGGGTGTCACCGTTTTTGAGCGGGGTTTGATAGTGGTTTTTAAGTCGGTATTCAAAGGCGGTGGCTTTCACATCAATTAAGCTGCCAACACTAAAGCTTTGATCATTTTCGATGTGGCTGAAGGCCACTATGGTGCTGGTGCCGCCACTTAATATGGTGTCGTAAAGAATGGCCTGGTTGTGATAAAACGCTTCGGCGTCCAAACCTCCTGCCAAGTCCGGTTCGTGTTGTAAATCTTTAGACTCCGGGCCAAATTCAATGCCCACACTGTCGCGGGCTCCCGTGGCCAATAGTCGCAAATTACTAATGCCATCCACTTGCCAGTGGTATTTTAATTGGTAGTCGCTGTTCTTGGGTACTTCGGTGAATTTAAGTTCGTCTTCATCTACAAAATTTTCCACATAAAATTGCAGCAGGCTTTCCCGGTAAGAGGCATAAAAGGCGCTGTCGTCACCCACCGCGCCCTCGATCATGCCCCCCACCCGAAACAGGCTCACATCCAATATGCTGGTGATATCTTCATGGTAGGGATCGCGCAGCTTGGTATTCATCACAGAGCCCATGGCATTGTTGTACTTGGGCCCCCAGGCACCGGCTTTTAATTGAAAGTCTTCCACCAGATTTTCGTTGTAGGTGCTGAAACCGTCGTTATGAAACACATAACCCACGGGCACAAAGTCGGTGATAAAAAGGTTGTCTTCCGGGCTGGAGCCGCGCACGGCGGGAATGCTAAATGGGCCAAATCCGCCCAAGACTACCCCGGGCAATGCTTCTATGGCCTTAAGGGGGTCGCCACCGGCGCCTGGTACTTTTAATAGTTTTTTGGTGCTGATTTTTGGTGTGTTTTGTTCTTTGCCTTGCACGTTAATGGTGGAAAGCTCGGCGGCGTCATCTGGTACATCTGTACTGCCTGGTTCCTGGGCAAGGGTTAGTGTTGCTGCGCTATACAGGCATAAACTAAATAGTGTTTTGCGCACCATGATGCATTTCATAGTTAAATCAGCCCTTTAATACGCATTATTTTTATGGGGATTAATTTAACAAATTAAACCTGCCGTTGCAGGTTTAATGTGGGGATTGCATTAGAAGGTAAATTTTAGACCTAGCGATACAATGCTTTCTAATTCAGATATGGCAAAGCGCTCTTCGTAATCATCGCTGTATTCATAGTCGGTGATGTTTTGTCTGGCGTACGCATTATGGATATCAATGTAGTAGGTGCGACCCTCTCTGGGGGTGTAATCGAGTCTTAAATCCAGGCTGTGTTTTGCCGGCAAACGCTCGGAGTTGATTGCCCCTTCGATGGGGTCGTATAGATAAATATCTGGATCACCATTTGGATTGGCCACCACTCTGTGAGCGTCACATTCAGTAATACTTGGGTCATCGGTATATTTGTCACCACATTCATAAATGGCGGTTCCCCCTGAAATAGGCGTCACCAAACCACCGCTCATATAGCGCCACTTAGCCCCCACCGTAATGTGTTTGTCGTATTCGTAATTGGCCACAAGGTTTACGATCCAGGGGCGGTCGTAACTGAAGTTAAAGTTTTCCCCCGTGTTGTGATTGGTGCGTTTGGTCTTGCTGTAGGCCACCGACATCCACCCATACCATTTGTTGGTGAAGTTTTTGTTCACTAACAATTCGATGCCAGAGGCACGGCCGCTGGCGTTGTTGATGTATTTCAGTTCGTCTGGCGTGGATTCTTCGTCTTCATAACCCGGATTAGAGATGATGATGTCGTGAATGTCCTTGTAATACACTTCCAGTTTGGCGCTGATGGTTTCGTTTAATTGATATTCAAAGCCCACCACATAATGTTCGCTGTTGACCTGTTTCAAATCGGGGTTACCCAGGGTCTTTGTGATGGCAAAAAAGTCGCGGGGAAACTGGTAGTGTTTACCTACCGCCGAAGTAAGGGTCCAGTTTTGATTGACCTCGTAACGGCTTTCTAACCTGGGTTGCAGGTTACTTTCTTTCAGGTAGTCATCGTAATCGCTGCCCAAGCCAAAGGTCAGCTGCCAGAAGGGAGTGGCCAGCCAATCGTAAGCGACAAATGCATGCACGCCGTTAATATCCAGTCTTTCCTGCTCATTGTATGCTTCGCCGATGGAGGCCGGATCGCAGTTTTCAATTTCTTCATTACACGGGTTATAGAGCCCCTCCATAGTGTAAGTGAAATTACGGTTTTGGCTTTCCACGCCGTATCTCAAGGTATCGCCGCTGGCCAGTGGGGTTTGAAACTGCGCCTTGAAGCGGTTGTCATCCACTGTCGTGTCCACGTCGAACAGGGTGCCAATCTTTAATGTAAAGTCTTGCTCCATATGACCCAGCACAAATAGCGCCGAGGTGCCCCCGGCAAACAGGGTATCGAACAATATGCTCTGGCTGTCGTAATCAGTGTCCCATAAACCGCCACCTACCAGGCCGGGTTCTTTCTTAGCATCTTCAAAATTTTCACCAAGGTCGAAGCTAAGTCTGTCCTGGGCACCGGTGGCCACAAACCTTAGGTTGCTGGTGTCACTCACGCGTACATGATATTTAATTTGGTAATCTGTGTTCTTCGGCACCTGAACGGAGATGTCTTCGTCCTTGTCATAAATTTCATCGAAATACCATTTCAGCAGGCTTTCACGATAGCTCACGTAAAGCGCGCTGTTTTCTGTGACCGCCCCTTCCACCAACACAGCGGCACGCAGGAAACTTAGATCCATGGTGGTGGTGATGTCTTCGTGATAAGGGTCACGCAGCTTGGTATCCAGTACCGCGCCTATGGCATTGTAATATTGCGCATCCCAGGCACCGGCCTTCAATGAGAAGTCTTCGATGATGTTGGCGTTGTAGGTGCTGCTACCATCGTTATGGAACAGGTAGCCCACCGGCATGTGATCTGTTAGGTAGATGTTGCTTTCCGGGCTGGAGCCACGCACGGCTGGCTCACCATCTTTTTCTTCGTCCAGCACTACGCCGGGCAAAGCTTCGATGGCACGGATAGGATCGCCGTTGGCACCGGGTACCTTTAGCAATTTATCGGTGGATATTTTGGGGCCCCGGTTTTGGCTACCGGTGATTTTTATCTTGGATAACTCGGCCACACTGGCCTTATTTTCGGCGTCAGTTTGCAGCGCTTCGCCGTGTGTGCTGGCAATTGCAGATAGAGCAAAAGCAACGCTGCACAGGTTAATAATGGCCAAACGTCCCATGGACTTCCCCAGTCTATTTTATTTATGACGGCAGTTTAAAGAAGCGTGCTTGGCTAATATGTAACAAGATATATAAACCATGGAACTATAGAGCGATTCACGAGTCATGTGGCCAAAACCTGACTTTAAAGTGAATTAGACGATTCCCGACAATCTAAAAATATTCAAGTAATGGGCTATGGCCAATTAGCACATATATGGCATAGTAATCTTGATGAAACCGTAGTGAAAGCATCTAAAAGTGGTCTGTTTTAAAGTTGATATTTACTGAATATCAAGGCCGAAAAACGGGTGATTTAGCTGAATTTGCTATAAACAATGGGTGTTTAATTATTTGTTAATTTTAATGCCCTGTGTTTTTGCAAACACAGTCAAAGCCTACTAGAAATTTAATATGGGTTTTATTTTTGTAGGTTTCAATTATGAGTTTAAGTAAGCAGCAAAGCGCGCAAATCTTGTTTCAATTTGATGCGTCATTCGAAGTGAGCTATGTAAATTACTATCGCGGCAACGAATTGGCCGACCCACAGTTAGTGGTGACCCTGGAACGTGATGCTGAGCGTCAAACCTTTTCCTTTTCACATCCGCACTTTAATGATGTGGATCGTAACCTGATAAGTGCTCAGGGTTTATGCATTAGCTCGGTGAAACAATCTCCATTTGGCCAGAACCAAATTGAAGTATCAGATATGAAAGACCATATTGTGTACTTCACTTCCCGGATGGTGAAAAACATCACGCCCACGGCGTAGAAAGCCATCAGGTAAACCCATTGGTATGCTAAAAGGCCAAGCTATATGCTTGGCTTTTTTTATGTTCAGGATGAACGGTATGACGCGGTGCCAGGGATGGCAAGGAGCGGCGTTGTTCAGGAGAAAAGGTGTCACGTAGCCATGGATGGCAAGGAGCGGCGTTGTTCAGGAGAAAAGGTGTCACGTAGGCATGGATGGCAAGGAGCGTATATGTTCAGGAGAAAAGGTGTCACGTAGGCAGGGGTGCCAAAAAGTGTATGCGACTAAGGGAGGGCTCTATTCTGAATTTTAAGGGTTTGAATTCTCTGGAGTGTCGTGGATAAGTTGAGGAGTAGTTACTTGGAGAAAAATAGGACTAGCTACTTAATGAAATCGCCTGCAAGCAGCCTCGTACTCGGGTATGAAATCATTATTAGTGAATATGTTGCAGCTTGGTATTGTACGAGGCTGCTTGCAGGCGATCCGCCGATGACTAATTAAATAATACCCAGCTAAATTTAAT
>MAAD01000026.1 GCA_002162985.1 Bermanella sp. 47_1433_sub80_T6 | reverse complement strand
AAGTCTCACAATTACGCTGTGCCAGTTGCCATGCGGCCAAACCCAGCAGTGAAATGTTCAGTGCCGCACCGGGCGGCATCGAGCTGGAAACGATTGAACAGTTGAAAGCTAATAAGGCACGTATTGTTGCCGCAGTACAAAGCAAGTATATGCCGCTGGCTAACATGACCCAGATGACAGATGAGGAGCGAATTGAGATGGTGAATTGGGCGACCCCAAAATAGTAATTTTAGATTCGATACGATTTCATTTGTGTTGTTGGTTTTAGGGAGCATTACGCTCCCTTTTTTTAGTTCGCCATTTTATTTGCATCGCTATCGACTAATGAGTAATCTTTCTGCGATTTTATCAATATTACAGGGATTTTGTGTATGATTTTAAAACAGCTATCCGTTGCTGCTTTATGTGCCTTAAGCGTTTCTTTTTCCCATGGCTTTCAATCAGAAGCCGGCTTCTTTGCAATGAATTCAGCATCCGACGGTAATTCCACTACGGGATTGGGTGTTTCTGCTATCTATTCCCTCGAAGAGATCAATAACTATAATGGGCCTTTAGGTTTGGCTTACTTTATGAGTAAGGCGTCTACCGTTACACTTAATCATTCAGAATATAATAGCGATTTTGACTATACATCTTCATCAATATCTGGTGATTTCGTCATCGATGATAAAATCTCTATAGGCGTTGAATATAATAAATCCAAGTCAGATTTTAGTGATTCTAAGAGCTTGCGTTTGAGTGCTGGGTACTTTCTTTCCGATTTAGAGCATATTTCAATTGATTATGAAAGTGACGAAGGATCTGATCTGTACGCCTTTTCACTATTTAGCATTTATGAAGTTCCAAATGATAAATATATTGGTCTGTCTTTGTCATTAAATGTTGATAATTCTGACGATTATACTAATTACCGCAGTTATGCTGGTGTTAGCTATTACTTGCAAAGAAACTTGAGCCACACTTTCTCCCATCAATATTATCATTATGATAATAACTTTGCCGATGTCCCTAATAGCCATCAAATGAGCTATGGTGTGCAATATTTCTATACATCCAGTGTGAAATTGGGTGGAACCGTGGGTTACTCAATATCTGAAGGTGCTTCTAATTCTGAACGCACGTTTATGTCGGTTAGCGCTGCAAAGAGGTTCTAGTTTTTACTTACCTAGGGTTCCCCCAATATCTGACCCAATAAATACGTCTCTGGCGTATATAAAAGTATAAAGGCGATCTCAGGACCGCCTTAATACTTTACACTTTGCTAAGCCGGATGATTCTCAACCCAATGCTTGGCAATGTCCTCACGGGTACACACCCATACATCGTCATGCTGCATTATATAATCCAGAAAACGCATCAAGGAAGCGGCCCGGCCCGGGCGACCCACCAAACGACAATGCAACCCTATGCTCATCATCTTGGGAGCATCGCTGCCTTCCTCGTACAACACATCGAAGCTGTCTTTAAGATAACTAAAGAACTGATCGCCACAGTTAAATCCCTGAGGCGAGGCAAAGCGCATGTCGTTGGCATCTAAAGTGTACGGCACGACCAAGTGATCTTTATGATCTTTATGCCAGAACGGCAGGTCATCTGAGTAATCATCGGCATCGTATAAAAGCTTGCCGGTATCCACCACCAGCTTGCGGGTATTGGGGCTCATACGACCCGTATACCAACCTGCAGGAAGTGAGCCCGTCACTTTTTCATGAATCTCCAGAGCCTGTTCTATGTGTTCACGCTCCACTTCTTCTGACACATTCTGGTAATCAATCCAGCGCAGACCGTGGCTGGCAATCTCCCAATCGGCTTTTAGCATGGCGTCCACTATGTCCGGATTACGCTCCAGAGCCATAGCCACGCCAAATACGGTTACCGGCATGTTGCGTTGGGTGAACATACGGTGCAGGCGCCAGAAGCCGGCGCGGCTGCCGTATTCGTAGATAGACTCCATGTTCATGTGACGCACACCTTCCAGTGCCTGAGCACCCACAATCTCCGACAGGAAGGCTTCAGAGGCCTTATCGCCGTGCAGTACGCAGTTCTCGCCCCCTTCTTCGTAGTTAATAACAAACTGGACGGCAAGCTTGGCCTTGTTGGGCCAGGTGACTTTTGGGGGGTGTTGGCCGTAGCCAATCATATCGCGCGGGTAGCTCATGGTGTGCATCCTAAGAAGGTTACATGAATATTAGCGAAATATTCAAAAGTTGACCAGTTGGTTATGTTTGTTTGGGCAATTATATCTGTGTATGAGTATGGGAGGTGGTTGCGGGTTTTGGCAAGTGGCAGCATCCATGGTCACTGGACCATTGGCGGGCTTGTGGCAGGGCCTAATCCCTTGGAGGCTTTGATGTTCACTGGTATAGTTAGCCCCATTTTATAGTCGCAACAGGGGCGCTTTAAAGCACATATTGTGTGAATAGCCCCGATCGCTGGAATACCAATAAGAATCTAAGGACCCCGTCATGGATATGAAACAAGCGCTCAACGCAGTGGTGGCCAAACAGGATTTGAGTGAGCAACAGATGTGTGCCGTGATGGAGCTCATCATGACGGGCCAGGCCACAGATGCGCAAATAGGCGGTTTCCTGGTGGCCTTGCGTTTAAAAGGCGAGACCATAGATGAAATTACCGGCGCGGCTCGCGTCATGCGCCAGCTTTCAAGCAAGGTAGAAGTCAGTGGTGATCACCTGGTGGATACCTGTGGCACAGGTGGCGATGGCGCCAACATCTTTAACGTATCCACTGCTGCCGCATTTGTGGTGGCTGCGGCGGGTGGCAAGGTAGCCAAACATGGCAACCGTAGTGTGTCCTCATCCACCGGCAGTGCCGACGTGTTGGAAGCAGCCCAGGTAAATTTAAACTTAAGCAGCGAGCAAGTGGCTCGTGCGGTAGATGAGATTGGTGTGGGTTTCATGTTTGCCCCGGCTCATCACAGCGCCATGAAACACGCTATCGGCCCCAGAAAAGAACTGGCCATGCGCACTATCTTTAATATTCTGGGCCCCATTACCAACCCGGCCACTGTGCCTAACCAGGTATTGGGCGTGTTTGACGGTGCCTTATGCACACCCTTGGCGGAAGCGTTGGGACGTTTAGGTTCTAACCACGTATTGGTGGTGCATGCTAAAGATGGCCTGGATGAAATCAGTCTGTCTGGTGTAACGACAGTGGCGGAGTTAAAAGACGGCAAGGTAAGCGAATACGAGATTTGTGCTCAGGACTTTAATATTGAAGAGCAATCTTTAGAAGGTTTATCTGTAGATAGCGCCCAGCAAAGTCTGGCACTCATCACAGATGCCCTGGGCAAACGCGAAACCAAAAACGGCGTTAAGGCGGCCGACATGATCGCGCTTAATGCCGGCGCGGCTATTTATGCCGCCAATTTGTCTATCGATTTAGCACAAGGAGTTGCCATGGCGGAAGACGCCATTAGCACCGGCTTGGCTCTGGAAAAGTTAAAAGAATTAGCGGCGTTTTCACAGGTTTTTAAGTAAACGCCCCGCTTAATATTTGTGAGTGAAGAAGAAAATGAATACCCCAACGATTTTAAAGAAGATCATCGATCGAAAATGGCAGGAAGTAAAAGAGCATTCTGCCAAGATTTCTATCAATGAATTGCAAGCCCAGGCCAAAACACAGGATGCCTGTCGCGGTTTTAAGCGGGCGTTAGAAAACAAAATTGCCAACGGTCAGGCGGCGGTGATCACCGAAATTAAAAAAGCTTCTCCTAGTAAAGGGGTATTGCGTGAACACTTTGTGCCCAGCGAAATTGCCAAGTCTTATGAGAGTGGTGGTGCGGCCTGTCTGTCGGTATTAACCGATGTGGATTTTTTCCAGGGTGCGGACGAATATTTAGTACAAGCCCGTGCCGCCTGTTCTTTGCCGGTATTGCGCAAAGACTTCATGGTGGACCCTTATCAAATAGTGGAAGCTCGAGCCATGGGAGCCGATTGTATCTTGCTAATTGTGTCAGCCCTGGAAGATGCACAGATGAAAGAGTTGGATGATTGTGCCCGCGAACTGGGTATGGATGTGTTGGTGGAGATTCATGATGAAGCCGAATTTGAACGTGCCTTGAAGCTGCCGTCGCCATTATTGGGTATTAATAACCGTAACCTGCACACTTTCGAGGTGACGCTGGATACCACTTTTAACCTGTTGGACCGTATCCCAGAAGGCACCTTGCTGGTGACCGAAAGTGGCATCATGAATGCTGTTGATGTAGAGCTTATGCGTGAAAAAAATGTGCACAGTTTTTTGGTAGGTGAAACGTTCATGCGTGCCGATGACCCCGGTGCACAACTTAAAGCGTTATTTTTCTAAGAGCTCTTCATGAAGTTGAGTAAAGTATATTCCCTTTATATGGGAATTTTTTACTCGGGAAAGGCATCCCTAATGGCTAACATCTCATCCAGGTTTTTGTGCAGTAACTCCACTAACCTGGGATCAAATTGTTTGCCTTTTTGTTTGTCTATTTCTATTAATATATCTTCGATGGGCCAGGGCTCTTTGTAACAGCGTTTGCAGCCTAGGGCATCAAAAACATCGGCCAATGCGGTGATGCGCCCGGCGATGTGAATGTCTTCGCCCTTTAAGTTTTTAGGGTAACCGCCACCTTGCCAGTGTTCATGATGCTGAGCGGCGATTATCTCTCCCATCTTTAGCACTTCATTGTCGTCACTCTTTAATAAATCCGCACCCTGTTGGGCATGGCTTTTCATTATTTCCCATTCATCTTCGGTAAACTTACCCGGTTTTTTTAATATACGATCGGGAATGGCAATCTTGCCCACGTCGTGTAACGGGCTGGCCAGTTTAATCAAGTCGGCCTGTTCCTGATCCAGGCCGTATTCAAGTGCCAGCAAATAACTAAAATGGGCCACACGCTTCACGTGGCTACCGGTTTCCTTGGAGCGTTGCTCCACCGCTTCCCCTAATATATAAGCCAACTCTTTTTGGCTGGCTAAAATCTCATCCTTGAGCAATAAATTCTCATAAGTCACCGCCACGTTGCTGGCATAAATATCCAGTAGCTGCATGTCTATGTCGTTGAGCTCATGCTCGAGGGAGACATACAGCAGGTTCTCTCCACCATGGCTGGTGGAGAAATATCCTGTGTAGGCATCTTTTTGGGTAAAGGGTTTTTTGTCTTTTAAGGCGTGATCGAAGGCGGCTTTGACGGCTTCGGGCAATTCACTTCGGTGTTTGGTGGTGTATTCAGACATGTCCCCGGAGGCCGCCAAAACCCGAAAATTGTTCGATTCTTCCAAATCTTCGTTGAGGCTAGTGCAGTAAAACAAGGCGCCGTTAATATGTAATAAATTGCATATTTGGCGCAGTACTGCCGAGGCAAAAATAGACAAGTTATTGGCTTCGAAAATTTCGGTGCTGGCCAGTATCACCTGCTCCAGGCTGCGCCTGTGTTGATCCAGTATGCAAATGTCGCGATACGAGCGCAGGGCGGCATAGAGTAAGGTGAGCAGCTTATTGCTGGTGAGCTCGGTTTTATCCTTGTAGTCGTCTATATCGTAGGCAAGGATCACTTCTTCTTCCGGAGCCTGGCCCGGTTGTCCGGTGCGTAACACCAAACGAGTGTAGTGATTGTGTTGGGTGGAGCGGATATGACGCACCAACTCCAGGCCGGCATCGTCGGTTTCCATCACCACATCCACTATGGCCAAGGCAATATCGTCGTGCTGCTCCATGAGCGCTCGGGCTTCCTTGGCGCTGTAAGCATTGCTGATCTTTAGGGCGCGGCCATCGAAGTGAAAATCACGCAGCACCATCTCGGTTACCTGGTGAACACCTTCTTCATCGTCCACCAGCAATATGTGCCAAAAGTCTTCACTTAGGCTTTGTGTTTGTGATGGTTCGGGTTCATCCGCGAATATTGAATCTTCCATACCCTAAAGCTCTGTACCCACTAACAAAATACCAATTTATTTGAGTATAGACCGTATAAATGAGCTTGTTATGAGAGTTTTGAGAGGGGGAGGGATACACAGAGCCTGATAGAGTTCAGGCCCTTGCTAAGTGTGTTTACAGGGCTTCTTTGCGGCTGGGCAGTGTGGCAGCATTACGTGCACCAAACACCACCATGGTCTTGCCCTTAACGCCTACCAGGCCTTGTTCTTCCAGGACCTTAAGTACTCGGCCTACCATCTCGCGGGAGCAGCCCACTATGCGGCCAATTTCCTGGCGAGTAATTTTAATCTGCATGCCGTCCGGGTGGGTCATGGCATCCGGTTCCTGGCTTAAATCCAGTAGGGCACGGGCCACACGACCGGTTACATCCAAGAATGCCAAGTCACCCACCTTACGGGTGGTTTTGCGCAGACGGCTGGCCATCTGTTCACCGATAAAATAGAGAATCTTGGGGTCTTGTCCGCTGATTTCTCGGAATTTGTTATAGCTGATCTCGGCCACTTCACATTCAATCTTGGCTTTAATCCAGGCTGATCTTGGGTTCATTTCATCAAACAGACCCATTTCACCAAAGAAGTCACCTTCGTTAAGGTAGGCCATGATCATCTCGCGACCATCATCGTCCTCGATGATTACGGTAACCGAACCCTTGATAATGTAAAAAAGCGAGTCGCTCTTGTCACCTGCATAAATAATGGTACTGCGTGCAGGATAACGACGACGATGACATTGGGATAAGAAATAATCCAAATGTTTATGTTTATCTGCCCTTAACCCTGTATTCATATGTTAATCACTA
>MAAD01000076.1 GCA_002162985.1 Bermanella sp. 47_1433_sub80_T6 | reverse complement strand
TTGTGAGTCGTAGTGGTTACCACATCGGCAATGCCCACTGGAGATGGGTAAACGCCTGCGGCGATTAGGCCAGCAACGTGTGCCATGTCTACGAACAAGTAAGCGCCAACCATATCGGCGATGTCGCGGAAACGCTGCCAATCAACCACACGGCTGTAAGCAGAGAAACCGGCTACGATCATTTTTGGTTTGTGTTCTTTGGCCAAGGCTTCAACTTGATCGTAATCGATCTCGCCAGTGGCTTCGTTTAGGCCGTACTGAATCGCGTTGTAAATACGACCTGAGAAGGATACAGAGGCACCGTGAGTAAGGTGTCCACCGTGGGCCAGGCTCATGCCTAGAACCGTATCGCCTGGCTTAACCAATGCCATGTAAACCGCGGCGTTAGCTTGTGAACCAGAGTGAGGCTGTACGTTGGCGTAACCGGCACCAAATAACTCTTTGGCACGGTCAATGGCTAGTTGTTCGATCACGTCTACGTGCTCACAACCGCCGTAGTAACGCTTACCAGGGTAGCCTTCGGCGTACTTGTTGGTTAGCTGGCTGCCCTGGGCTTCGATAACACGTGGGCTAGTGTAGTTTTCAGAGGCGATCAGCTCGATGTGCTCTTCCTGACGCACGTCTTCGGCTTTCATGGCGGCCCAAAGCGTTGGATCGAAATCAGCGATATTCATGTCTTTTTTGAACATGGTTGTCCCCTGTTTTTAACAAAATTAACGGTTAAGAGATTGATGGCGCGCATTGTACCGCAAGAGTGTGAATCAGGCACTTGAAAGGGCGGCAACATTGCTCAAAGAATATTCATGCAAAGGCCGCCCCCCGCGTTCCGGGCTAGGCAGGCTCGTAGAGCCCATTTTCGGCTTCATGTTCACCCTCATGCTCCGCTTCCAGGAAGTCATGGGCCAGCACATCCGAGCACACCGGGTGACTGTACATATAACCCTGTACTCGATGGCAGCCCACTTTCTGCAGGAACTTGCGCTGAGCCTCGTTTTCAACCCCTTCGGCGATTACCCCTAAGCCCAGGTTATTGGCCATGGCAATGATAGTACGGGTGATCTGGGCATCTTCCTGGTTGTGGGGCAGGTTGCGGATGAAGCTTTGGTCTATCTTAAGATTGTTCACCGGGAACTGCTTTAAATAGCTTAAGGATGAATAGCCGGTGCCGAAGTCATCGATGGATAAATGGAAACCCATCTTGCGGGCCTCGTTTAACACCGCCAGGGTACGCTCCACGTCGTCCATGAGGATACTCTCGGTGAGCTCCAGCTCTATTAGGTCCGGGTCGACTCCGGTTTCATCCACGATGCGACAAATGCCATCCAGCATGTTTACATCTTTAAACTGGCGGGCACTTAAATTCACCGCCAGCTTGGGCACCACAAAACCGGCCTCTTGCCAGTCTATGATTTGTTCACAGGCGGTGCGTAATACCCACTCTCCTACGGGCACAATTAAGCCGGTCTCTTCTATGACCGGGATAAACTTGTCCGGCCCCACCAACGCATATCCTGGGCGACGCCAGCGCAACAGGGCTTCGATGCCACAAATTTTATTTTCTTTGGTATCCCACTGGGCTTGGTAGTGCAGTTCAAATTCATTGCGCAGCAACGCCAAGTGCAGGTTATTTTCCAGCTCCAGGCGCTCCATGGCCCTGATGTTCATTTCTTCCAGGTAGAACTGGAAGGTATTTTTGCCCATGGCCTTGGCGTGGTACATGGCCGTATCGGCGTTGCGTAACAGCTCCATGGCGCTGAGCGTGCTGGCCGGAAACAAGGCCACGCCCACACTGGCGGTTAAATACAGTTGGCGTTCGTTAATGGCAAACGGCTTTTGTATTTGCTTTAAAATGCTCTCGCACACACTTTCAATTTCTTGTTCGAGGTTTTGGCAGTGTTGCAGGCCAGGCATGATCACAGTGAATTCATCGCCCCCCATACGCGCCACAACATCTTCGGTGCGAATTGAGGCATTTAAACGTTGGGCCACTTCTACTAATACCTGATCCCCCACCGGGTGCCCCATGGTATCGTTGATGGGTTTAAAGCGATCCAAATCTATAAACAGCAAGGCCAATACCTGGCCTTTTTCTAACATGAGTTTTTCCAGGGTCTCGTGCATTTGCGAGCGGTTGGGCAAATCGGTGAGCGAATCAAAATAAGCCAAGCGCTCTATTTTGGCTTCACTGGTTTTACGCAGGGAGATGTCTGAGCTAATAATAATGTGGCTTTGCACTCTACCGTCGTTGTCTTTTAAGGCGGTAATGCCGGTCCAGCTAGGGCAGATTTCGCCGGCCTTAGTACGATAATTTATTTCACCCTGCCAGTAACCATCCGCCAGCAGTGATTTGCCCATGTCTCTCATAATGGACTTGGAATTTTCCTGGGCTAAATAGCGCAACGGGTCGCTGCCAATGACGCTGGCGGCGTCGTAACCGGTTAGGTGAGTGAACGCTTTGTTAACCTTATTAATGCTGGCATGGGTTTTAGCGTTGCTGACGATGATGGCTTCCGATGAATTATCAAACACCTCGGAGGCGGTTCTGGCTTCCTGTTCGATAGAACGCCTTTGGGTGACGTCACGGCAACTGGCCAAAATACCTTCTATCTCTCCCGCTTCATTGCGCAATACGCTGCTTTGCACTTCCAATATCACCGGTAAGCCGCTTTGACTCTGGGTGGCCAAATCGATATTACGCACATGATCGCTGGATTTTACCTTACCCAAGGCCAGAGTCATGTCGGCCCGCAGACTGCCCATTAATCGCCGATACGCTTCGCCGTTAAACAACAGGGGCAACCCTTCACGCAAGACCTGGCCGGAGGGATAACCCAGCATTTTGGTAACCGAGGTGGAGATGTAGGTTAGCTGAAAATTTGAATCCAGGGTAAAGACGATGTCGCTCATGCCATCGGCCAGCAGCCGGTAACGGCTTTCGCTGTCTAGCAGCTGTATTTTTGCGTCTTCTTCTTCGGTAACGTCACGCACGGTGCCCACATAATAGCGGCCACTCTCACTATACTGCTCGCTGTCTTTTTTGCTGAAAACACAATCACGAAAACGCATGACGCGCCAACTGCCGTTTTTATGTTTAAGCCTCACCAGAGTTTCATTCACTTCGCCGGGCAACATCTTACTTAAGGTAACCACCGCCTGATCATAATGGGTAATGTCATCTCCATGCAGTAACTCACGCCAATGCTGCATGTTTTCAATATCGGTGGGGTTGTAACCCAGTAAAGATGCGATATGTCGGCTGTTATAAACCACCTTGCGGTTTAACAGGTCGTTCACGTAAACCGTATCGGGCAAGGTTTGTAACACGCTGGCCCAAAAGTTTTCATTTTCGCGCAGCTTGGTTTGCGCCTCTATTTGCTCGCTGATATCGCTAAAGGCCAACAAGGCTTGATCTCTTGCCACTAGATCCAGCGTCACATTCAGCAGGAAATGACGGGGGCCGTCATTGTTATTTTTGAAGGCGATCTCCATGGAGAACTGTTTTTGGTCATCGTTAATACTTTGCGCCATATCTATGATGAGCTTTTGGTTGTACTGCTGAAACAGTTTTCTGGCATCGTAAATAAAGTCGGGTTTATTACTGCCGCCTAATAAACTCAGTGCCGCGTCGTTAATATCGATTAAATTAAATGAAGATAACAGCGCCGAAAATTCTTTAGGGTTTTTTAACAAATAATCCTTAACGGACACTCCTTTTAAATGCAGTAACCATTCACGTACCAGGGCAATGTCCACATGCCACATGCCCACACCACTGCCCTCGTAAAGGGCCCGATAGCGGGCACGGCTCACATCTAATAATTCTCGATCCGAGGCCTGGCGGCTAATGTCACGCAATACCCAGATAACACTGGGTTCACCGTCTTCGGGTTTAGAAAAGTGCTGGCTAATATTCAATGTCTGCAGGCAGCCGTTAAAGTCTACCAGGGTCTCGCCGTGACTTTCTATCTGGCCATTGGTTTGTAAGCTGCTCCATCTGTCTAACCAGGGCATACCAGGAAACGGAAATATCTTTTGAATGGGTTTACCAATCACATGTTCGATGGACTTATTGCCAAGCCATTTTCCCGCCGAGGTATTGCAAAAAATTATCTTGCCATAAAGGTTGGTGGTGATAACCACTTCATCGATACAAGACAGGGCTTGCTCGGAACGTTGTAATTTTTCATTGTAGATAACGGTGGGCTGTACGATTTTTTTATGGGAATGACGCAGCATCAGCCAAGCCACGCCAACATACATCAACACCTGTAATACCAGTATGCTCAATAAATGGAATAATGAACTTGGGGAGCTGGTTAACTCGGCTTGCATGGAGTTACTGGCCTGCACATGCCAATACAAACTTAGCCCTTGTGTTATCATCAAAAACACAAAAAATAGCGTGAGTAAGATTGTAATTCTTTTATTGTTTACAAAATCCGCTTTACTAAACAACATCAACTTAATCCCTGGTTGTCTTTAACTTGTTTTTCTTATAATTTTGCAGCAACTGGCCCAATCCATTTCGGCACATTTTTAAGGCGCTAAATATTATGGCTCAATACGTTTTCACCATGAATCGAGTGGGGAAAGTGGTCCCCCCCAAGCGTGAAATTCTTAAAGATATTTCCCTGTCTTTTTTCCCTGGCGCCAAAATCGGCGTTTTGGGTCTAAACGGTGCGGGCAAATCCACATTGCTGCGCATTATGGCAGGACTGGATACAGATTATAACGGCGAAGCGCGCCCACAGGCTGATATTAATATCGGCTATTTGAAACAGGAGCCAGAACTGGATCCAAACAAGGACGTTCGTGGCAATGTGGAAGAAGGATTGGCCGAAGTATTGGGCGCATTAAAAGAGCTGGACCAGGTATACGCCGATTACGCCCTGGAAGATGCCGATTTTGATGCTCTGGCAAAAAAGCAGGCACGTCTGGAAGCCATCATCGAAACCAACGATGGTCATAACGCCACCAATATTATGGAGCGGGCTGCCGATGCATTGCGCCTGCCCCCTTGGGACGCGGATGTAACTAAATTATCTGGTGGTGAACGCCGCCGTGTGGCGTTGTGTCGTTTGCTGCTAAGTAAGCCAGACATGTTATTACTGGATGAACCCACCAACCACCTGGATGCGCAATCGGTGGACTGGTTAGAACAGTTTTTGGAAAACTACCCGGGCACGGTAGTGGCCATTACCCACGATCGCTACTTTTTAGATAATTGTGCGCAATGGATTTTGGAGCTGGACCGTGGCCACGGCATTCCTTATGAAGGCAATTACACCCGCTGGCTAGAGCAAAAAGAAGCGCGCCTGGAGTCGGAAGATAAGAAACAAGCGGCGTTAGAGCGCACCATTAAACACGAATTGGAATGGGTACGTTCAAACCCCAAAGCACGCCAAGCCAAGAGCAAGGCTAGAATCGCGCGCTTTGATGAGTTAAACAGCAAAGAATTTCAAAAACGTAATGAAACCAACG
>MAAD01000265.1 GCA_002162985.1 Bermanella sp. 47_1433_sub80_T6 | reverse complement strand
TTTTTAAAAATGTACTGCATGGATGCAGAATAAACTTTTGCTATTTCTTGTATTTTATTTTTATTGGAAATGTCTTCTGCTTCAGATATAGAGGTAGCCAATAGAATAAAAAGCAGAATTAACCGTTTAACAGTCATAACCACGCTCTTGGTACTAATACTGTGACCTTGCCATCCATGCCCGAGCTTGGCAGCTGTTCTAGCCAAGCCTTATGGTTGTCTATAAAAAGCTGTATCCAGCAGGGCGCCAGGCCAGTCGCCTTATCATGGCTTTTAATGTGGGAAAAATGAGAATACCTCACTTTTTTACCAAATATCACTCAAGTGAGCCTAGCAAACGTATTTCTAAACGATAGTCTATAAACGGAAGGCTTTCAAAGTCGCGGTGACTTCAGTAGGGGGGGCTTTATAGCACTCATCGTGATATTAACTCCCCCAGTTTTTTAATGGCGTTACGTAACTCATCATTCCAGGGCAGGGCGCAGTTAAGTCTAATGCAGTGGCTAAAGTGTTCGCTGTTGGAAAATAAATCCCCCGGCGCAATGTTAATGCCTTTTTTTAACGATTTAAGTTGCAGTTCTATGGCGTTCACATTGTTTGGCAAACATACCCACAAAATGTAACCGCCCTTTGGCTGGCTAATCTTGGTGCCCACAGGGAAATACTGGCGCACTGCGTGAGTCACGCGCTCTATGTTGTCACGGCACAGGGTGGTTAAGTTTCGCAGGTGTTTATCGTAATGACCGGTTTGCAAAAAGCTGCTCATGGCATACTGGCTCACGGAGGCCGGGCCAAAGGTGGTGAAGGTTTGCAAATCCATAATCTTCTTTAAACTGTTACCGGGAATGCACCAACCAATTCTTAAACCCGGTGATACCGTCTTGCTATAAGACGAGCAATACATCACACGGCCCTCGGTATCGAATTTTTTTATTACGGTATGTATGGACTGTGCAAAGCCAATTTCACCATAGATGTCATCTTCCAGTATTTTTACATCGTGTTTTTGTGCCAGATTAAACAGGGATTCTTGCTTTTCAGTTGAAAATGCCGCTCCGGTGGGGTTGGAATACCTGGAGTTCACCGCGATGATTTTAATGGGCCATTGCTGCAAGGCTAGCTCCAGGGCTTCCAGGCTAATACCGGTTTGGGGGTCGGTGGGGATCTCGATAATTTTTAAATCGAACTGCTTGGCCAATTGTAAAAAGCCGTAATAACAGGGGCTCTCCACCGCCACAATATCTCCGGCCACGGTGTTGCTGCGCAGGCAAAGAGATAGGGCTTCGGAACAACCCTGGGTAATCACCACCTCGTCACTGTGTACCCGCACACCCACCTCGCGCATGCGCAGGGCAATTTGCTTACGCAGGGGCTCGTACCCAGGTGAAAACTGATAATTGAAGACCTCCTGTGACTGAAAACGCGACACCTTTTGAATGTGGGTTTGCAGAGCGCGCAGGGGCATAAAGCTGTGATGGGGAATGGCGGCCCCCAAATTAGTGTGGCTGCTGCCATTCACCACCGACAACATGCGGCCAATAAGCTCACTCTTGCCCACCACGGCGGGTTCGCTACCGGTGGACATGGGCGGCGCCATGATAGGGTCGTTGGCCCCTTGCCGTACAAAGTAGCCAGACTGGGGCTTAGCGCGTATAAGGCCACGGTCTTCCAGCAGGGCATAGGCCTGATTAACGGTGCTGATGCTCACGCTGCGTTGTTTACTTAACTGGCGCACACTGGGAACCTTAGTGCCGGGCACATACAGGCCCTGCTGAATATCCAGGGCCAGGTCGTCGGCAATTTGCGCGTACAGGGTGTCCATGATGTCTGGCCTTGCTTGGGTTTAAGTGGGGTTTGGATTAATTGTACTCATAGTAGCCTCTTATCTGTACTTGTTTGGGGTGCAGTTAAGGTATTTGATATCGATACAGTTAGGGATTCGGAGGATTAGCCCGGTTTTATTCATAGCAAAGCTGTCTTTAGGGGTGCCAAAAGGGCCTTTGGGCTGAACTATACTTTGTGGTAACAAAGGGCCATCCAAGGAGCCGTTAACAATATTTACCGGATTTGTTATTGAAAGCCCCTTTAAAGGCAGCTTGCGTTAAAGAATGGTGAGTTTAAATTTTAGTGTGAGGTGATGTATGTCTGTGAGTCAAAGAGCCCTGGGTTTATTCACCATTATAATTATGACCCTGTTTATAGTGGCTGGCTGTAATCATGAGAATGAGGATAACCCCGAAGACACAAATATTGCACCGCCCGCCAGCGATAACTTATTGCTGGGACGTTGGGGTTATTCCCGCCTTCGCCATAAAAATAGCGGGCAGTGGGCGCTTAAATTTGGCGAAATTATCTTTAATGAAGATGGAACTGGCAGCAACCAATGGCAGCAAAACAATTCAGGCGCATTGCAGGCTGTGAATAATACCTTCAGCTATTCAGTGCTTAAAGGCAGCGACGGCAGTTTTATCATTACTCGGCTTGAGTCCGACGGCAGTACCAAAGTTGATCGCTATGTCTTATCTGATGATGGCCAGGCACTCATTGTAGATGGCGCCGCCACGAGTGATCGACAATTTTTGTGGGTGGGGGTGAAAATAGCAGAGGATACGAGGTTTTCGCTAGCCGATTTGCAGGGCGATTATTATGGGTTGGATTATCGAACGTTTTTAAACGGCACGACATCGGCTGGGTCATCGCTCATTAATTTTGATGGGCATGGGGAATTTACAATTCAAATCACTTTTAATCGGGGCTCTGGCCTAGAGCAGATAAACGACTCGGGAGTTTATTCAGTGTCGGCCAGTCATCAGTTCATGGTAGGGCCATTTACTGGCTATTTTAACGCTAATGCAAAATTTGGCGTTGCTAGCATATTGAACAATGATAATATTTTTAATAGCCACTTTTACTTGCGCAAAGCCGACCAGAGTTATGAACTGGCAGACATCGAAGGGCAATGGGCCTTTGTGGGCTTTGGTGATCATGATATCACCAACCCTAATGTGCGCGCAGAATTTGGCCATATAAACTGCGATGCAGATGGGCAATGTCTATTTTCACTGCGCATAATACGATCAGATGGCACCGTGGACACTATTGCGGTCACTGAACAATTAACTCTGGCGGCAGATGGCAGTTTAAGTGGTGGCCTAGTGGCCAGTTCTGCCCCAAGTTATGGCGCGGTAGTGGGCAGTGGCGGCAATATTATGTTGATCAATACCAGTACCGGCTTTAGTGATGTAAACAGTGAGGACCGGGCCATAGGGCTGGCCATTCGTTGCAGTGAGTGTTCGTCACTGATATTGGAACAGACCGTGCATTAAGTAACTTTAATCAGGCAGGGTGTTGTCAGGGCGTGAGACTCGGAAAAGGCTAATTATGCTGATAAAAATGGATAGTTTTTCTGGATAAGGCTAAACATTAATTTAGAATGTGGCTTAAAGAAAGGCCATATTTATTGACCGTTGAGGTGTTAGGCCCCATGATACCTGACCATTTAAATAATGGGCTAGAAAATACACCTTAAAAAGGCGTTACCAGCAAAGACGTCGGTAAGACGGGTAATAGGCTGCGATGCCTTTTTGAATGTTTTCGTTTTATATTCGAACTGGTGAATTCGGATATGAATTTCAATTTTTCACCAACAATCAAGAGTAAAGAAGATGGCTAAAGGTACAGTTAAGTGGTTCAACGCCGATAAAGGCTTCGGATTCATTACACCTGAAGATGGCAGTAAAGATTTGTTTGTTCATCATTCAGAAATTCAAGCCGGCGGTGGATACGCAACATTGTCTGATGGCCAGGCCGTTGAGTTTGAAGTTGGCCAAGGTCAGAAAGGCCCTTGTGCTAATAAAGTTGTACCTATCTAGGCTGCAATGCATAACAAGCAAAGGCAGCCGGTCGACTCAGTCGGCCGCTGCTTTGGCTTTTAACTCAACGCCTGGTTAGCATAAAACCGGCCTGTACATATTCCCTAGTATGCACCTTCGCTATAGATAAGTTCGTAACTATGGCTGTAAATTTCCAAGATATTTCCAAATGGGTCTTCCATGTAAATCATGCGATATGGTTTGCTTCCTGGGTAGTAATAACGAGGTTTTGGCATACGCTTTTTACCGCCTGCTGCGACAATCTTATCAGCTAACGCTTCAACGTTTGGGTCTTGAACGCAAAAGTGAAACACGCCTGTTTTCCAGTATTCAAAATTATTCTCGGGGTTTACTTGCCCTTTAAATTCGAACAGCTCAATCCCTATACGGTCACCGGTTGAGAGGTGGGCAATGCGGAACTTATGCCAGTTGCTGCCAAATACGTCTGTGCACATTTCACCAATAGGGCTGTCATCCTCTACTATTTCAGTGGGTTCCATAATCAAATACCAACCTAAAACGTCTGTATAAAACTTAACGGCTGCCTCTAGGTCCGGAACGGATATGCCTATGTGTGAAAAATTGCGTGGGTAGGGTTTGCTCATAATCGCTGCTCGGTAAGTGATGTTGTAAATAGGTTACAAAGCCGGTGTTATTAAGTAAAATTATCATACTTAATGGATATGAGTATGTATTGTAATGATGAATCCCGTCTGGCTACGCAGCTTTTGTACCCTGGTGGAAGTGGGTCATTTCACACGCACAGCCGAAACTCTCCATATGACGCAGTCCGGGGTGAGTCAGCATGTGCGTAAACTCGAAGAGCATCTAGGTCAGCCGCTTCTCATCAGGCAAGGTAAAAAATTCACCCTTACCAGTACCGGTGATCGCCTATACCAAGAGGGGCAGAAGTTAATTTTTTCTTTGGCAGATCTTGAGAAGCGTGTCGCTCTGGACCCTGCCCATGAGGGCATAGTAAAGGTAGCGTCACCGGGCAGTGTTGGTCTTAAACTTTATCCTCATTTGTTGGGTTTGCAGAAGCGCTATCCAAAACTGATTGTAGAATATCAATTTGCACCTAACAGCGAGATTGAGAGGTTGATTCGCGATCATAAGGTAGATATTGGCCTAATGACGTGTTTGTCTTCGATGCTTGAGGTGAGTCTTAAACCTATTGCGCAAGAAGCGTTATTATTGGTGACGCCGTCGGATATATTAGTGCCTAGCTGGGATCAGTTAGTTGAGTTAGGGTTTATTGATCACCCGGATGGTGCTTATCATGCGGGCCAGCTACTTAGCGTCAATTTCCCGGAGTTTCAGAGCAGTCATCAATTTAAGCGTTCAGGTTTTTCAAACCAAATTAATCTAATTTTAGAGCCCGTGAGTATGGGGCTGGGGTTTACAGTTCTACCAAGTCACGCGGTAGGCGCTTTTAAAGAATGTGACAAAGTAAAAATACATAGGTTGTCGAATAGCGTTAGTGAGACTTTGTATATGGGTACCCATACCAATAAATTTACACCCAATAGAGTCAAAACAGTGATCTGCGAGGCTGAAAACTGTCTCGCAAATATTTGAATCTAACGGCTGTGGGCAGTGAATAAATGTCCATTGTCATTTTTACAAAAAAACGCT
>MAAD01000156.1 GCA_002162985.1 Bermanella sp. 47_1433_sub80_T6 | reverse complement strand
CCCTTTGGCTCGATGCATGGGGAAGGCATAGGCTTTGAATTGGCAAACGCCTACATAAAAGCCGACTTAAAAAATGCCATTATTATTGTCAACCCGGCCCGTTGGCAGCAAGAAATGCTGGACTCCTCTAATGAAAAGTTTTGCGCCACCGGCAGCTGGAAACTCCCCAATACCCAACACCGCGTTTATTCCCAATCCATTATGAATACGGTGGACTATGGCGTGGCCGTGACCTCCGACTTATATGAAAAAATCTCTAACCATGGGGAAACTCGGGTGGTCTCTATTAGTGATGTGATTCAATCCACCCAAACCGCGGGGCACATGGTAAAGCTAGATGGTCGCCCGGTTTTTGGAAAAATGAATACACTCATCACCCAGGGCCAGCAACAACAAGGGATAAAGATTGATGACATGGTGGCCCCGGAAGGGCCCATTAGTATGTTAAAAGTCGCCAACCATACCAAAAGAAATGTTGGCAGCGTGTTAATTTTTCCGGAGGAGTTTGAAATTTTTTCGAAAGAAAACCCTGATCATTCGCTGGAATATCTTATGTTACACGAAGGCACCAGCTTTGCTCCCATAAGGGCCAGTTGCCCCAATACAAAAGAAGGCCGATTAATCATTAAAAAAATAAACGCGCTATTAAATAAGGGTTTAAGAAAGCGTATATTCCAGTCCTTTCTCAATGCGCTGCCCAACATTTATGAAATCCGTGAACAGGCCAAGTTGAATCAGGCCTGTATCAAAGACAACTCTTGTAAAGACCCATTGATTGACTAATCCCGAGCATTTGATTCGCCACGTATAACTACAGGGCAATATTCAAGGTCTCTTTAATCTCCTCCATCACCACATAGCTTGTGGATTCTTGAACCCCTGGCAGCGTTAATAACGTCTCTCCCAAAAAGGTGCGATAGGCTTGCATGTCGGCCACCCGCGCTTTAATTAAGTAATCAAAATTGCCCGATACTAAATAACATTCCTGCACCTCATCTAGGGCAATAGCGGCCTGTTTAAACTGCTCAAAAATATCCTGATTGTTTCGGTTTAAACGTATTTGCACAAACACCACCAGATTGGCTCCCACCTTTTGCGGGTCGATGATAGCGGTATACCCTTCAATGATCCCATCGCGCTCCAGACGCTTAACATGCTCAAAGCAAGGGGTGTTGCTCATGCCCACCCGGCGAGCCAGCTCGGCAAAGCTGATACGGCCATTTTGTTGCAGCTCTAATAAGATTTTTTTATCAATTTTGCTTAAACCTGTGGAGTTTTGCATAACGACCAATCTTCCTAATTACCGCTCGATACAAGAAGATTAGCCCTATATTGCCCCCTATAACAACAAACTAAGAAGATAATTCCCCCTTTTCCCCCATAGAATTTAAATACCAAGCAAGCAATTTTCATCACCCAAAAA
>MAAD01000343.1 GCA_002162985.1 Bermanella sp. 47_1433_sub80_T6 | reverse complement strand
GCGCTCCAATCCCCATGATTGGTACTGGTGCTCAAAGAGATAGTGCCCTCATAGTCCGGAATGACCGCGCCACTATTATCCAGTACCTGAATTGCAATTTCGGCGCTCTGGCAATTCACCATAGTCGCCGGTGCATTAACATTAATACTATCCACCGTGGCAGAGCCGCTGTCACACCAGGCAATATCATTCATACCGTAATAGGCATTCACGTCATAGCTCACCTGAGTATTTTGCCCCAAGGTGACATTTTCCCCGGTGATTAAGCCATAGAATTTTCCGTTCTGATTAAGATCCACATCCTGGGTCACAAACAAGCTACCACTGAAGGTGGTCTGGAATGCCATATTGACCTGCTTGTAAAAATACATGAGCAATTCATCACTATTGCCGGCTAACCCGGTTCCCGGGGAGTTGATCAATACATCGGATGACCAACCGAGAACTCTATTAACATATAACCTCACCGGCCCACCATCGCGCACCACCAGCTTTGCTTCGGACGATAAATTAAGGTCGTCTATCCAATAGGTGCCGGGGGAAAAATTCACAGTGGAATCAAAACCTACATCTAATTTGTCGATTAAAAATTCACTGTAAACACTGCTGTCAAAATTTAAGGTGCCGGTGGAGTTCACCGTAATCACATCATATTCGTCGATACTGGTACCTATGGTTTGGCTACCGGCAAAATTTACAGTGATATCGTTGTTGGTATTGGTTTTTCTGAAGTTGCCGGGTTTCACGTCTTTCACCTCATCATCCCCGGTGACACAGTCGGTGGCATCACAAGTATTTAACACCGACCAAGCCGTTTTATTAATGGTCCTGGCACTTAGCGTATTATCGGGATTTCCTAAAATTTGTGCATTGCCGCCAAAGGATATGATGCGATTTTTTATGGAGTTAACCGCGTTGGGAAACGAGCCTAAACATGCCCGAGGTAAAGCAGGGGTTGAGCAATCTCTATAGTTCGCCAGCAGCCCTCTAATTTCGCTAACCGAGATCACCGTATTGTAAATATTTATTTCATCGAAGCGGCCATTGGCCGAGTTCACGCTGCCGCCCTTGCTTGACGCCACATTTTTATCACCAAAATAAATATTATTAAGATCTTTAATGGCACCACTGGTGGCAACCGTTGCGTTGATAATTTCGGTCTCCCCCTCGTATACCTTAAATTCGCCATTGATAAAATCAAAGGTGACCGTGATGTGGTACCAGGTATCCTGAGTGCGAGACGACACCCCCGGCTCATCCAGTATCACATCAAGGTCGGCATCATCTTCAAAGGCAAATTGAATGGAGCCATCGGATTGTTTATCGATAAAAAAATATTTTTCAGCTGCCGAATTGGTGGGCAGCAGGGAGGCGTCTAACAACTTACGTCGGGTACCGTCATTCCAGTTATTTTTAAGGTTTACCCAAAAGGCGATGGAGCCTTGTGCGCCCACATCATCCACTAGGTTAACGCCGCTCATAAAGGCATCTATGGTGGCGCCACTGTTATTATCCGCCACATCAAAACCAGTACAGACTTTTGCTGGGTCTTCGTCAGTAATATTACCCACCATAGTGCCTGGGAAATTTCCGCTTTGATCAACCACATCGCCCGCGCCACTCCACCCCCCTTCATCGAACCTGTATTGAGCAATAGCAGCCGGGCAAGTCGCACTGGCGTGGCTGCCAAATGTCACGGTGGGTTCATTAATAGGGCAGGCTCGAGAGCGAATGTCGATGTTGGTGGTATTATAAGTGGTGAAGCTGCCCCCTGGTTTTTGAAACTGCACGGTAATGCCCCCGTCACAACAGCCTTCGGCACCGATGACTTCCAGCTTATGGTACCCTTGCGTTAAAGTGATACTGCCTTGCAACACATCGCTATGCCCCCAACTATTAGACCACCATAAGTCATTGAGCCAGTCTTCCTCCAGCGGCACGCCGTTCACGTATAAACCACCACCGCCACCAAAGTCGGCCCCATAGCGCACCCCCCAGCTGCCTTCCTCGCCAGACTGCACCTGAAAATACGTTTCGCTGTAAGCAATAAAATTAGTACCGGCACCAAAGGTTCCCGAATTATCGATGCCGGTAAAGTCGGTAATAAAGGTGCAACCATAACCGGCCGTGGAATCATTACCGGCATCAAACAGTGAAAAGGCTTCGCTGATATTGTCCGGGTTACCGGTGGAATTACGGGTGTGAAATTTGATACCCGGTTCGGTAAAGGTAAACGGCACGTTGGCCAGGGTATCGGCAAATTCGTTGCCATAGTATAAATAAATATCACGGCTGGCATTGGCCGACAAAGAACTGAAAAGCACCCAGATGGTGGCGGTTTTGTTGGCTTGGTCCCAGTCTTCTACCCAGTAATTCATTAACGTTTCGTCGTCACTGTCCACCACCCTGAAATCAAATCCATTATTCGTCCAGCTGTAACCGCTATCCAGGGACGCCCCGCTGATGGTGAGTTTAACTTGATAATTCGTGAGAGTATTACCCGAAGTTTCTTGCACCGTCACTGTGGTTCTATAAGGCCAGGCACAACTCCAATAGGCCAGGGTCTGACTTGAATACAGGCCTGCCACCAATATTAATAACCATTTAGCGGCCCAGTTCATGGCTGTAACCGCACTTGAATGATACGGGTGGCGGTATCGATTCCTTCACCACAGGTGGCGCTACTGGTGAGCGTGAAATAATTCACGCTGTCGACGGTTTGACTGGAACAGCTCACATTAATACTGCAAAACGACATGCCGGCCGGAGTTAATGCGTTTATAAAACTATTGTCGCAAGTAGGGGTCGTCACCGACGTATTAAGCACATACACAGCGGCGGTTTGTGCGCCACTTTCGGCGGCATAAAATGCCGACATGGATAACCATTCACGACCATAGGCCGCTGCATTCATTTCATTAATTTGATTAATGGCGGCCACTATCATCACCATGATCACAATTAAAAATAATGCTGCGGGTAAACCCAGCCCCTGCTGTTTACGATAATTACCCACGGTTATTTTTTTGGAGCGGTCAGGGCACATTTCTAATTTGCACCTCCTGATTCACTACCAGGCTTTCGCTGCTATTGCTGTTTATAAATTCCATTTGAAACGACACCACCGCATTGCGGCGCAGGCTACTGGGTAAAAAATTAAACACCACCGAACTGGCTTGCAACTGATCACTCACCAGCAATCGATTAGGCACACTGGTGGGCAATGCCGCCGCTAAATTTGATACGTCCCCCACAAACCCATAGTTGCGATAAAAATACAGCACAGACCCGTCCTGACAAAAGGCCACAGGTTGTGAGGTAACAAACAACCTTTGTAAGGGGGAACCCAATAAAAACTGAAAACTGGCAAAGGTAAAAACACTGGCACCCGCATCTGGCGTACCGATTACCGCCACCTGATTGGTGATGTAACCACTGGCCAGGGTATCGTTATAAACGCGATTAATATCCCCCAGAGGATAAATAGCCAGGTACCCGGTTTGTGGCAAAGCGGTATCGATGGGCACAGCTTTCACTTGAGTTAAACTGGCCACCGACCCCACGATGGGCGCTTCTATATATTTAGTGGCGGCTAATACCGGTATAAACTCCACGCAACTCTGGCCGCTATTGGTACGTACCGATCCTGGTAAGGCATCACGCACTAAACGAGAAATTTTTTCATTGGCGATGGTGGCACTGGAAGCCAGTTCAGAACGGCGCACGGTATCCACATACCCCAGGGCGCTGTAACTAATAAATTGCACACTGCCCACGGACAGCACCGCCAAAATCACAATCACTATGATCATCTCCACCATAGTGAATCCTGACTGAACGGCGCGCATTAAAAATTCCCCTTATATGCGGTCACACTGCGCACTTCACCACTGGGCACACTAATGCTCACCGTGATGCGTTTGGCCAGGCTAGTATCCGTTAATAAACTGCCATTGCTGGTGCCCAATTCTGTGCCGGCGCACAGCACAGTAATATCCACCTGATAGTTGCTGTACCTGGCCATACTGATGCCGCTGTCGGTTAACAGCGGCGGTGCATCCGACACCCCATGATAGTCGTCCACATCATCAAACAACGCCCGTGCCTGCCCCTCGCTCGACTGGGTACATGGACTGGCCGCCAGCAACACTTCTCCGCCCCCCAAGGGGGTTGTGTCATCAAATTTTTTAGCCAGTATTTCATCGAGGTAGGCTTGGCTTAACTCCAACGCTTTGCCCTCCCACATGGGTTGGGCACTGCGCCCTATGCCGGTGGTGAGTGCCGATACCAAGGCCGACAAGGCGATGCCCAGCACCACTATGGTGATCACCAATTCAATTAGGGTGAGGCCGGTTTGCTTATGGGATTTTAATCGAACTGTCGGGGGAGACGTGTGGGTGCCTACCCAAAGGGCAGGTTGTGCAAACTTTAAGGTGTGTTGTGTTTTAGGGTTGGCATGTTCCGCCATAAGTATAACCACTAGGACTGATGCAAAGTTCTATCGCTTGGCTGGCCACAAAACACAGGCGTATATTGCTGCTAGCCTGTACTCGGCTGGCATCCACTCGATCACCATAACCATTTAAGTAAAACACTAGGGGAAAGGAAGCCTGGGGCAAACTGGCACAACTGCCGGCAAAATCTGTGGTGCTGGTGCGCAACACCACATTGTGGCGCTCAAGGGTTATGTTATTAAGCTCGCTGCCTCCCTGGACCAG
Organism: Bermanella sp. 47_1433_sub80_T6; assembly: GCA_002162985.1. GTDB lineage: Bacteria > Pseudomonadota > Gammaproteobacteria > Pseudomonadales > Oceanobacteraceae > Bermanella. The sequence goes on along the minus strand of MAAD01000343.1, from coordinate 822 downwards.
AGTTAGCGCCCATTCGCTGCTGTCCTGGGTGGCGGTAAACGTTAGTAACTCGCTGGCATTTTGCCTTAATAACGCCAGCTTTTGCCCTAAACGCAAATTGGTGAGCCATTGATCCGCCACCAGACGAGCATCATAGGCCTGGGTACCGCCTAACATGCCTATGCCCACCGAACTGACAATAGAGATGAGTATCATCACTATCACCAGTTCGATGAGGGTGAAGCCCTTCATCTATTAGTTACATTCATCTGGGTCAGCGGTTAAATCCCAGGTGCCCGTGCCCGAGGCAGGTTCAAAGGTGGGAGGCGCACCGCCACCGGCCGATTCAACATAGGTGAAACACAACACCCCTTCGGCGGCGGCTTTCACCAGCACACTGGCCTTAGTGGCAACCGTGGTGATATCAACCTCAAAACCATCTAAACCCGCTATGGCCTCTAGGTTATCTTTGTCTGGATAGCCATTTACCAGGGTATAATTAGTCCCTTCCAGGGTGATACTACCGGTACTGCCTCCAGCCAAATCGGCCGCATGGGCAATGGCGGCAGCTGACTTCACCCCACCCAGCGCACCTTCTATGGTGGCGGCCTCGGCATCCGAGGTGAAATCGGCAAATTTGGGCAAGGCAAAAGCCGATAATATGCCCAGTATCACGATTACCATGATTAATTCGATGAGGGTAAACCCGGACTGACCGCTTCCATGGTTCCCTGATTTTTTACACCCGGAAATAACATATCTCAATGTCATACTGCTCTCCTTGTTAGCTGGCATACGAGCACACCTCGACTGCCAATGTCGATCTACTTTAAGTCTAGTTCA
>MAAD01000275.1 GCA_002162985.1 Bermanella sp. 47_1433_sub80_T6 | reverse complement strand
GTGCGCGGAATGGGGGTGGCGGTCATAATCAGTTGGTGGGGGCTTAAGTCTTTGCCCTTCTCTTTTAAGGCCAATCGTTGGTGCACACCAAACTTGTGCTGTTCATCTATGATGGCTAAACCCAGTTTGTGAAATTCCACATCCTGTTGGAACAGAGCATGGGTTCCAACCACCAGTTGGGCCTCACCACTTTTAATGGCGTTGAGGCTGGCTTCTCTTGCTTTACCTTTCACCTTGCCTGCTAGCCAAGCGATACTTAGCCCTAACGGTTCAAACCAGGCACTGAAGTTTTTAAGATGCTGCTCGGCGAGTATTTCAGTGGGGGCCATGATAGCCACCTGAAAACCCTGCTCTAACGCCGTCAGTGCTGCCATGGCGGCTACTAATGTTTTCCCCGAGCCCACATCCCCTTGCACTAGCCTTAGCATGGGCTGGCCGCTGACCATGTCTTGCTGAATTTCCAGCCCCACTCTTTGCTGGGCACCGGTTAAGTTGAACGGCAGTTGAGCCAGCATTTTTTCAACCAGGTGTTTTGATGGCGGCAGTGTGGGTGCCGATTCCCGTTTAACTTCCTGGCGCATTTTCAACAGGCTTAAATTATGGGCCAGTAACTCTTCCATAATTAAACGCTTCTGGGCTGGGTGTTGGTATTCTTCCAGCTCATACAAATCAGCTTGTTGTGGGGGCAGGTGTAGATACAGTAGGGCGCTTTTTAAATCGGGCAGGTTATAGGGTTTTAATAACGCATCCGGAATTAAATCATCCAGGGCCCGGCCGTTGGTTAATAACTCGATGACCTGATCCATTAACTGACGCCAGCGCACTTGGGTAAGACCGTCTGTGCTGGGGTAAATGGGGGTGAGATTGGCCTCGGTTTTAAAGGGTTTGGAGTCATCCACAAACTGGTATTCAGGGTGGTACAGTTCCAAGCCTGCTTTGCCGCGTCGCGCTTCCCCATAACAGCGTATGCGCACGCCTTTTTTTAGGTTGTTCTTTTGGGCGGCGCTAAAATGATAAAAGCGCAGGGTAATGGTGCCACTGCCATCGGTGACCCTTACCGCCAGGCTGCGGCGTTTACCAAATGCCACGTCACTTACCACCACCTCCCCTTCAATCACCACGTGAAAGCCCACTTGCAGGTGGGCGATGGGGCTAATGCGGGTGCGGTCCAGGTAGCGCATGGGTAAATGAAACAGCAAATCCTGAATATGATAAATGCCCAACTTGGCCAGTTTCTCGGCCATCTTGGCGCCCACGTTTTTAAGCTCTGTGACAGGGCTCTTACCCAGTGAGCGCTCTAAAACAACTGACATTTATCCACCGCTTCGCTTATGAGGTCGATAACTTTAGGCCGTGGGAAACTGGCGCGCCAGGCGATGGCCACGGTGCGTGAGGGTGTGGGACGTTTGAAAGGCCGAGTCTCCAATAACCCCGGTGCATAGTGCGCGGTGCCGGTGGCACTCTTGGGCAGTACAGTGATGCCCATGCCTGAAGCCACCATGTGCCTTAGGGTCTCTAATGAACTGCCTTGGGTGACGGCCCCTAAACGGCTGTTTTGATGTTTGGCCAACGCCGGGCACAGCTCCAATACCTGGTCACGAAAACAATGGCCGTCTCCCAGTAACATCAAATCACTGTTGGGCAGTAAATTGGGGTCGATGGTTTTATGTTTCAGCCAGGGGTGCTGTTGTGGCAGTAATACTTCAAAGCTCTCTTCGTACAAGGCTTTGCACAATACATCGGGCTCGGTGAAGGGCAGCGCAATGATGATGATGTCCAGTTCCCCGTCGCGCAGTTTTTTGCGCAAGTTTTTGGTGTAATCCTCTTCTATATACAGCGGCATTTCTGGCGCCAGCTTTTGTATTTGAGGTATTAAATGGGGGTAAAGGTAGGGGCCAATGGTGAAGATAGCCCCCATTTTTAGCGGCCCTTTAAGTTGATCCTTGCCGCCGGCGGCTAAATCTTGTACACCACGAACCCCTTCCAGCACCACCTGTGCCTGGCGTACAATCTTTTCTCCCAAGGGCGTGATGTTCACTGCATTTTTTGAACGTTCAAATAAGCTGATGCCCAGTTCGCTTTCTAGCTTCTTTATGGCCACACTTAAGGTGGGCTGAGAAACATTGCAATGTTCAGCCGCGCGTCCAAAGTGACGCTGCTGCGCTAGGGCAACGATGTATTTGAGTTCAGAAAGAGTCATGGGCTATTGAGGTTCTATCGGTAATAGCCTCTAGCTTAAACCGGGCTTTGGGGTAAATAAAGCAAGGAGTTGTAATGGCAAAAATTCTTATTGTGGGCAGTGGTGATATTGGCGGTGGTTTGGCCGTGGATTTGGCTGCCGATGGCCACCAAGTGTGGGGCATGCGCCGCAGTGACAAAGACGTGGGCCCGGGGGTAACCACCATCTCAGCCGATGTGGGCGAAATGGAAACCCTGATTGGCAAAATCCCCGAAAACCTCGATTACCTTATCTACAGCGTGGCCAGCCCGGATTTTTCCGAAGAGGGTTATGGCAAATTTTATGTGACGGGTATGAAGCACATCATTGCTTTACTTAAACATATGAATGCGCAACCCAAGCGCGTCTTTTTTGTGTCCAGCACCAGTGTCTATCCCCATCACGATGGCAGTTGGGTGGATGAAACCACCGAGGCACTGCCTACCGCCTTTGCCGGTAAGAAGATGCTGGAGGCCGAACAAGTGCTTCATGATAGCGACTATGCCAGTACCGTGGTGCGCTTCAGTGGGATTTATGGGCCTGGCAGAACCCGGCTAATTAATCAGGCCCAGGGTGGAGGCCATTGTGATCCTGAACCTGATCTGTGGACCAATCGAATTCACCGCGATGATTGCATTGGTTCTTTAAGGTTTCTAATAGAAAAAGACATGCAGGGGGCCAAATTGGATGACTTGTATTTGGGCACCGACCCCGACCCAACTCCGCTATTTGTAATTTTAGAGTGGTTAAAGGATCGCATCGGCGATGTGGAACCGGATCATGATGTGCCCAACGTGTCACGGCGCGGCAGCAAACGTTGCTCGTCCAAGAGACTGCAAGCGTTAGGGTATAAGTTTAAATATGAAGGTTATCAACAGGGCTATGAAGAGATCCTGGTTGAGATGGGCTTCTAGCTTCAGGGGTGATGGAAAATATACTTTCTGCCTAAGCCGAATACAAAAAAGCCCTGCATGTGCAGGGCTTTTTTATGGCTCAATTACATCAGATGTTAGTCATCATACTCAATCTTGCGGCCACTGCTGGTACAACCCAAACAGCGAATGAAAGTCGCTCTGGCCGGCACCATAATAAATGACTCAGCCGCATCACCTGCGTTACCACCTAATAAACTAAATGGCAGTGTCACCACCCATATGGCAGTGCCTAACACGGTGGCTACCAGAGTAATGGGGCGCACGATTAAGCCGTCTAACGCCATGGCCACGGCCGATGGGTTTTCGTAAATTTCTTCCGCCTGGCTCTGCATGGGCAGAGTTAACATTAATAAACTGGCCAAGACCATCAGGCTTTGTTTTATGTGACCGAACATGCGCATGGGTTGGTTCCTTGTAAATCTATCTATACTTTTTTCACACTATATCAGTTTTTTAAAAGTACGCTTGGCTACTTTTGGCAGTTTGAACAATAAAACGTGCTGCGTTGTCCCTGGGTAATTTGCTTGATGGGGCTTTGACATGCGGGGCAGGGGGCGCCTTTACGTCCGTAAACATTTAATTGCTGGGCAAAGTAGCCGGGTTTGCCATCGCTGCCCACGAAGTCTTTTAAGGTGGTGCCGCCTTCGCTGATGGCTTTTTTTAATACCTGCTTGATGGCGTCTACCAGGATGGCAAACTTGGCCTTGCTGATCTTGCCGGCGGCTTTTTTGGGGTTAATGCCGCTTAAATACAGGCATTCGCTGGCGTAGATGTTGCCCACTCCCACCACCACTTTTTGATCCATGATGAAGCTTTTAATGCTGACGGTACGCTTGCGGCTTTTTTTGTAAATATAATCGCCATCAAAAATCTCGTCCAAGGGTTCGGGCCCCAGGTTATCTAAAATGGCCAAGGATTCGTCGCAAGGCATCCACAGGCAGGCGCCAAAACGTCGCGGGTCGGTGAAGCGCAGCATGTGCTGGTTGTTGAACTTAATATCAAAATGTTCATGTTTGGCTGGGGCTAGCGGTTTACCCTGGATGATACGCAGGCTGCCAGACATGCCCAGATGAATAATGAGCGTGCCCACTAAAGGCTCGGCTCCTGTTGAGCGCCCCAATTCAATTAACAAGTATTTGGCGCGGCGTTTGGTGGCCAGCACGGTTAAGCCTTTTACGGTTTTCGCCAAATGCTGGGGGATAGGCCAGCGTAACTTGGGCTGGCGGATGTCCATGGAGGTGATGCGTTGGCCATCGATATGGGGTTCTATGCCGCGGCGGGTAGTTTCTACTTCGGGTAGTTCGGGCATAGGTATCCTTTACGGCCAGCTTAGGCTTTGATAACTCATCATGAGGGCGCTTGCATCGGCATCCATGCCTCTGACACCTCAAGATGAACTATCAAAACCTAAACTAATGTTCTGATGACTGTACAAATTTCTAATTGTGTCTGCTCCAAAAGCGTTAGCAAGCAAATGGCTAATTCAAAGGCTCAGTTTATGTCAGACACAAAAAAGGCCCACTAAAAAGTGAGCCTTTTGAAAGCGATAATCAATTACTTGATTTTAGCTTCTTTAAACATAACGTGCTTGCGAACCTTAGGATCGAATTTTTTCATTTCGATTTTTTCAGGCTTAGTACGCTTGTTCTTAGTAGTCGTGTAGTAGTAACCAGTACCAGCAGACGAAACTAATTTAATTTTTTCACGAATAGATGCCATGATGGATCTCCTTAAACTTTCTCGCCACGGGCGCGAAGTTCAGCAAGAACTGTATCGATACCCTTCTTATCAATAATACGCATACCTTTAGTGGTAAGACGTAGACGTACAAAACGGTTTTCACTTTCAACCCAGAACCTGTGGTTCTGAAGGTTAGGCAAAAAACGACGCTTAGTGCGGTTTTTTGCGTGAGAAACATTGTTACCTGTTACAGGGCGTTTACCCGTAACCTGACAAACTTTAGCCATTGTTATTGCCCCGACTTTATATAAAGCGAAATCAAAAAAATTCGTTCGGGGCCAGTGTGTACGCTACCTGCAAGCAATTTTGCTTGGAGCCTACGGCTACCCGTCTTAAAAGAGCTGCGTTTTATACCAAAAAGCCAGACCCAAAGCAAGACAATTGAGTATTTTTTGAACGCGCCGTGGCGTGCAAACCTCAAATTTTATCTAACTTAAGCTCAATACTCTGGGCTCTTCTATACTCATGAATAAGTCACAACCTGTACGAGTTGCAGCCTAATCACTTACAGCGGGCTGCATTATACCCGTCTGGCGTTAATTGTCTTTTGGAAAAAGCGATGTTTGAAAATAATTCTAGCTTGTTTTACCCGGGGAGAGATTTTACTGATGAAATTTGAGTGGTTAACGGCCGTGCTGTCTGAGTTATGAGGGTATTTGACCCCGCCCAACCCAGGTTTGACGGGCAGCAGGCGCAAACCGTTATCCAGCGTTTTACTGAGTATAACGCTCATCGCATAGAGCGCACTCAGAAGGCCCTGAGCGAGCGCCAGCAGGTGTTTCTCGAGGTTATGACCCTGCTGTTTCATGTGAATCACGAGAAACTGCCTGGCTGGGTGGATCATGAGTGTCCCTGCGGGGTGGCACGCTATCACCCCAGTAAAGACAGTTTACGCGCCATTGCGGGCATCACCACGGGCTTTCAATTTCAGCAGAGACGTTCGGGGCAGTTAAGCATCAAGAGCCTGTTTCTCATGGGCAGCTGCGGCTCCTTGGGGCACAGTGGCGGCAGTGACCTGGATATCTGGCTGTGCCATAACCCCAGTTTAAGCGAGCAGGAATTGGCGGTGCTGCAGCAAAAATGCACGGCCATCGAGCAATGGGCCGAGACCATTTCCCTGGAAGTGCACTTTTTTCTCATGGACGCCGAAAAGTTCATGCGTGGCGAGCGCAATGACCTGGATGGCGAAGATTGCGGCAGTGCCCAGCATCAGCTGTTGCTGGACGAATTTTATCGCACCGCCATTCTGCTGGAGGGCTGTTACCCCTTGTGGTGGATTGTGCCACCGGAATACGAGACCCATTATCAGGACTATATCGAGCACATGGAGAGCCAGGGGTTTGCTAGCCCGGAGGAGGTTATCGATTTTGGAGGGGTGGGTAATATTCCCCCGGGAGAGTTTGTGGGGGCGGGGATGTGGCAACTGTATAAGGCCATCGGCAGCCCCTATAAATCCATCTTGAAACTGTTTTTAACCGAGGCCTATGCCAGCGATTACCCTACGGTCATGCCCCTGAGTGTGGATCTAAAAAAACGCATCTATGACTTCGATACCCGCCTTGATGCCTTGGACCCTTATTTATTGCTGTTCGATTATCTGGAGGCTTATTTAAGCGAGCGAGAAGAAGAAAGCCGCCTGGATTTGGTGCGCCGCTGTATTTATTTTAAGTGTAATACCCCCATGAGTCAGACCATCAAACGCAAACATTGGAAGCGGGAGCTGTTAAAACCGCTCATACGAAAATGGAATTGGGACGAAGGGCACCTTGTGCACCTGGATAATCGGCCTTTGTGGCAGGTGCATACTGTTATGCAGGAACGTAAGCTGTTGGTGAATGAACTGATCAACAGCTACAAGTTTTTGTCGCGTTTTGGCCGTCAGTTCCAACAGGAAACCCTGTTAAACGCCAAGGATATGACCCTGTTGGGGCACAAGTTATACGCCACCTTCGACCGCAAACCGGGCAAGGTGGACTTCATCAACCCCAATATCAGTCGTGATATTCAGCAGGAAAAACTCACCCTGCACCTTAACCGTGAACATGTGCGCAAACGCATACCGCTCATGTCGTGGAGCTTGTTTACCGGGGTAGAGCGTCCGGGCAGTGCCCAGCACCCGCTTAAAAAATCGGCCAGCCTCATCGAGCTATTGGCCTGGTGTCATGTGAATCAGGTCATGGCCAAGGGCACTCAGGTGGTGTTGTATCACGGCAAAGATCAGGGCAATGATTACGAGTTAAAGGAAATCATATCTACCTTTCGCAAATTGCCGGTGGCCAGTAGCGTAGCGGCCAACTTTGAACATTCTCCGGTGCCGCAAATTATTAACCTGTACGTTAATGTGTTTGTGGATCCCATGAACCATTTCACTCGCCGCGGCATACACAAAATATCCAACCTCACCGATTCTTTGGGGTACAGCACCCTCAAGGAAAATCTGGTGCTCACCATCGATCAGCTGGTGTTTAACAGCTGGCGTGAAGTGCTGGCCACCCGTTATGAGGGGCAAAATGCCATGCTGCGGGTAATAGAGGACTTTTTGGTGTCTTACCCCCCTGGCAGTGATACGCCGCGCCCCCAGTTAAAGGTATTTTGCTATTGCACCACGCGCGCCAAGGCCATCGCGGCGCGAGTGGAGTCTTTGTTAGAGGAGATATACCTGTGTTTTTACCAGAGCAAGGTGGGCCTGCGCAGTCGTTATGTGTTGCAGGTGGGTGAGGAGTTTCATCTCATTCAGTTCAACCAGGGGCGGCCGGTGATTTATCACTACGAAAAAGCCGGTCACCTGGTGAAACAGCTGGCCAAGCCACAACCCCATTACAGCAAACTGGTGCTGGACAGTCATGCCTTGCCCGGTACGGTGATTGCCATGATTTGTAAAAATGCCCGCCCCGGCCGTGTGCAGGTTTATTATCTTAAAGAGGCTTTGCTCGATGAGCAGCATGAGAGTTTGGCGCAAATATACGTGATCGATGAGCGCGGCTCCCTGGTTAAATGGAAGACGCCCATGTATAACGAAGCGTCACTCATCAACCCGCTCAACAACTTCTTGCGCCAGGTGGAGTATCGCCAAAACCGGCACCGCTTTGAGGAGCCCGAGGCCGTGCAGGAGCGGGTGATCGAGTATTACCAGGTATTGTTACCCGAGAAAAACAAACCCATGCGCACCCGCGCCATTCGCCCTAAGGAAGGCTTGGGGCAGGGGCGTTTCTTCGATGTGCACGCTCAGGTGGATTTTGATTCGGAAAACAACATAGGTTTCACTCTGCAGTGTGAACAGCAGGAATTTAGCCGCCTGGAACACGGGGATCACGTTTACAAAGAGCTAGTGCGCTACCTGGTATTGCTGCGCAAACATCAAAAGCCTTATCCTGTGTATATCACCGACCTATCCATCAGCGATCGCCTGCATAACCGCAATGCTAAACATGTTTTGCAAACCGCCAGTTACCTCAATTACAAACACAAATTAGAGGCCCAGCTCAATAAGGCGCTGATCGCGCTCTACCCAAGTAAATAAAAGCGACCCAGCCCTAGGCTAATCTTTTCAGCTCGCCTCTAAACGCCTATAATCTGGCCCTTACATTGGTTTGAATGAGTTTGAGCGATGAATATGCGCCATTTAGTGCTCTGGTCTATTTTAAGCGGGACCATCTTGATGATGGTGGGCTGCGGGCAAAAAGGGGCACTCTTTTTACCTAATGAAGAGGCGCCATCACAGCCCGAAGAGCAATCAAAACCATAGGCTGGACAAGATAAAGCCTTCAAACCAATACCCAGAATTTAGAGAATACCCATGACAGATGTATTTCAACACCAAAACGGTGAGCTATTCGCCGAGGGCATGTCGGTAACAGATTTGGCCGCCCAATATGGCACGCCCTTGTATGTGTATTCACGCAAGGCGTTTGAAGAGCATTACCTGGCCTATGCCAATGCCCTTAAGGGCAAAGATGCTCTGGTATGTTACGCCATCAAGGCCAACTCAAACCTGGCAGTATTGAATGTATTGGCTAAATTGGGTGCCGGTTTCGACATCGTGAGCCGTGGTGAATTGGAGCGTGTGTTACAAGCGGGTGGCGATGCCGACAAGGTGGTGTTTTCCGGTGTGGCCAAGACCGCCGAAGAAATGCAATTTGCTTTAGAGAAGGGTGTGCATTGTTTTAACGTGGAATCGGCCATGGAGCTGGAGCGCCTAAACGAAGTGGCCATGGAAATGGGTGTGAAGGCGCCGGTGTCACTGCGCGTGAACCCGGATGTAGATGCTCAGACCCACCCGTATATTTCCACCGGCCTCAAAGAAAACAAGTTTGGTGTGGACATAGAAGTGGCGGTAGATGTGTATCTGCGTGCCAAAGATCTGGACGGCATTAACATCATTGGTGTGGACTGCCATATTGGCAGCCAGCTCACACAAATCGCTCCATTCCTGGATGCCATCGACCGTGTATTGGTGTTGATTGATACCCTGAAAGAAAATGGTATCGAGCTTGAGCACGTGGATCTGGGTGGCGGTTTGGGTGTGGTATACGACGATGAAACCCCGCCAACGCCTAAAGAATTTATCGATGCCATCATGCCTAAGCTTGAGGGTCGTAATCTTAAGTTGGTATTGGAACCCGGTCGTTCCATCGCCGCCAACGCCGGTATTTTTGTTACTCAGGTAGAATTCTTAAAGAGCAATGGTGATAAAAACTTCGCCATCATCGACGGCGGCATGAACGATTTGATTCGCCCGGCTTTGTACAGCGCCTGGCAAAAAATTGTTGAAGTGAGCCCAGGTGTGGAGGCTCTTAAAAAGTCTTACGATGTAGTGGGACCTGTGTGTGAAACCGGTGACTTTTTAGGTAAAGACAGAGAGTTGGCCATTCAAGCCGGTGACTTGTTGGCAGTGAAGAGTTCAGGTGCCTATGGTTTTGTGATGGCCTCTAATTACAATACCCGTAACAAACCTGCCGAGATTCTGGTAGACGGTGAGCGTGCCCATTTGGTACGTCGTCGTGAGACGGTACAAGATCAATTACAGCTAGAGTCTGTGATTGCCGAGTAACTTTCCAGAGCTACTACACCAGTAGGAGGCTGCTTGCAGGCGAAAAACCTTAGCAAGTAGCATTGCTCTAATTAACACTGGGTCGCCTCGGCAATTGCTCCTGCATTGCCCTAGTTACCCACATCCGTATGGGGATGCCAGCAGCCTCGTACCAGAAATAGAAGAAAGTGGAGTCAGAATGTTATTGCGCTTTAGTAAAATGCACGGTTTGGGTAACGACTTCATGGTGGTGGATTTGGCCACCCAGCATTTTGCCTTTCGTCCTGAATTGGTAAGACAGCTAAGTGATCGTCAATTTGGCATTGGCTTTGACCAGTTACTGGTGGTGGAAACCCCAAGCAATCCTGATGTGGATTTTAGGTATCGTATTTATAATGCCGATGGCAGCGAAGTGGAGCAGTGTGGTAACGGCGCCCGTTGTTTTGCACGCTTTGTACACGACAGCCACTTAACCGCCAAAAACCCCATCACGGTGGAAACCAATTCTGGCATTATTTCTTTGACCCTGCTGGACGGTGACCAGGTATTGGTGAACATGGGGCAGCCAAAGTTTGAACCAAAGGCCTTGCCATTTACTGCCTCCCAGCGACAAGAAAAATACGACCTGGAGCTGGCGCTTAATGAAGGCACCATCGATGTACAAGTGGGTGCGGTGTCCATGGGTAACCCCCATGCGGTCTTGCTGGTAGAGGATATTCACAGTGAGATGGTGAGCCAGTTAGGTCCACAGGTTGAGTGTCACGAGGTTTTTCCTAAGAATGTGAACGCCGGCTTTATGGAAATTGTTAACCGCAGCGA
>MAAD01000032.1:1199-5629 GCA_002162985.1 Bermanella sp. 47_1433_sub80_T6 | reverse complement strand
TGTATAAGTACGCGGTGTGCCCTTGCCGCTATTATTGCAGCGGAAAATTGGGCTGCCGTAAGCGATTCCCCAAAAGGTTTTGTACTCGTTTAAATCATCGTAAAGATTACGTTTAGCCGACCCAGAACAACCCATCTGCGATGCTAGGTTAATGTAACCATCGTCTTCACCGGTTAAGAATCCAGCTGAGGCACCCTGAATACCAGGGAAACTTTTGTAGCCACCCATGGCATAAATAGGCGCGGCCAACGTAGAGCCAATGAGGTTACGGGCCAGGTAAGAATCGTTGGTTTGTAACCACTGCACACTTGGGTTGCAGCTCTTGCCTAAGAAGGCGGCGTTAATTAGTGAATCTAACCAGGTGCCATTACATACACGGTCAGAGCCTTCGGTGCCGCTCATGGCGCCGCCTAGGGTGAAGATGGCCAAAACGTTATTAAACGCGTCGGTGTAAGGTACAGAAACCGCACCACCGGCCGCATTAAACGCGGTATTGTAATAAGGAGAACCAGCACTTGCGTTACCCGCCATGAATACCATTTGCTGGGCACCCTGGCTGTGGCTTACCACGTAAAAGTTATCGTTACTGGCACATTGCGTATTGGCTTGGTCGTGGGTGTAGCCGTCGCCATTACCCTGTTTAACCGCCACCATTTGGCGAGCAATTTCACCGGCGGTTTCATTGCGCCAATATGGGTAGCCACTTTCGTCTGTGCTGTCGTAACCAATCACGGCGTAGTTATCGCTTGGACTTAATAGGTAAGCCAGGAAGTCACTGCCTTCATAATTGCTGAAGTAGGAATCGCGCCAGCTTTCTAAGGCAGGCTGATTGGAGCTCTCAACCACGTTACCTTGAACGCCATGACCGTGAACCATAATGTAACAGTTGTCGGCGGCTTGAGTGGCACCAGCAAATATCATGCTGGCCGCCATAGTAATGGAAGATAAGAATGTGCGAAATTTGAGCGTCATTTTTGGGGCCTTGTCTGCGTTATTTTTATTGATTGCATCCTGCAGCGCCTATCCAACTTTGACGGTATTCACCGGTAATAGGCAATATAGATATTAGCCCATGTGAAAAATCTCACCATCACCCTACTGGCCAACCCTAATTACAATTATGGCCAGTTTTGTAATTGCGGTTAATTTTTAGTTATTGTTCCTGTTCCCGTTCCTGTTGATAATGGTGAGGGGAGATACCAAACCAGCGCTTAAAGGCGCGGCTAAAACTGGAGGCGTTGTGATAACCCAAGACCTCGGCCAGTTTTTCTATGCTAATGTCTTGTTTTTCGATGCGCTTAAGGGCGATGCGTTTGCGCTCATTTTCTAATAACGTTTTATAAGACACACCCTGCCCCTGCAAATGCCGCCTTAAACTGCGTGGACTCATGCATAGCTGTTGCGCTAAAGCCTCCAGTGAAACCTCATTAAAGGGCATACTGCGAATGGCGGCCTTAACATTTTGAATGACTTTCTGATCGCTGTGCACCTGAGCCAAATGCTGCCCACAGAGTTTTTCATTTTCCGCAGCCGATTCCTTATTGGCAAAAATAATATTTTGGCTAAGGGTTTCCTTTGGGATAATTACTCGGTTAGCGCTGCAGTTAAAACGCACCGGATTGCCAAAAAATGTTTCAAATTCATTATCTGTACCCGGATTGGCATACGCAAATTCTAGCTCTACCTTCATTTCATTTTTGGCCAGACAAAACTTTGCCAACGAACACAATACCGAAAAACTGTACTCCACAAAGTGCGGTAAGGCCTCACCTAAAGGGAATTTTTCACTGATTGAAAAAATCCCGTAGTCATCGTTTACATCCAGATTAAATTCCAATAGCTCTGTGAACAAACTCTGGTATTGATGCAGTAACTCCATGGCCGCCAGCGGATGCTCACTGCTCATGACTCGACACGACAAGATACCATCGTGATTAATATAAAACTGCTCTCCCAGCACCAGAGCATAGGTGGGGTTGGCACGCAGGGCACGGGCATTATTAATCAACGCGATAAACTGCTCAAATAAAACCGTTTTATTGATATTGGTAAAATCAGCCAAAGTAATATTGGTATTAAGCAACAGTTCATTAAGCGCAACTCCCTGCATCACCATTAATTTGGTTAATGGTTTTATATTTGAGACGGGAATACCAAAAGCACGATGCCCCAGGTTAACAAACCGGGGAACGCTGGAACTTGTTTGGCGAGAATCGTTTTTTGTTATGGCTTGCACTGGGCGACTATTTTTTATTTTTATAAGCCAATAGGCTAGCCTGTTAGCCTATATAAATGAATTTAATATTTGTAACCTGCCCTTATTTTTTATAATAAATAGTTATTTACTCGTTGGTCTTTTAACACTTTTCATTTATATTTCATGGTTAACGCTGAGAGCAAAACAAGCGCGTCTTAATAAGCTCATCAAGTGTCTTCATTTGCCCCTCGTCCTGCCATGACGGTTATTTTTGTGCCGCCTGTTTTCGCAGGTCCGTTACTACTTTTCCCCCTATGCCCCAGTTATCGGTATTTACTTCGTCTATGACCACTACGGTGGTGGCCGGATTTTTATTGAGTACATCCACCAGCAGTTGGGTGGCGCCTTCGATAAGGGCGGCTTTTTGCTGTGGGGTCACTTGTTCGTCGGTAATTTTAATGTTGATGTAGGGCATGGTTTTTTCCTTTTATAAATTTAATTCATACAGGTGTTATCGCGCACGGGGTGCACTCCTACGAGGCTGCTTGCAGGCGATAATAGTTAGCCAATAGCCTTGATCCAGTTAACGTTGGCCGCCTGCAAGCAGCCTCGTACAGGGTGGCATTCACAAATTTAAACAACCTAGCTATTTCTAATTACACTGCACTCGCCTGCAGTTTCTTTTCAAAGATTTTACTATGGGCCAACCAGGCGCCAACGCTCACCAATACCAGCCCCGCTATCAATTCTTTACTGGCAGCTTCATTAAATACAAACAGGGCGGCCACGCCGGACAACACCGGCACGATGGCCATTAATGTGCCCATGGTTGACGGCCCTAACGCTTGAACCGCTCGCACATATAAAAACATCTGGATAATCGTGGCCATCACGCCTTGGTAAAAAGCCTGCAAGGCAATATCGGGCAATACATTCAGCGAGATATTTTTAGGCAACCACAACACATACACGGGCAGGTACAAAATGCAGGTAATCACCGCTAGGCTTACCGTGGCCTGCCATGGGCTAATATTCCAGCGCTTAATTAATACCGTGAAAATGGCCCAACATAAGGCGCCCAAGGCAAGATTGGCATGACCAAGCGTCACCCCTTCACCACTCGATAACTGGCGATAAAACAGCATAGTGATGCCCAGGGCGATAACCCCCATACCCAGCCACTTTCCCAATTCTTGACGTTCTTTATTCACCAACAACGCCAAGGCAATAATTAATAGCGGAATCAAACCCGGTAACAATACCGCCGCGTGGGAGGCCGGCGCCATCTCAAAGCCTTTAAATGTAAACAACGCGTAGGCCAAGCCCCCCACTAAACTGGCCATAACCAGCTTGGGATCAAACAGGTTAAAACGATGCGTGCTGTTAGAAAAATTAAAATACAACCACACCGGCAGCAAGATGCTGGCACAGGTAAGATAGCGAATGGCAATGACATCGTAAGATGATAATTCGCTGACGCCGCCCATGCGTGATACCAGTATGAATCCACACCAGATTAACGCGGCAGCGACGCCGTATAGGTAGCCCTTGGTTGTTTCAGTCATGATTTGTTCCTGCCTTGTGAGCTTACACAATAGGTTATTTGATCATTCATTAATAATGAATAATAATGAACTAGTAATTCACAAATTATGAATATCATATTTGAGCCAGTACTGGAGGCACCATGGAAATCTCTGACCTCACCATTTTTAAACAGGTGGCCGAATCCGGTGGCATCACCGCGGCGGCGCATCAGCTTAACCGCGTGCCCTCCAACATCACCGCGCGTATTCAGAAGCTGGAAGAAGAATTGGGCAAGCCGTTGTTTTTACGGGAAAAAAATCGCTTGCGGATCTCGGCGGCCGGAGAGCAGTTATTAGGGTATGCCCAGCAAATATTAGACCTGGCCAGCGAGGCCAAAAATGAATTACAACAGTCCGAGCCCAAGGGTGTGTTAAAGGTAGGCGCCATGGAGGCGGTGGCAGCTACCCGCATGGTGGCACCACTCATGGCGTTTCATCAGGCCTGGCCCCACATTCAATTAAACGTGAACACCGGCCCCACTGGCTTGCTCATTGAGCAGGTATTGTCGGGTGAGCTGGACATGGCCTTCGTGGCCGACCCGCTAAACGACCCACGCCTTAATATCGCCAACGTGTATAAAGAGACACTGGTGATGGTGTCGGACCTGCACCACAAACCCATTAAAAAACCTCAAGACCTAAAAGAT
>MAAD01000032.1:0-1144 GCA_002162985.1 Bermanella sp. 47_1433_sub80_T6 | reverse complement strand
ATTGGTTGGAACAAGCGGGCACCGTGGCCAACGTAGTAGAAATTAACTCTTATCACACTCTGCTCAGTTGTGTGGTGGCAGGTATGGGAGTGGGCATAGTGCCCCAGGCGTTATTGGAGCAATACCCGTTTAAAGAGAATATTCAGGTGCATAACTTGCCGTTGAAATGGCGCAAATCGGTGACCGCTCTTATATGGCGCCACGATTCTTTGAAAGCCAGTATGGAGGCTTTTGCTGAAATAGTGCGGCACCCGAGTAAACATTAAGACCTGCCAATTCAGCTGTGAGCGCATCTCGTTTCAGGTCGCTGTAAACCCATCCGTGGGAGCTTGCTTCGGCGTCCCTGCCTCAAACACCTAAAGCGAAATACGCTCACTGCTAAATTAAATCATATGGCTGCATCAACCCTACGATCATAGAGTTGGCAGCGTACTAAGTTTGGACTGGGGTAGCTGTGGTGCCGTTGGAGGTCTTTTGAAACATGGATGTTTCAAGGAAGCGCTCATAGACGAGTTTACAGCGGCCTCAAACGGCATCACTGCTACCCTAGTCCGGCAGACACCAATATTGAAAGTTAACTACTCCTCACCGCACTCCAGGCAGCCTCGGCAAAGTCTTCTCGATACTCACTTAAGGGCACCTCATGACGACCCGCCAGCCAGTGGCGAGCATAGTTATGCACAGGGCCAGTCACAAACGCGTTAAGTAACTCCAATGGATAGTCTTTGATAAAGCCGCCCTCAATATAGGGCGCAAACCAATTAGTAATGAAGGAATTGAACATGTTGGAGTCGGCGTTGAAATTCAGCTTGGCCTGGCCCACCACACTGGCCCGATGCTGAAACACATATTGCGCCCATAGGGGCTGCTGGCTAATCCAATCTACGTTGGCAAATACCAAAGCCTTCACCCCGTCTTTGGCGTCTTGTTCACTGAGCGCCTGGCCCTTGGGTAAATCTTGCAAGTAGCCTTTTAATAACATGGCAAAGTCACGCATGCCCTCGCGGTACACCGCCCCCACAATAGCGTCCTTATTACCAAAGTGATGGTACAGGCTGCCCACACTGGTTTGGGTGGCTTCGCGAATCATATCTATAGTGGTGCCGGGCACCCCGTGCTCCACAAAACACATGAGGGCCTGCTG
>MAAD01000050.1:12669-14817 GCA_002162985.1 Bermanella sp. 47_1433_sub80_T6 | reverse complement strand
TTTTTTTATATGGCTAGATGATTGGGGGCTGGTTTATTGTGTCGCCTGCAAGCAGCCTCGTACTTCTGTGCTGCTAGGTTTTTTTATATGGCTAGATGATTGGGGGCTGGTTTATTGGGTCGCCTGCAAGCAGCCTCGTACTTTTGTGCTGCGACTGCAAAATCATGGGTTTGCTCAAATCCGGTACGAGGCTGCTTGCAGGCGACCCCCTCTACAATCCAATGAATAACCACCATCAAAGCCACACCGCATCCCAGTGAGGATAATCCCCCACCCGTTGCACTAAACCCGCGCGTAACGGGTTGGCTACAATATAGCGGGCCACACTCTGTAAGGATTCTTCATCACGAATGCCGTGATCATAAAAACCTGCATTCCATATTTTGACACCCCACTCACGACTAAACTGCGCCTTCACTCTTTGCACACAGGTAGAAATATTTTTCGACTTTAACACCAGCAGCCAATGTATGTGGTTGGGCATAATCACATACGCCAGCATTTGGGTGAATTGGCTATGATCGCTTTGTTTGAGGCATTGGGTCATAAGTCGGGCGGCATGGAAGTCGCTGAATATATGCTGGTGTGGTTGGGTTGAGATGATGATGTGGTAGGGGCGGTTAATTTCTGAGGTGCGGCCCGTTCTTAGGCGGGCGTAACCGGGGGTATTAGGCATTGGCAGGGACCTATGGGTTTGGTGGCCTGGAAATTGGGTCGCCTGCAAGCAGCCTCGTACTGAGTTTTGCAAACCAAGCTGAAACTGAAAAATTAGAGACTAGCGATACCCTGTACGAGGCTGCTGGCATCGCTACATGGAGGTAGCTTATTAGGGCAATGCATGGAGCAATTGCCGAGGCGACACCACCAAAATCGAATAAATTAACCCAGAACCTTCTTCACGGTGGCCAACAGTTGGCTGGGGTTAAAAGGTTTCACCAGCCAGCCGGTGGCGCCGGCTTCTTTGCCCTGCATTTTGACGTTGCCGGCGGATTCGGTGGTGAGCATGAGAAACGGGGTAAATTTATAATTGGGCAGTTGGCGAATTTTTTTGCATAACTCGATGCCATTCATGTTGGGCATGTTCACGTCGCTTAATACTAAATCCACTTGTTCTTTTTGCGCCATGATTAATGCTTGGCTGCCATCGGCTGCCTCCACCACATTGTGGCCGGCGGTTTTAAGGGTGAGGCTCACCATTTTTTGCATGGACAGGGAATCGTCCACCACCAGAATTTTCGCCATAGTTTTATCCTTGAAATGACCAGACTTAAAACCTTACATAGATGTGAATAAGGTTAGACCGCTTGCGGCAAACTGCGAATATTAACCGCGCTTTATTGTTTGGTGGTTTGACGCAGGCGATGCAGTTGAGCGCCCATTTCATCCAGAAAGGATTGCAGTTGACGATTTTCCTGAGCCTGGGCCCGATTATGGAGTTTTTGCTGAAGTTTTTCGTAGCTCTTGAGGCGCTGGTTGAGTTGCAGGTATATTTTTTGCGCCTGCTGCAGTTGCTGCTCAAACTGTTGCACCTGAAATTGTTGGCGCGTGAGGGCCATGTCTATTTGCAAGATGAAGGATTCAAACTGCTGCAACTTGTTGCCCGACATGCCGACGCTGCCCGCCTGTTGAAACTGCTGCAAGTATTCCCCTTGGTAATCCACTAGGGATTGTTTTTTTTGGTTTTCGCTGTGGATGCTTTGTTGCAAGTTGCCAATGTAAGACAGGGCTTCGTTCACTGACTTTTGTGCCAGGTGAATTAACGGGGTCATGCGCTTGGCGCGAACTTTAGACATTTAAACCCTTCATTTACACATTACATTCCGTGCCAGGTGAATCAACGGTGTTAGACGCTGGCTGGATCGGCCACGGGGTGGCCTGGGCAATTGCTCCCTGCATTACCCTCATAAAAGCCATCCATGGCTCGATCGTACGAGGGCAGCCCCTGCCCGATGCTTTTGGCAGCCTCTCGGCAATTGCTCCGTGCATCGCCTAAAGCGCCTACTGTTGGTGCCCTACTACCCATATCCCTGTGGGCATGCCCGATTCTTTAGCTATTTACTGCGGCACTTGCTGAGCGCCAGCCTGCGGCGGCACCGCCAGGGTTTCGTTGATGATGAGTTGCAGGCCTTCGTTGCTGTCTTTTAAGCT
>MAAD01000050.1:1362-12614 GCA_002162985.1 Bermanella sp. 47_1433_sub80_T6 | reverse complement strand
ACCGCCACATCCAGTTCTGCGTTGGCCCCCGGGGTGTAAGCGCCCACGCTGATGAGGTCTTTGTTTTGCTGGTAGACGCTGTACAGGTGTTTAAAGTTTTGCGCACTCTTAAGCATGGGGCCACTAACTATTTGTGGCATGGCACGACTGATGGAGGCCTCGATGTCGATGGCCGGGTATTGGCCTTCCTCGGCCAGGGCGCGGCTTAATACGATGTGGCCATCCAGAATGGCGCGGGCCGCGTCGGCGATGGGATCTTGCAGGTCATCGCCCTCGGTTAATACTGTGTAAAACGCGGTGATGGAGCCTCCCCCCGGGGGGCCGTTGCCGGTGCGTTCTACTAGCTTGGGAATCTTGGCAAATACCGAGGGTGGGTAACCCTTAGTGGCCGGGGGCTCCCCTATGCTGAGGGCAATTTCCCGCTGGGCCTGGCCAAAGCGGGTGAGGCTGTCCATGAGCAACAAGACGTTTTTGCCCTTATCGCGAAAATGTTCGGCCACGCTGGTGGCCAGGGTGGCGGCACGCATGCGCATGATGGGGCTGTCATCGGCCGGGGACGCCACCACCACTGCCCGTTTTAGGCCCTCTTCCCCCAGTATGTCTTGAATGAATTCCTGCACTTCGCGGCCTCGCTCCCCCACTAAGGCCACCACACACACGTCGGCGCTGGTGAAGCGGGTCATCATGCCCAACAACATACTTTTGCCCACGCCAGAGCCGGCAAACAGGCCCAAGCGCTGGCCACGGCCCACGGTTAACAATGAATTAATAGCACGAATGCCCACGTCCATGGGTTCACGAATGGGGGCGCGCTGCATGGGGTTGATGACCTTGCCTTTTAAGTCTAGTGAGTGCTGACTCACGATGGGGCCCAAGGCATCCAGGGGTTTGCCCGCACCATCGATGACACGACCCAGCAAGCAATCCCCCACCGGAATGTGGTGGCCATCCAGAATGGGCGTGACCGCGGCGCCGGGCTCGAGCCCTTGCACCGCCTCGATGGGCATGAGGAAAAACTTGTCACGGTCGAACCCCACCACCTCGGCTTCGATCTGGCCGTCTTGTTGCTGCACCATGCAGCGGTCCCCTACTTTTACCTTGCAGCCCACGGCTTCCAGGGTGAGGCCCACCATGCGGGTGAGTTGGCCGCTGACCTTGGGCCTGGGTTTAAATTCGCTGTTTTTTTTAAGCCAGGATAAGGCCCGCTGATTATTCATGTGAGCTCTTTGCGGGGCGAGGGGCGCGGGTTAAATTGATTGTTTTTTTGTAGCTACTCAGCCTATCCTCGAACCCGCTGTATTTAACGTTAGAGCTAAGCCTGTACGAGGCTGCTTGCAGGCGAACCGCTTTGGCAGGCATCAAAATAGGCCTTAAAAGATCGCCTGCAAGCAGCCTCGTACAGATACGCTGAGTAGTTACGTTTTTTTTAAGCCAGGAAAGGGCCCTGTGATTATTCATTGGCAGGTTCGTCTGGCGCGGGTGATTCTGGCGTTTTGGATTCGGCTGAGATGGGCGGGTTTTGCTCAGGGTTTTCTTCAGCAATTTCGCCTGTGCTTTTTTCGCTGTCGTCTTGGTCGCTGTCCTCTGCGTGCAACAGTCCCAGCTGTAACTGACTGTGGTAACTGCTTAACACACTTTGCCAGCGCTCACTGAGGCTGAAGTCCACCGTGGAGTATTCACTTAACAGGCGGCAACCACCCGGCTCCAGGTCGTCATTATTGGTGAGGCATGAGGCAAATTTACTGCCCTGGAAGGCGGCCTCTAAATGGGGTAAATCCAGGGCATGAACTTCGATGCTGACTTGGGATTGGGAGAGGGGTAAGGCTTCCAGAGCGGTATTTACCAGGGCCACTATGTGAGCACTGCCTTGATCGAGCTCTTCGCCCACCACGGCTTGGGATAACATTATTACCAGCTCGGGCAGCAGATCTTCCATGGCGGTTTTTTGCTGGCTGAATTGGTTTTCCAGGGTGGTGATAACGGTTTGCAATTGGGTGATGGTATCGTCGGTTTGTTTTTTACCCTCTTGCAAGGCTTGGCTTTTGCCTTCGTCACTGCCGGCCTCGAACCCCAGCTTACGGCCCTCGTCCTGGCCCAGTTTAAGACCTTCTTCGCGGCCTTCTTCTATGCCCAGTTTTTCGCCTTTTTGACGGCCCTCTACCAGGCCCTGCTGCAGGCCTTCGTTGTAGGCCTCTTGTCTAATCTGTTCCAGTTGTTCGGCGGTGAGCGGCTCAATTTCAATTTCTTCTTCTTCTACAGTGGTCTCGCTTTCTTCTTTTTCACGGGCCTTAATAACAGACGCAGGCTCGGTCCAGAATGGCAGGTTCCAGTTTTTGGATTCGGCCACCTCATCCGCGGGAATGCGCTCTCTGCGTTCTACCATTAATAGCCCTCCATTAATAACGACTCATTACATCATCTGCTCGCCACCGGCGCCGCCCAAGGCGATCTCACCGGCATCGGCCATACGGCGGGCGATAACCAGAATTTCTTTCTGAGCCACTTCCACTTCGCTAACCTTAACCGGCCCCTTGGCTTCCAGGTCGTCACGCAGCAATTCGGCAGCACGTTTGGACATGTTGCGGAATATTTTTTCCTTGAGGTCGTCGTCGGCACCTTTGAGGGCGATGGTGAGCAGATCGCCTGACACTTCGCGCAGCAATACCTGAATGCCGCGGTCGTCCACCTCGTTGAGGTTTTCGAAAACAAACATAAGGTCTTGAATTTGCACCCCCATCTCTTCGTCCATTTCCTTGATTTGATCCAGCAGTTCGCCAGACAAGGTGCTGTCGAGGTTGTTGATGATGCTGGCGGTAACCTTGACGCCACCCATGGCGGTGGTTTGCTGACCCGAGCTGCCAGAGAACTGTTTCTCGAGGATGTCGTTTAATTCCATGAGTGCCGCTGGCTGTACCGCCTGCAAGGAGGCCACCCGCATCATGATGTCCAGGCGCACTTTTTCGTCAAAGTTGTAGAGGATTTCGGCGGCCTGATCGGCGTCCAGATAGGCAATAACAATGGCCTGAATTTGCGGGTGTTCGTGGCGAATGATGTCGGAAACCGCGCGGCTTTCCATCCATTTGAGGGTATCCAGGCCGGTGGTATTGCCCCCTAAAAGTATACGGTCGATGAGGCCGCCGGCCTTCTCACTGCCCAAGGCGGCGGTGAGCATGTTGCGAATGTATTCGTCGGCGCCCAGGCCAAGGCCGGTTTGCCCGGAGAGGCTGTCGAGAAATTCGGCCACGACCCCTTCTACCTGACTTTGGGTCACATCCTTAAGGGCGGCCATGGTGGCGCCCACGGATTGCACTTCTTTGGGCCCCAAGTGTTTCAACAGTTCGGCGGCGTCTTTTTCGCCCAGACTCATGAGCAATATGGCGGCGCGGGACTTGTGATCCAGGGTGCTTAACTCACCACCCGCCTTGGCCGGGGTATTTTCAGTGGCTTTGTCGTCTTTATCTGCCATGGTTTACTCGAATATTGAATCGGTTAATACAGGCTAGGGGGGTTAATCGGCCACGGGGTGGCATCAACCGAGTGCACCCCGTGCGCGATATGTCGAACTCTCGATTATTCTGCACCTTCGTTTATCCACTTCTTAAATGCTTGTGCGACTCGTGCTGGGTCTTCGGCTATAAGGCCTTTAAGCGCATCGAGCTGGCGTTCGAAGCCATCGCTGGCACCCGGCAAGAGGAATTCATCAGCCCCTGCCAAGGTGACTTTATCGTCACCAAAGAGGTCATCCCCTTCACCCAGATCGTCCAGCTCCCCTTCGATTTGTGCCACCTCGTCTTGCTTGCCACGATCCACCAAACTGCGCACCATGGGTCGAATCACACCAAAGATCACTATTAATAAGAATAGCCCCGCCAGCACCTGTTTGACAATCTCCCAGAACCAGGGCTGACGCCAAAAATCCGGCTCGCCAATTTCCTGAGCGCCCCCCAGGAAGGGCGTATTGATAACGCTGACACTGTCACCGCGGGCGGCACTGAACCCCACCGAGTCTTTCACCAGTAGCTCCAGGCGTTTTAGTTCGTCGCTGCTCCAGGGCAGGGTTTCCAGCAAGCCGGTTTGTGGGTTGGCAATGGAGCGATCGTTCACCGCCACCGATACGGTAATGCGGCGTAGGCGACCCACCTGGTGTTGCGTGTGACTAAGGGTGCGATCCACTTCGTAGTTACGAGTGGCTTCGCTGCGTTTCTCGGTGGGGATGCCTGCTGCGCCTCCGTCACCGGCGCCTGCTTCTTCTGGTGCTTCGGCAGCGCCGGGAGGTTGATTGGCAAGCGCACCTGGGATGCCACCGTCGACCTTGCTGGTGGTTTCTTCGTTGAGCAGTTGTTCACTTCTAAGGGCGATAAGGTCGGGGTTAAACAGTTCCTGGGTTTGTTCTACCATGGTGAAGTCCACATCGGCGCTGACTTCGGACTGGAAATTATCGACCCCCAATACCGGCTCCAGGATACGCTGTACTCGTTGACCAAGGTTTTTCTCTACCTTGCGGGTGTAATCAAATTGTTTGCCGGCCAGCAGGTCTTCGTCGTTCTTTTCGTCCTTACTTAACAGGTTGCCCTTTTGATCCACCAGGGTGACATTCTCGATGGCCAGTTCGGGGATGCTGCTGGCCACCAGGCTCATGATGGCTTCGGCTTGTTCTTTTTTAAGGCCCTTGCCACCGTAAATTTCCAGGAAGATGGAGGCACGGGGTTCGCGGTCGTCGCGCACAAATACCGACTGTTTAGGTAACGCCAGATGCACACGGGCGTTGCGCACACTCTTAAGACTTGAAATGGTGCGGGCTAACTCGCCTTCCAAGCCACGGCGATAACGCACACTTTCAATAAACTGACTGGTGCCCAGACCTTGCTCTTGGTCGAGCAATTCAAGACCCACGCCTTCATCGGTTTGCGCCACAATGGCGGCCAGTGACAGGCGAGCCTCATGGATGTCGTCTTCGGCTACCATGACAATATTGGTGATGGGATTAATTTGATAATCGATGGAATTCATTTCCAAGGCATCGATAATTTCTTTGGCGTTGTAATCTTGCAGGTTGGATATGAGTGGGCGGTAGGTAGTTTCCTGGGACCAGATCACCACGCCAATGCCCAAGGCAAGGATGGAGGCGAAACCAATCAGTAACGCCACCTGGCGCACGATGGTGAGCTTGTTGAACCCCATCATCACCGGATTAATGTCGCTGGCGTCCATGGCGGCGGGCAGAGTTTCGTTAGTTTCTGCGCTTTCGTCTACATTTGGGGGGGGTAATTGATCTGCAGTTTCGGCAGGTAGATTGTCTGTGGCCATATTATTTCACTACCTTAACTGCAATATTCGACGTTCGATAAAAAAGAAAATTAAACCGGCATGTTCATGATGTCTTTGTAGGCATCAACCAATTTGTTACGGACTTCTTTCATGGCATCAAACGAGACACTGGCTTTTTGTGCGGCGATCATGACTTCTGGCAAATCCACTCTGGGGTCACCTTTTTCAAAACGCTTGGACAAACTGGCGCTGTGCATCTGGGCACTGTTCACGTTGTTGATGGCGTTGCCAAACATGGCTTGAAAATTAGGCACGTTAGGATCAGCTTTTATATCGGGATAATTAGTGGCCTGGTTTTGGACTTTATCCACTTCACCAGCTAAATGTTGCGGGCCACTGATTTTATCAAGTTTATCAATTTCCTGAGGCTGTTGAATCTGCTGACGCACCTGGCGCAGTTGCGATAGCACGCTGTTAATGTCTGCTCTGTCTACCATGCTATGCTCCCGGTGCTGTTAAACATAAATTTATTTCATCCCTTAATTTTTTGTGACTGATAATTTATGGGATGAAAACGCCTGTTCGTGTATGCCATCCATGATCGGCATCCTTGCCACTTCTTCCCTGAACAACTTCCCAGTTTTATCATCCTTGTAAAAGCCAGTGCCTTGGCTTTTATTGAGTCCTGGCCTACATCCTGTAGTGCCGCTCCTTGCCATCCTTGGCACTGCGTCATACCGTACATCCTGTACATAACTGACAATCTTTTGTTTCTATACTAGGTGTTGCATATCGCAGGCCAATATCTTTAAAAATTGGCAGGCCAGTTTTATTAATCTTCAAGGGCTAACCGGCAGCAAGCCCGCGTCAGTAATGTCTATGCCCTGGTCGCGCATTCTGGCCATCTTGTATCTTAGGGTCCTGGGACTGATGCCTAATTTCTGCGCGGCGCGTTTTTTGTTTTTTTCATTTTTAAGTGCATCCAGAATCAATACATACTCTCTTTGTTTAAGGTTATCCCCCAAAGCATCGCCACTAACTTGAGTAGGCGCGGGTGATTCAGCCTGTGATTGATGTCCGTAAGGAATGATGTATTGAGCTTCTGAATGAACACTGGCAGGCGGTGTTTGAATAACCGGGGCGCTGGGAGCGTCGTCATTCAATAACCCCTGCATTAAATTGAGCACTATTTCGTCCGCGCCAATTTTATGACCGCTTTGAATAATCAGTGCCCGTTGAATGACATTATCCAACTCTCGCACATTACCCGGCCAACTGTGCTGGTTAAGTTTTTCTATGGCACTGTCATCAAAAATAATTTGGCTGATATTTTGTTTTTTACAGTGTTTATGCAGCAGTCGTTGCGCGATGGGAAGAATATCTGCCCGGCGCTGGGCCAGGGATTTCCAATGCAAAGGGAACACACTTAAACGGTAATACAAATCCTCGCGAAATTTTTTCTCGTTCACGTACTCTACTAGGTTACGGTTGGTGGTGGCCAATACTCGCACATCCAGTTTAATCACCTTGCGTCCGCCTAAACGCTCCACTTCACGCTCTTGTAAAACACGCAACAGTTTTGCTTGCAGGCCTATGTCCATTTCACTGATTTCATCTAACAAGAGTGTGCCGCCCTGGGCCTGTTCAAATTTTCCAGGCATGGCATTGTAAGCGCCGGTAAAAGCGCCTTTTTCATAACCAAATAAAGTGGCCTCCATCATATTCTCAGGGATGGCGGCACAGTTAATAGCCACAAACGGACCGTTTTTTCTGGGGCTATTTTGATGTATGAAACGCGCCAACACTTCCTTACCAGTACCACTGTCGCCACTAATCATCACCGTGGCCTCACTGTCGGCCACCTGCCCGGCCAGTTTAAACAACGCCTTGGAGCCTGGGTCTTGGGCCACGGGTTCGTCAAGATCAAACGGCGATTGCGCCTGATTTCGAAATTGATTCACTGTGTCTACCAATACATCCACTTCGAAGGGTTTCACTAAATAATCCATGGCCCCCAACTGGATGGCCTGCACCGCTTTTTCCACCTCGCCAAAGGCGGTCATTAATACCACGGGAATGGCCGGATAATTTTTTCGAACGTGTTCTAACAAATCAAAACCCGACAACTCTCCCATGCTAATGTCGCTTAAAATCATGTTCACATTTTGTTTGCGCAATAACACAATAGCCGCTTCGGCGCTGGGACATTGAAAACAGGATATTTTTTGTAGTTTAAGGGTATCCACTATGGCTTCGCGCAATTGCGCATCATCTTCAACCACAAGTATTTGAAAATTGTTCACAAAACGTCTCCCTGATGAATTTTTAGTGGCAAGGAGATCACAAAGATTGCACCCCCCTGAGCCTGATTATAAAAACCTAACTGCCCGTGATGAGCACGAATTACCGCCTTCACCACAGGTAAACCCAAGCCCGTGCCGTTGCTCTTGGTAGAGAAAAACGCTTCGGTAAGTTTTTGTTTGGCTTGGGGTTTTATGCCCGGGCCATTATCACTCACCGATATATTTAACTCGTTAGCCTCGACACTTAAACGAATTTTAAGTTTTGGATTTTGTGTCACTTCCTCGGCGGCTTCCAGGCCGTTGGTCATTAAATTTTGGATGGCACCGATGAGGCTTTCCGAATGGCACTGAATTTCCAGACTCTGTTTGGAAAATTGATTTTCACAGATAATGTCGATTTTTGACGGAAACTGATTTTGCAGGATTTGTTTGCTCTCTTGTAATAGTTCCAGCAATTGAGGAATGCTTAATAATTGATTGAGAGGGGCGCTGCCGCGGGCAAAGATCAACATGTCACGCACTTGCGCTTCAATGTTTTTTAATTGGCGTCTTAATTTGCTGGAGAAATTTTTACGGGTATCGGCATCCAGGTCAGCGCTGGCCAAGTGTTGGGCATACAGGGTAGCCCCAGATAACGGCGTGCGCACCTGATGAGCCAAGCTGGCCACCATATTGCCCATGGCCATTAAGCGTTCATGACGGGCCAACTTGTCTTGCAGCATGCGAGTTTGAGTTTGATCGGTCATGAGGATGATTTGCCCGGGTTCATTTTCCAGGCTGGAGGTTTGAATGCTTAGGCGTAACCCGTTTTTTAAAGACACCTCGTGACCATCGTCTTCTTTTGGGAAAAAGTTTTTCTTAATAATTTGGCGCCATGGCTGGCCCACGATGTCTTTCTGCGAGGCGCTTTTTTTATCCGATTCTGGCGATAAAAAGGTATAGGCCGCCAGATTGCACTCCTGTACCCGGCCATTGCCATCCAACACCACCACACCACCGGGCAGCAATTGCAGCAAACTGTGCAGACGATCGGCCAGGCGTTCTTTTTCCTTGAGCTCCTTGATGCGCGCGGCGCTGACCTCGGCCAGTTCGCCAGACAACAGCTGCACCTGACTTTCCAGGTTTGCATAGCTGCTACTGAGCTGTTGAGACATTTCGTTAAAGAGTTCAAATGCTTGACGCAAATTCTCTTTAGGGAGGGCTTGTGCAACACTTGTCACTAAAGACGACATATCTTCCACACCTAACATAAATTATTAAGCCAATTAACTGGCTAAAAAATGTACCTATGGGTGTATTGGCAAATAACGTGCCTGAGATTGGATTTATAGATTTGGGGTATAAGGGGGAGGTGTTTTAGAGAGGTTTTGATTCAAGTTAACTTTGGATGACTGAATATATTTTGGTTCTGGAGAATTGAGTCGCCTGCAAGCAGCCTCGTACTAGATTACTTTCAGATTAAACCAGTACGAGGCTGCTTGCAGGCGATTCTTTTTGGAATTTAAATAAAGTTAAGTTAAAGCTCTTCTTCCACCGGCTCTTTTTCTTTTCGGTGCAATCCGTATTTACGCATCTTCTCCACTAAGGTGGTGCGACGAATACGTAATTTCTCGGCCGCTCGCGCCACTACCCCACAAGCGTCATCCAAAGCTTGCTGAATAAGTGAACGTTCCAAATGGGTAAGATAGTCTTTTAAGTCGATACCGTTCACCGGTAACAAGGCCGGACTGTCCAGCCCCACCAATCCAGGTTCGCTGGGCAGGGATACAGGTTGATTTAAATTGGAGTCTTCTTCATCTGTGGTATCCACATGCCTGAATTTTTTAGGTAATTCTGGAATGCCCACCACACCATAGGGGTGCAATATGGCCAGACGTTCCACCAGGTTGGCCAGCTCACGTACGTTGCCGTGCCAATCGTGACGACACAGGGACATAATGGCAGCGCTGTTAAAACGAATAGAGCCGCGTTTTTCATTTTCCATGCGTGAGATTAATTCGTTTAGCAACAAGGGAATGTCTTCACGGCGCTCTCGCAAGGGCGGCACTTCCAAAGGAAACACGTTAAGGCGGTAAAACAGATCTTCGCGGAAGGTTTCTTCGCTGACCATTTTTTCCAGGTCTTTATGGGTGGCCACTATGATGCGCACGTTAGTCTTTAGGGTCTTGGTGCCGCCCACACGCTCAAAGGTGCGTTCTTGCAACACCCGTAACATTTTGACCTGCATGGCCAGAGGCAGGTCACCAATTTCATCTAAAAATAACGTGCCCCCTTCGGCCATCTCGAACCTGCCTGGGCGGGCACTGATGGCGCCGGTGAAGGCGCCTTTTTCGTGACCAAATAGTTCACTCTCGATAAGTTCCGTAGGAATGGCGCCACAGTTAATGGGCACAAAGGGTCCATCACGGCGGGTGCTATGGTAATGCAGGTTACGGGCAACCACTTCCTTGCCGGTGCCACTCTCG
This sequence comes from Bermanella sp. 47_1433_sub80_T6, assembly GCA_002162985.1. Lineage (GTDB taxonomy): Bacteria > Pseudomonadota > Gammaproteobacteria > Pseudomonadales > Oceanobacteraceae > Bermanella. The sequence continues at coordinate 2,578 of MAAD01000050.1, read as the reverse complement.
CCAGTAATTAACACTGTGGCTTCTTTGTCGGCCACCTGATGCATGAGCTCACGTATGTATTGAATTTGGCGGCTGGTGCCCACCAAAGAGCGGAACAATTGCACCTGGCGACGCTCACCTCGGGTGCGGCTGTGGGCGTAATGTTCCCGATAAATTTGTGCGCGGTGCAGGCTATCTAGTAATTTGTTGTAGCTGGGGGGCATAGTGACGTGATTGATAATGGCGCGGCGTACATCTTCGCTAAGCTCTTCCGGTAAGGGCTCATCCCCCACATAGATGATGGGCATGCCCTTGTCCCAATCATTGATGGTATTGAGCATTTCCGTCAGGCTGTGTTTTTTGGAACTGCCCAGGATAAGCGCCACAATCTCCATGGGGTCATCCAGCTCGGCGGCCACTTCTTTATAGTTTGAAGAACCGCAGGTGTAGGATCCTTCCCCAAGAAAATCGAGCAAAACATGCATATCATGTTTGCGTTGCTCGTCATCATCCACCAATAAGACTTTAATCTCACGCCACATGCTGCTTCCTTAGCCCCAATTGTACGACAATCGTTGTCGTTTAATTTGCCAGTTAATTGACTAATAAATAATAGTAAAGTAGCTGTTCTTCATTAGGTCAAACTAATGGCGATTTTTGTTTATTATTTTTTTGTTACAGCAGATATGGAGACTAATTCTTAGAGAAAACTCTACAGACAAAGTACATCAACATACGCCATGTCATATTCATGACAAAAAAGATGTGAACTGTAAATAACTATTTTAGTTTTTTTGTTAACTTACATTGTATAGTTGAAAAGCTAGCACCAAAGAATGGCTTTTTCTTTTGGGGTGGCTAACGACCCTAGCTATAGACAGGGTCGAGAAAGGCCAAGTAACTGGTCTGAAATGGCCAAATCCGATTGACTGAAAACCGGTACGAGCTCACCCCGTGAGCGATTGGTCGGGCACGGGGTGCCCTCGTACTATAATAATAGCCCGCCGAATTAAAACGGCTGGCATCCGCTCAAACTAAAAGACCGCTGTGAAATATTCTAAACGGAATAAGAACCTGAAGCGCTGTTAACGGGCGCTGTATTTTGACCCTGTAGCTCCTCATAACTTTCACGGATGCCTTCCCAGCCAGCTTTTATCTCTAACAGTAGCCCCATGACTTCGGTAACGATGTCGGCATCGTTGAGACGGTTAGCGTCAAACAGGCGACGGGTCATATA
>MAAD01000050.1:0-1333 GCA_002162985.1 Bermanella sp. 47_1433_sub80_T6 | reverse complement strand
TGTCACCACCGCGTTCATGATCCAGGCTTTCCTGCAGGCTGCACAAAATCTCGACCACTTGGCCAATTTTTTCGTTTTTGGCTTCGAAGTCATTTTTCTCAATGAAGTTTTTTGCCAACGCCAGCCGTGTCAACGCCCCTTCTAACAACAGTTGAATCAGCTTATGGGGGTCGGCTTCCATTACCTCTGTCTGTAAACCTACCCTGCTGTATTCCTTGGCACTTCTTGCATACATATCCATACTCCTCAGTCGTATATTTAAGCCTGGCACCTACTTTAATAACAGCGGCAAATTCCAAGAATACTTTAATACTTTTGTATATATAAAAGAGGGTGAAATCAATTCAGCTCAAAAAAAGCGGTAACAAAATTCCTTTATTAATTGAGTAAAAAACCTAACCCGTTGATTTAAATGGTTTTTTTATTTTGGCACAGGCTGTGCTAATGCTAAGGAAAGGCACAGAAACTTAACATGGAGAGGGCTATGACAACTAGTGCAAATACGGCGAATAAACGCCCTGCCATCAGTCGTAAAAAGTTGCAAATGGCTCTGCAACAAAAACAACTGGCCTATGAAAATTTTGAAACCGCACAATCAGACCAGACCAATAACGATAAACCTCACTATTTAGCACTGGCCAAAACCGCCATTGGCCGCGCACTGGACTTAAACCCAGAGGATGGTGACAGCCTTAATTTATTGTCCCGTATTGAACTGGAAGCCGGGCAATTAAAAGAAGCGGAACAAGCTATTAGAGCAGCCCTTGATATTCATCCACGCAATGGCGGCTTTCATTACAGTTTAGGTCACATCGCGCTGGCCAGGCAACACCTGGAACAAGCCGAGCTTGCCTTTAAGAAAGCCATTAAATATGCCCCCAAGGAAACCCGTGCAGATGTAAGCCTGGCTTATACCTTAGCCGAGGCGGGTAAAGATGTTGAAGCCTTTAGCCACTACCGAGAACTGGCCAAGACTCAGGGAAAAGACCTTCATATCCGCAGTCGTTTATTGCAGTGTGCCAGTCAATTAACGGCAGATTTTTATGACCAGGAACTAGAACAGGATTTATTAAGCTATTTGCAGTGGCACAACATGAACTCAAATCTGCTGGCCAGTTTGACCAGCAGCTTATTGGAACACAAGTTTCAACTAGACAAAGAAGGCAGTGCCGCACAATTTGATGACATGGCTAATTGCCCATTATTGCTATCGGCCTTGCGCCACACATTAATTAAAAGTGAGTTATTAGAAAAACTAATTATGGCGTTACGCCATGAGCTACTGTGTTACGCCACCCAAAAAGGGCAACTGCCTAACGAATACATACCTCTG
>MAAD01000242.1 GCA_002162985.1 Bermanella sp. 47_1433_sub80_T6 | reverse complement strand
ACCGGACGACATCGAATAACCGAACCGGCTTGTACCGGGTAAGGGGTGACAACCAATACATCCAGCGCATCGCCATCATCGGCCAACGTGTTGTTGATAAAACCGTAGTTGGCAGGATAAAACATAGGAGTGGCCATGAAACGGTCAACCATCAAGGCGCCACCCATGTCTTTGTCAATTTCGTACTTGATTGGGCTTGAGTTTGCAGGGATCTCGATCACTACATATATGTCTTCAGGGGCGTCAATACCGACTGGGATTAATTCTAAGCTCATGCCGAATCCTTTAGTGTTCTATATGTTGTAAGTGTAGTGTAAAAGCAGTGCAATACTATAGCGCCGAGTAATACAAGATGCGAGGCTCGGGGGGCGCCTGCCCATTGGCAAGGCCCTTTATTGCCAGTGTTCATGACGAACATCAGTAAATCGTTAAGTTTTGATTATGACTGGCACTTGGTAATCAGTTGCTTGAGCTCAGGAATGCACGAACCACAATTGGTTCCCGCCTTCAGGCATACTCCTATTTCTTTAGTGGAACTTAATCCTTGCTCTTTAATGGCCTTTTCAAGTTGCTTTTGTCCCACACTAAAGCAGGCACACACAATGGGCCCAATGTCCTCACCTGCCGGTGCATGGCCGCTTAAAATGGCGTGACGGGCACGAGTCTGCAAAGACTCTTTTTCAAATTGCTGGGCCAGCCAGGTAGGCTCGGGTAACTGATGGGTAGGAGCCATGAAAGCAACCGCTTGCAGTTGCCCTTGTTGGTTTAATATCGCCAGGCGATAAAGCTCACTTGTTTCATCCTGATAACTTAAAACTTCCAACTGCTGGGCCTTGGCCGCAGCTTCATTTTTTAGTCCTAACCAGTTAAGCATCTGCATTATGGGGTTTTTAATGGGTTGCTTGTGGGCAAATTCATAGCGGGTATGCTGCTTGCCGTTAACCTCTACCACATAGTCACATTCAGGCCATGAAATACTGTCACGGCTCAGCATGAAACCATAGGTGCTTGCCTTAAAGGAGCTCACTTGCACCGGGGTGTGTTTGCTTTCGGGTTGTTTGGAGAATTGATCCACTACAGGGTTCACGGCGCTATTGATGCGGCCAGTTTTGGACAGTTGTGCGGTCCAATGCATGGGGGCAAAAATGTCACCATTTTTTACATCACTGGTGATGTTGAGTCGCCCCGTCATTTTTCCCCAGCGACTGCGTACTTGCACCAGTTGCCCATCAAGTAAGTTGCGAGCACGGGCGTCTTCTTGATGCATTTGTACAAAGGGTTCGCTGATGTGCTGGTTTAATTGTGGTGCCAGAGCGGTGCGTGACATGGTATGCCATTGATCACGAATGCGGCCGCTGTTTAGCGCCAGTGGATAATCCTGCGTGGGCAAGTGCTTGGGCAGTTTAGGTGTAAGCGCTAAAAAATTGGCTTTTTGGCTGGGGGTGTAAAACTCTCCATGAGCAAAAAAACGCGCCTTGCCAGTAGGGTGTTGTTTATTCACCGGCCACTGTATGGGCTGTAGTGTTTCATAGGCTTCATCAGATAGGTTTTGTAACAAAGAAATATCAAAGTCCCGGCGGCGGCCGGTACCGTTTTCACTGACATGATTTTCAAAACCTGAAAGCGCAGCGTGTTCGCGAAAAATATCGGCCGAATGGTTAAAATTAAAAGCTTCGCCAAAACCTAAACGCTGGGCCACTTTACAAATCATCCACCAATCCGCACGGGCGTTACCAGCGGCCGGAAACAGTGCCCGTTGACGGCTGATGCGGCGCTCACTGTTGGTGACCGTGCCATCCTTTTCACTCCAACCAATGGCGGGCAACTTAACATTGGCCAATGCCACCGTGTCGGTATCAGCAATGCAATCGCTCACCACCACCAGTTCACACTTTTGCAGGGCTTTTTTTACCTTGTCGGCATTGGGCATGCTCACCGCCGGATTAGTGGCCATGATCCATACCGCTTTTATCTTTCCCTCATCAATGGCATCAAACATGTCCACAGCCATTAAGCCCGGTTTATTGGCCATGTTGTTTGATTGCCAAAACCGACCAACTCGCTCGATATTGTCCTCAGTAAAATCCATGTGGCCGGCCAACGTGTTAGCCAAGCCCCCCACATCACGGCCGCCCATAGCATTGGGTTGGCCGGTCATGGAGAAAGGCCCCATGCCCTCACGACCAATTCTTCCGGTGGCTAAATGGGCATTGATGATGCTGTTGACCTTGTCGGTGCCAGAGCTGCTTTGGTTCACGCCTTGACTGTAAAGGGTGACTACTTTTTCGGTGGTACCAAACCATGTATAAAAAGTGTTTAAGTCTTCTTCACTTATTCCCAGTGCATCGGCATTGTGGGCTGCATCTCCACAGCTAGTTTGTGCTTCTTTTAATGCGGCTTCAAACCCCTGGCAGTGGCCATTGATGTAGCCGCTGTCCAGATGATTATTGTCGGCCAGGTAACTCAACAAACCATTAAATAACCACACGTCTGTGCCCAGGTTAACCTGTAAGTGCAAGTCGGCAATGTCGCAGGTGGCGGTGGCCCTTGGATCCACCACCACGACTTTTACATTGGGGTTATTTTCTTTATGCAATTTAATGCGTTGAAATAATACCGGGTGACACCAGGCGGTGTTACTGCCCACTAAAACAATCAGTTCTGCCTGCTCAAAGTCTTCATAACAGCCGGGCACAGTGTCGGTGCCAAAGGCCCGTTTATGGCCCACCACCGAACTGGACATGCACAACCGGCTGTTGGTATCTATGTTGCCACTGCCAATGAAACCCTTCATGAGTTTATTGGCCACATAATAGTCTTCGGTGAGTAACTGACCCGAAGCGTAAAATGCCACCGCGTCCGGGCCGTGTTCATCAATGATTTTTTGGAAGCCATCGCTCACAAAATTAAGGGCCCTGTCCCAACTGGCAGCCTTGCCATTTATTTCAGGTTGTAACAGGCGCTCATCCAGCCCAATGGTATCGGCCAAGGCGCTGCCCTTGCTACACAAGCGCCCATAGTTAGAGGGGTGATGCTGCAAGCCCTTTACGGTGGCGGTGCGAGTGTCCTGGTTAACCTCAGCTTCTACTCCACAGCCCACACCGCAATAGGCGCAGGTGGTATGTATGGTGGTTAGGTTTTCTTGTGAGCTGGTAGTGATGATGTCGTTCATTTTGCATTGCTCACATTCAAAGTCTTAGCTTCTGCTATTGCTGGCCCACACTGATCTTCACACAATGCCTTGCCAAACATTAAATAGGGGCGCATGGCGGTGAGATCGGTTTTGTTATCCAATAGTTCATTGTAAAAGGCGCCTTCTTGAGTTTCGCCATACAATACTACGCCCACCAATACATTATTTTTCAATACCAGCTTTTTATAAATGCCCTGCTGTTTGTCGCGATAAAATAAAAATTCACAGTGTTCATCACCATTTATCGCACCCACCGAAAACAAGTTGATACCGGTTACCTTTAACTTAGTGGCGCTGGGCAGGGTTTGATATTGGGCCACCCCGTGTTCGCTTAAATGATTGGTGAGCACCCGGGCTTGTTCGTACAGGGGCGCTACCAAACCAAAGGTGCCACCGCGATGTTGAATGCACTCCCCCAAGGCATAAATAGTGGGGTCATAGGTTTGTAAGGTATCGCTTACTACTATTCCTTTCTCGCAGTGAATGCCTGCATCTTGTGCCAGTTTCATATTGGGGCGAATGCCTATGGCCATGACGACGATGTCGGTTTGCAAAGATGAGCCGTCGGCAAAATGAATGGCGGTGACCTGCCCGTGTTCATCTCCTTCAATGCGTTGGGTTTTGGCGTTCATCTTAAAATTTAGGCCACGAGCTTGAAGCTCTTGCTGTAATAATTCCCCCGCTTCCACATCCAGCTGGCGATTCAGAGGTACCACATTGCTGTGTACGACGGTGACTTCCATGCCGCGGCCACACAACCCCATGGCTGCCTCAAGGCCCAAAAGTCCAGCGCCAATTACCACCGCTTTTTTATATTGATCGCAGGCCTTGAGCATTTTTTCCACATCGCTAATGTCGCGAAAACTCATGACGCCGTTAAGCTGCTTGCCTTCTATGGGCAAGATAAAGGGTTGGGATCCGGTGGCGATGATGAGGCGATCGTAGGACGTTTTCTGGCCATCCCGGGTGGTGACAATTTTACTGGTGCGGTCTAAATGGGTGATGGCTTTGTTTACTCCCACTTGTAAGGCGATGCCGTGCTCTTCATACCAGGGACGATCCAGCACCATGATTTCTTGAAGGGTTTTTTCGCCGGATAATAGGGGAGACAACATGATGCGGTTGTAATTGCCGTAGGGCTCGTTGCCAAATACGCTGATGTCGTACTTATCCGGGCAGGTGGCCATGAGTTCTTCCAGTAGCTTGGCGCCGGCCATGCCATTGCCGATTAACACTAACTTGGCTTTCATCAATTTACTCTAAACAAAAATGCATGTCTGGAGTATAGCAAAGTGTGTACCAGTGAATGAGGGGGTTTTAGATGGATTGGGCTATATTAGGGTGCGCTAATGAGATATGGAGGTAAGTGTGGGGCAATTAAGGGTGGGCATAAAAAAGGGTCATAGGAATTAGGCGCCCTATGACCCAAAGGTCTCTATCTTAAGCCGTTAAACTTACCTCTTTGAACTTCGCAAAGTAGCTCACAGAGATAACCAAAACAGTTTAAGTCTTTGACAGTTACTCGCTTACCTTTTACAGGCTAAGCAGCAACCAAAACACGTTTGCCTTCTACTTTTACTTTAAAAGTAGGAATGCTCACGCTGTCATCTTCCAAGCACTCGCCACTGGCCAGTACAAAATGCTGTTTATACAAGGGGCTAGCTACGGTTAGCTGGCCTTTGATGTCGCTGATCAAGCCGCGGCTCAATACGTTGGCTTCACCAATGGGGTCAAAGTTACCCACAGCAAATAAAACGCCGCCGGCTGCCGGGCGAAAGATCGCCACCTGCTGGCCGTTTACCAAGGCGCATACGCCGGTATCTAAATTTATGTCGTCCAACGCACAAACGTCTGTAAATTCACTCATAATTTTCTCTGCCTAAAACTAAAATTTGGTTAAACACCCTGAGCTCGGACCCAGGGTTAGCCCCTTTATTTAAAAAAGAGGTTTAATCTATCGCGATCAAGTCTTCTTTCTTCATGCGCTCTTCTTTAGTAGCCGGGCGAATTTGAGAACGCACCTCTACAAATTGAACGTCTTCGTCTTTTTTGTCGCTGTTAATAAAGTGGCTGAAACGTTTTAGTTTTTCAGGTGATTCTATGGTGGTTTTCCATTCACACTGGTAGCTATCGACTACGGCTTCCATTTGCTCTTCAAGCTCGCTTGCAATGCTAAGCTTGTCTTCGATAACCACTTCTTTCAGGTAATCAAGGCCACCTTCCAGATTGTCCATCCACACGCTGGTGCGCTGTAGACGGTCACCGGTTTTCACGTAGAACATCAAGAAACGGTCGATGTACTTAATTAAAGTTTCTTTGTCTAAGTCTTGTGCCAGCAAATCGGTGTGTCTTGGCTTCATGCCGCCGTTACCACATACATACAGGTTCCAGCCGTTTTCGGTGGCGATCACGCCCACATCTTTACTTTGGGCTTCGGCACACTCACGAGTACAACCGGATACTGCAAATTTAATTTTATGAGGTGAGCGTAAACCCTTGTAGCGGTTTTCCAATTCGATGGCCAAGCCAACGGAATCTTCTACGCCGTAACGACACCAGGTAGAACCCACACAAGACTTAACGGTACGCAAAGACTTGCCGTAGGCGTGACCGGTTTCAAAACCGCCATCTACCAAACGCTTCCAGATTTCAGGTAGCTCATGTAACTGGGCACCAAATAAATCCACACGCTGACCGCCGGTGATCTTGGTATACAAACCGTAATCCTTGGCAATTTGACCGACCAGGATAAGGCCATCGGCGGTTACTTCACCGCCTGGCATACGCGGTACCACAGAGTAGGTGCCATCTTTTTGCATGTTGCCCAGGTAGATGTCGTTGGTGTCTTGTAAGCCGATGTTTTTATCGTCCAGCACATAATCGTTCCAGCAAGAAGCCAATACAGATCCGGCTACCGGCTTACAGATTTCACAACCGTGACCCTTACCATGTTTTGCTAATAGTTCGCTGAAGGTCTTGATGCCTTCCACACGTACAATGTTGTAGATGTCTTGGCGGGTATAAGCAAAGTGTTCACAAAGGTCGGTGTTTACTTCTACACCCAGGTTTTCAAGTTCGGCATTCATCACCTGAGTTACCAGGGCGGTACAACCACCACAGGCGGTGGCAGCCTT
>MAAD01000236.1 GCA_002162985.1 Bermanella sp. 47_1433_sub80_T6 | reverse complement strand
ATGGAAAGCCTAACCTGTATGAAACGTGCAGGGGCCGATGCCATTTTGACTTACTTTGCCAAAGCGGCTGCGCTTGAACTAAACAAATAATAAAACGTTTTATAGTGGAAATAAAATGAGCACCAGCGATAAAACTGAAGCAACCGCCATTGACCTAAACTCGCCTGAATTTTATTTCAATCGCGAGCTCAGTCATATGCAGTTTAATATGCGTGTGCTCGAACAAGCCACGGATGAAAGCCATCCGTTGTTAAACCGTTTGATGTTTTTATGTATTTTCTCCAGTAATCTGGACGAATTTTTTGAAGTGCGGGTGGCCAGCCTTAAGAAACAATTAGCCTTTAGCCGTGAAATGCCCGGACCAGACGGCACCCCACCGGCACAAGTGTTGGAGCAAATTCATCAGCTCACCACTCAAACCGTTGAACACCAGTATAAAGTATTAAACGAACACCTGTTTCCGCAAATGGCCAAAGAAAATATTCACTTTATTCGCCGCGGTGACTGGAACGCCGCGCAAAAAAAATGGGTAAAACAATATTTTGAAGAGGAAATTCAACCGGTTATTAGCCCCATCGGACTGGACCCGGCCCACCCTTTTCCACGCCTAGTAAATAAATCGTTAAACTTCATCGTTGACCTGGAAGGCAAAGACGCTTTTGGCCGAAACACCGGCTTGGCCCTCATTCCCGCCCCGCGCTCTTTGCCCAGATTAAATCGCCTGCCCGATGACATATGTGATGGCGGTGATAACTACGTATTTTTATCCAGCATGATTCACCAATATGCCGACCAACTGTTTCCCGGCATGAAAGTAAAAGGCTGTTACCAATTTCGCCTCACCCGTAACGCCGATCTAACGTTTGACAAAGAAGACGCCACCGACCTGGCCAGCGCCCTGCAAAATGAATTGCACGCTCGTCACTACGGCGACGCGGTCCGCTTGGAAGTGGTGGATAACTGCCCAGAACCCTTGTGGACATTTTTACTGGATAAATTCAATTTAGGTGAACAGGATCTTTACCGGGTAAATGGCCCGGTTAACCTGCATCGTTTGGCCTCGGTGGCCGCCCAAGCTCAGCGTCCAGAATTACGCTACCCGTCCTTTACGCCCAGTATTCCGAAAGGTTTAAAAGGTAAAAAAGATTTCTTTGAGGCCATCAAAAAAAGCGATCAACTGCTGCTGCACCCATTTCAAAGTTTTACCCCGGTGGTGGATTTAATTCGTACCGCCGCCAAAGACCCGGATGTATTGGCCATCAAGCAAACCCTGTATCGTACAGGTGCCAATTCTGAAGTGGTGGATGCCCTGGTAGAGGCGGCCCGTAAAAACAAAGAAGTTACCGTGATCATAGAATTACGGGCGCGCTTCGATGAAGAAGAAAACCTGCACTTGGCCAACCGCTTACAGGAAGCGGGTGCGGTGGTGGTATATGGGGTGGTGGGGTATAAGACCCACGCCAAGATGATGTTGATTGTGCGCCGTGAAAATAAAAAACTGCGTCGCTACGCTCACCTGGGCACAGGTAACTATCACGCGGGCAATGCGCGGCTTTATACCGACTACGGTCTCATTACTTGCAATAAAGACATCACCGAAGATGTGCATAAAATCTTTATGCAAATTACCGGCATGGGCAAAGCTTTGAGTGTGAAAAAACTTTATCACGCGCCTTTTACTTTGCATAAAGGCCTGTTTTCCTTGATCGCCAGCGAAATCGAACACGCAAATCAGGGTAAGGCCGCACGCATCATCGTTAAGGTGAACTCACTCACCGAACCCAAGGTGATTCAGGCTTTGTATAAAGCCAGCCAGGCGGGTGTAAAAATAGAGTGTATTGTGCGTGGCATGTGTCGCTTGGTACCCGGGGTCGAAGGGGTCAGTGAGAATATTCGAGTGCGCAGTATTATCGGCCGTTTTTTAGAACATACCCGCGTATATTATTTTGCCAACGATGGCAGCCCCAAAATTTACGGCTCCAGTGCCGATTGGATGGAGCGAAACTTGTTGAGCCGAGTAGAGGTAAGTTTTCCCATCGATAATGAAAAGTGGGTCAAGCGCCTGCAAGATGAGCTGGAATTATATATTACCGATAATTGCCAAAGCTGGATGTTGCAAACCGATGGCAGCTATACCAAGGTCGAAGTCCCTGCTGGAGAAGACCCCATCAACGCACAGCAAATTCTGCTGGAACGCTTTGCCATATAAATAACAACGACTGATACCGCTGTTACTCAAACGTCAATTCAAAACCGGTATCACTTAACTGATTTTTTTCCCGCTGCAAATCCAGTTCGGTCATGGCGTGATCCGATAAGTAGCCTTCAGGGAACACCAGATGCAGGCTGGATTTTTCCACACTCATAACAGGCTCAATGATCGCATCCTCACCACGACCGTGGTGCAACAATACCGCCAAACGCAAAATCACAATTAAACGGCGCAGCGCGTTACGGCTGCGTTTGCTTAGATTATTGAGTTCCTGATCGGACAGTTTACGCCTATGAGTGCGCAATAAAATGGCCAGTATTTCTTGTAAGGGTTTACTGAAACCCGGCATATCACTGTACTGCACCAGATAGGCACCGTGTTTGTGATACTGGTTATGAGCGATGGCTAAACCCACTTCGTGTAAGCCCGCCCCCCAACGCAAATAATCTTCATACTCGGTTTCATCAATCTTCCATTTATCGCGCACCTGATAATAAAAGTTAATGGCCGAGGTTTTAACATTTTGTGCATGTTTCATATCCACCTGAAAGCGCTCTTGCATGGCCTTCACGGTTAATTCACGTACATCTTCGTGTTTCACACGCCCCAGCAAATCGTATAACGCTCCTTCACGCAGGGCGCCATCGCTGTAGGTAAGTTTGTTAATTTCCAGGGATTCAAAGATGGCAATCAGGATCGCCACCCCAGCCGGGAATACTTTGAGGCGCTGCTCCTTCACCCCTTTAATGTCCAACTCACCCACCTGCTTAAACTTAAGGATGATGCGCTTAAGTTCTAATAAAGCCGTTAGGTTAATGCCGCTGTCGCTTAATTCATAAGCGCGCAACACCCTGTCTACCGCCCGCATGGTGCCCGAGCTGCCCACCACATTGTGCCAACCCAATCTTTGATAATTAAAACGGATGGACATTAACTCACGACGGGCGCTGGCGATGGCCATCTTAAAACCCGCCTCGCTAATTTTACCTTCGGGGAAATAACGGTCGCTGTAACTCACACACCCCATGTGCAGACTTTCCAGGCGAATGGGGGCAAAGCGTTCACCGATGACAAATTCGGTGCTGCCACCACCAATATCAATGACCAGGCGTTTGCCATCGTCATCGGCCAAGGTATGAGCCACCCCCAAATACACCAATCTAGCCTCTTCTATGCCCGAGATCACTTCGATGGGAAAACCCAGGGCCTCTTCGGCCTGCACCATAAACTCGCGGCTATTGCTGGCGGCACGCAGGGTATTGGTGCCCAGGATCACCACCTGGCTTCGTTGCAAGGAGCTTATACTCTGCCCAAAACGCTTTAGGCAGGCCAAAGCGCGCTCCTGGGCATCTTCACTGATGCCATGCACTGGGTGCAAACCGGCCGCCAACATGACCTTTTCGCCACGTTTTTCGATAATTTGCACTTGGCCATTAATCAAACGAGCCAGCACCAGGTGGAAGCTGTTTGAGCCAAGATCGATGGCGGCCAGCATCTGCTGCCCTTGAACACTGTGTTCCAAAGTGTCGGTCATAAAAGCTATCTAAGTCTAAAGTGTATCAATGCCCCTATTTTGCATGCTCCAGCACAAGATGCCAGCGAAACTCACCCTGCAAATGGCTTATGCTCGGTAATGGGGGCTTTCTAAACCTTTACCTAATTGCGCCAAGTGCTATCATTAGCCCCATCAAGAATTCCAACCTCCGCAACACATTACGAGTAGCTATACACATGAGCGATAACATCATTACCCTAAGCGACGATTCTTTTGAAGCCGACGTATTAAACTCTGATACGCCTGTATTGGTAGATTACTGGGCCGAATGGTGTGGTCCTTGTAAGATGATTGCCCCAGTTCTGGAAGAAATTGCCGAAGAGTATGCTGGCAAGCTGATCGTTGCCAAATTGAACATCGACCAAAACGAAGCCACGCCACCTAAGTTCAGCGTACGTGGTATTCCTACGCTTATGATCTTCAAAGGCGGCAGCGTTGAAGGCACTAAAGTAGGCGCCTTGTCCAAGTCACAGCTTACTGCGTTTATCGACAGCACTATTTAATCGGTAAGCCTTATCGACAAGCTGGTACCTTCGGCTTGTCGAACCCAGACCATTGCAAGTTATTTTCAGTGGTTTGTGGACTAGAAAAATAAAAGCGACTATAGTCATTCAATAATAAGTTTTAACGAGCGTCCCGCTCACTCTTTTCAAAACACAACCTGTTCCAAGCACCGCCCAAGAACCCAGACCCTTCAAATTATCTGCAAGCACCCAATCTATATGAATCTTACCGAACTCAAGAAAAAATCCGTTGCCGACCTTCTGTTATTAGCCGAAGAAATGGGCATGGACAACGTTAGCCGTCAGCGCAAACAAGACCTTATTTTTACCATATTAAAGCGCCACGCCCGCGGCGGTGAAGACATCTACGGCGACGGTGTACTTGAAATTTTACAAGACGGCTTTGGTTTTTTACGTTCTGCCGACGCCTCTTACCTGGCAGGCCCCGACGACATCTATGTGAGTCCCAGCCAAATTCGCCGTTTCAACATGCGCAAGGGTGACTTTTTAGCCGGTAAGATCCGTCCACCCAAAGATGGTGAACGTTACTTTGCACTATTAAAGGTAAACGAAGTAAACGGCGAAGCGCCGGAGAAATCCAAGAACAAGATTTCCTTTGAAAACCTGACGCCATTATTTCCTGATGATCGTTTCACCATGGAACAGGGTAACGGCAGTACCGAAGACATCAGTAACCGCATCATAGATTTGATCTCGCCCATCGGTAAGGGTCAGCGCGGTTTGATCGTGGCACCGCCAAAAGCCGGTAAAACCATGTTATTGCAAACCATGGCTCAGTCCATCGCGCGTAACCACCCTGAAGTTGAACTGATTGTATTGCTGATTGATGAGCGTCCGGAAGAAGTAACCGAGATGCGCCGCAGCGTACGCGGTGAAGTGGTTGCCTCTACCTTCGATGAGCCACCATCACGTCACGTGCAAGTGGCCGAGATGGTTATCGAGAAAGCCAAGCGTTTAGTAGAACACAAGCGCGACGTGGTTATCTTATTAGACTCTATCACTCGTCTGGCTCGTGCCTACAACACGGTGATTCCATCCTCCGGTAAAGTACTAACCGGTGGTGTAGATGCCCACGCTCTGGAAAAACCCAAGCGTTTCTTTGGTGCCGCCCGTAACGTGGAAGAAGGAGGCAGCTTAACCATTATTGCTACCGCTCTGGTTGATACCGGTTCCAAGATGGACGAAGTTATTTACGAAGAATTTAAAGGTACCGGTAACCAGGAACTGCACCTTGACCGTAAAGCCGCCGAGAAGCGTATTTACCCGGCCATGAATATTCGTAAATCCGGCACCCGTCGTGAAGACTTGTTGATGCCTGAAGCCGAGCTGCAACGCTTGTGGATCTTGCGTAAGATCATGGCTGACCAGGAAGACATCCAAGCCATCCAGTTCATGGTAGACCGTCTTAAAAATACCAAAACCAACGAAGAGTTTTTCTTAACCATGAAGGGTTAGGATTGAATAGATTTGTATTTATAAGGCAGCTTCGGCTGCCTTTATTGTATTAGGAATGAATTAGTCCTATGAAATATAAGGA
>MAAD01000246.1 GCA_002162985.1 Bermanella sp. 47_1433_sub80_T6 | reverse complement strand
CCGACGAAGCTACTTTCAGTCCGCTGGATATCAGCATCAGCAGTGCCGATATGGCCATGATCAGCACTATCGCCAAGCGCTTTAACAAAGATAAAGCCTTGCTTGCCCGTGAAGCATTGGGTCAGGCATTGCAAGATATGTTTGGTGCACTGGACCCTGTTGAGCGCAAGATGTTGGCCAAAGATGCCGACGAACTGGGCGTAAGCATTGCCGCCGAAATTGCCGAAGAACAAGGCCTGGACAAACTGGAAGTGTCTGGCAGTAACTGGGTGATGCAGGACAAAAACTGCATAAAAGCCGAACGCAAGGCCGAAAAAGAAAAAGCCAAGCAACAAGAAATGGCGGCATCCCAGGTATTAGCTGATGAGCCTGTTGCTCAAATGCCAGCAAGCGAAGACGTCATTGAAGACTCTATGGAGACTGAAGAAGACGCCATGGAGCAAGTTGAGACCGAATCTGCGGACAGCGCAGACGTTGAAACTGAAGACGAAGTGGGTAGCAGCCAAAGTATTTTTGCTTAAAGCTCACCCCTCTACCCATGGCAGCTCTTGCCATGGGTAAATAGCCTTTCCCAGATTGATTGTAAACCGTTAAAATACCCCCTCTTTTTTTATTAGTTAATGTCAGGATTTTTATGGCCATTCAGTGGTTTCCCGGTCACATGCACCGAGCACGCAAACAGATTGCTGAACTCATGCCGCAGATCGATCTGGTCATCGAGGTGTTGGATGCACGCCTGCCCTACTCCAGTGAAAACCCGCTAATTCCAGAGTTATGTGCAGGTAAGGCCACGTTAAAACTGTTAAACAAGGCTGATCTGGCCGATGAAGCGTATACCAAAGAATGGTTAGAGCACTTTAATTCGCAGCCCAATACTCGTGCCATGGCGCTTACCGGGCTGGACAAGAAGCAGGTCAAAAGCATCACGCAATTTTGCCACAAATTATTACCGGATAGACCGGCGCAAAAAAAAGCCATTCGCGCCATGATTTTGGGCATCCCCAATGTGGGCAAATCCACCCTCATAAATTCGCTGGCCGGGCGCATGATTGCTAAGGCCGGTAACCAACCTGCCCTTACCCGCCACCCGCAGCACATTAAAATCCAGGGCGGCATAGTTTTGTCTGATACCCCGGGCATGTTGTGGCCCAAGATTCATAATGTGGCCAGCGGCTTTCGCCTGGCGGCCAGCGGTGCGGTAAGAGATACCGCCCTGGATTACTTTGAGGTGGCCGAATACGCCGCCAACATGCTGCTACAACTGTACCCACAAGAGCTCCAGACCCGTTATAAAATTGAGCAACTGCCCGAACGGGGAGAAGAGCTGATTGATCTGATTGGTCGCAAACGCGGCTGCCTAAGACCAGGTGGAGTGGTGGACATTCATAAGGCAGCTGAAATTTTGATACACGAATTGCGCGGCGGAAAAATGGGAAAGGTCACCTACGAAACCCCACAGATGAAAATAGATGAGGAAAAGGCATTGGCCGAATTGGCGCTGGCCAAGGAAGCAGAAGAAAAAGCCAAACAGGAAAAAAACAGACCACAAAGGTCTTAACACGCCATCCTTAATGGGTCTTTATAGCATCCCTTAATTCAGTAAATGTTTCCCATTGTGGATCTTCATCCGAGGTCACTTCAATGGGGTACAAACCTGTGTCAGTGGGAATGGTATTTAGATCCTGCTGCACCTGTTCAATATCCTTGGTATACAGTATCCATTGATTAACCCCTTCACACATCAATACCATCACCAATAAACCGTGCTGCTCGGTTTCCACCGCCGCCATGAGCTTTTGATTAAAGGCATCTATTTTTTCAAGCTCAGCCGCCGACGGGTAACCGGTTTCTGGATCTTGCTCTTGTGCCTGCCATGAAATTTGAATGCACTGCCGGTACAGGTCAGATTCAAGCTCTTCTTGAATTTGATCTCGGTAGCGTATGGTAATGGGTTGATCGTTAAGGGTTCCGTCTGCCAGCACCCAACGGTTTGAAAATGCCATAACCTTCCCTAGCTTTTATTTATATTCTGCTACTAAACCTAGCAGAATATAATTAAAAAGCACAAGGCAGGGCTTTTTATGGCACAAATAGCGCACTATTTAATCTAAAAAGGTTAACGAATGGGAATGCGCAAGAAACGCCGCCCCTCGCTATCGACATCGGGTAAAAAACCGGCACGAATGTTCACTTGCAAACTGGGCAACAATAATTTTGGCGGGGCCAGGGTTTCATCTCTTTGCTGGCGCACCTTGATAAACTGCTCTTTGCTTACCCCTTGCCGGCAGTGAATATTGTTTTGCTTTTGCAGCGCCACACTAATGTTTGCACTAGCCTGACGATTGTCAGGGGGGTAGTCATGACACAGATACAGTTTGGCATCATCGCCCAAGGCATAAATGGTTTGTATTGAGTTGTATAGTTGCGCGCCGTCGCCGCCGGGAAAATCACAACGGGCGGTACCCACATCCGGCATAAACAAAGTATCCCCTATGAATGCCGAGACCTGCTCATCACTTTTAACCACATAGGTTAAACAGGCTTGGGTATGCCCAGGAGTCGCCAATACTTCAATAACACTCCCCCCCAAGGGCAGGGTATCACCCGACTTCACCAACACATCAAACAAAGCTTCTTCGTGACTGCGTAAATCGAATACACCATCAAAATGTTGCTGCACTTGGGTCACGCAGTTGGCCGTTACCACCTGCCCTCCCGCATGTTGTTTTACATATTGTGCCGCCGTTAGATGATCGGCATGGATATGAGTTTCCAGAATCCAGCTTAACGTCAGTTGCCGGTCTTTAATGATGGCCAGAATGGCGGATATGAAACTATAGGAAAATCGACCACCCGCCGCGTTGTAATCCATTACCGGGTCCACCAGTGCCGCGGTTTTAGTTTCACCATCGACGATTAAGTGGCAAAATGTTTGGCTATCCTGATGGTAAAAGCTTTCTATATTAATACTTGCCATGAGCGATCCAGTTTTACAGAAACAGTTAGCATTATATTAGATTATTCTAATTTAGCTTTCATCAAACCATTGTGTTAAGTTTAGATTAGTCCAAGCATAAAAATAGGGGATCAAGTGGTTCAGACCGACCTTTCTCAAGAATTAAAAGCCCACGCCCAGGAAGCGGCCCAGCTGCTAAAAGCACTGGCCAATGAAAACCGCTTGATGATCCTGTGCTCACTGGTGCAGCAGGAGCTGAATGTATCCCAGCTTAATGAACGCCTGGCCCTGAGCCAATCGGCCTTGAGTCAGCATCTAGCATGGTTACGTCGTGAAGGACTGGTGCAAACTCGCCGCGATGCACAAACCATTTTTTATTCACTGCAAGGCAGCAAGGCCAAACAAGTCATCGAGGTGCTGCAGAGCATTTACTGTGCAGACTTAATGGTTTAATTCATGAGCAAGCTGTTTTTCCCCTGGTTACAGACCCATTGGAGCCTGCGGCAGGATTGTCTGGCCGGCCTCATCGTCTCCATCTTAATTATCCCGCAAGCCATAGGCTACGGTTTGTTGGCCCAGTTACCCGCTGCCAGCGCCCTGGCATGTTGTATCTTTCCCTTGTTAGCCTATGCCCTGTTTGGCAACGGACGCTCTCTGGCCATAGGCCCGGTAGCCATCGTGAGCATGATGGTGGGGGACGCATTAATAAACGTACCGCTAGCCGACAAAGTAGCCGGCGCTCAATTGCTGGCGCTGCAGGTGGCACTGATATTATTATTCATGCGCCTATTAAAGCTGGGCAACCTGGTGCACTTCATTGGGCACCCGGTTATTCACGGTTTCACCGCCGCCGCCGCGATGCTCATTATCATCAAGCAACTGCCCTTGTTGTTAGGGATTTCTTTAATGAGCGGCCAGGCACCTCATATGGCCACCACCTCCCTGGCCGTACTGGCCTTATTAGTATTAATATTTATCGCCAAATTGAAGCATGCAACCCTGAGTAAGCTGGGACCTCTGTTGGCCATCTTAATGGGGATATTCGCCAGCCTGATCTGGCCAGAAATTTCCTGGTCGCAAGTGCCCATTGACCCTCAACAGCCAGCAATACAGGTTAATAGCGACCTGCCTTGGCACCTGTTTAGTCAACTGCTTCCCAGCGCTGTGCTGATTGCACTTATCGGTTTTTTAGAAAGCACCTCAGTCATTAAATCCCTCAGCCACAAACAGGTTCCTGGCGAGCAAAACGGTATCAAACCCAATCAGGAGCTTATGGGACTGTGGGCCGCCAACGTGGCTGCTGCCGTATTCCAGGCCTTCCCGGTGGCCGGCGGCTTTGGCCGCAGTATGGTTAATCACAAAGCGGGTGCCACTAGCCCCATGGCCGGGGTATTTACCGCGTGTTTTGTACTAATTTTTTTAGTGTTTGCTCGGGAAGTCATTGCCTTTATTCCCCTGGCCATTCTGGGTGCCATCGTCTTAATGGCCGTTTGGCCGTTGCTGGATGTTAAACCGATATTAAAAGATTGGTCGGTCTTGCCCAACGATAAAATTGTATGGCTACTCACCTTTGCGGCAGTGCTTATCTTTGGTGCGGAGGTGGGCATTGGCGCAGGTGTTGCGGCTTCGCTGTTTTTTTTAATACGCAGCGCCAGCCACCCCCACATGGCCATTATTGGTCGCATCCCGGGCAGTGCCCATTTTCGCAATGAAAAGCGCCACCAGGTACTTACCTACCCATGTTTACTGGCCATTCGAATCGATGAGGGCCTGCATTTTGCCAACACCGAAGCGGTTAATGATTTTATTGAGCAAGCCATCATGGAGCACCCGGATGCCCGGCAATTACTATTGGTATGTTCGGCGGTTAACGTGCTGGATGGTGACGGCATTGAGCTACTACAGGATTGGAGTGAAAGATTAAAAAGTCAGGGCAAGACGCTGCATCTGGCCGAGGTGAAGGGCCCGATCATGGATAAACTACACAAGGTGAATTTCAACGGCCAGTTAATGCCGGGGCAAATATTCCTCAGTACCCATGAAGCCTTTATGGCACTGGCCGATGATAACTTAGACTAAACGCTCAATTACTTGTAAGTTTTTTCGTTAGGGTTAGAATCCGCGCCATCATTAGAGTGAGCAGCTTGGAAAACACAATGTATTGGACTCTTATATTCACCGGCATCGCCATCATATTAAGCTTAAGCGCCATTGCCGGTTATTATTTACTCAAATTACGCAAAGTTAAGCTGCAACAAAATGAGCAAATAGAACTAAATCGACAAGCCTGGCTGGACAGTCAGGAAGAACTGGCCGCCGACATCCGTTTCATTGCCAAGGCCATGGTGCAGCAGCAGTGTGAAATCACAGAAGGCTGCCTACGCCTTAAGGTATTAATGGACCGTCTGGATGAAACCCTGCAACACAACGGGGATTACCAGACCATACAATTGCATTATCAAAAAACGGCCCACATGCCCCACCACAAGGCCTACACAACATTAAATAAGAAACAGCAGTTCAAACTGGATCAAGACCGCTTTGAACTGGAAAACCAGCACCGCCAAAAGGTCTTGCTTGAAGCCAAACAACTGTCTGACTATCAATTTAAAGCCCCAAATTAAACCCGCTTACTGGCTGGGTTGGGGAAGCTTTGCTAAACTGCCAAGCAATTAACAAATATTTTAAAGGATTAATCCATGAATAAACTTCTGGTTGGTGTACTTAGCCTGACATTCATTTCGGCCTGTTCTGCCCCCGCCGTTAAAGACACCTTATTAATCCAGCAGTCTGCTCAAGAGCAAGCCAAAGAATTAGGCTTAAGCCCACAAGAAGTACTGGACGAGACCCGGGATTTACAAATTTTGGCCCAGCGAG